>CAZFDW010000078.1:0-17462 GCA_964517865.1 uncultured Chitinophaga sp.
CTGCTCGTCCATGTCGTGACTCCTTGCTGAAGTTGGTGTGTTTGCAACACAACTATAGCAGGAGTCAGAATTACATTTTTTGAACGGTATTGCTGGTAAACAGACTGGCCATGAAGGCGGGTGGGATCATTTCGGCAGGCGAACAGGTCTGGATCCTAATTACCGGCACACCAGATGCAAGGGGAATCAAGCACGTCTCCGCTGAACATTTGTGTCAAACACAGCCATGCGTTTTCAGAGTCGCGATGAGTTGACTGTCTTCGGGAAGAAAGTCATTCGGCCTCGACGATCTTTCTGGCGGCTGAAAACGGCTGTCCAATGGGGAACCTCATGCGTTCCCCGGATGTTTCGACGATGACTTCCTGATCATGGACTTCCAGAATTCGACCACTGAGTGCGACCGTGTCAAATTCGGCTCCCGCCCCGACCTGAGTGACTTTGTCGAGAAGTTGCTCCGTGATCCAGACCTGAGGAGTGCCATTGCTGAAGGTGATTCCGCTGATCATCGTATGCTGCATGGGATCAGCCCCGTCGATGCCGAAGATATTGTCTTTGGCGATGGAGGCATAGTCTTTGAATTCTGCAGACGCCAGTAATGCCGATGGTGCTGAGTTCAGGTCGTTACCTTTTCGTCCGGGCAACAGCAACGTCTCAATTCCCAGTGAGATGTCAAACTGTCCTGTGCTGCTGATGGGATTCAGTGTCAGACTGGCGATCTGATGCAGATGCCCGGCCCTCGAAAACAGAAACAGGAATTCATTGAACTGAGCGAGTGACCCGCGGGCTCTGACACTGAACGGCATGCTGCGATACAGCACTGTCTTATCCTTCGCGCGGCGGGTGGAGGGTGAGCCGGAATCGACCGTGGCATTGCGGAGTTTTGTGTTTTTGACGATGCTCAACAGCCAACTGCGATACACGGATCGAGTGACATCGGGATCCGCTGGCAGCGATTGCCTTTGCCATGCATCCACCTGCTTGCCCGCATTCCGTGATTCTGCCAGGAGTGATTCACGCTTCCTGATGTCTTCATGCAGTTGTTCCGTCTTCGCGCGGCGCGCCTGCAGCGGTCCCTGAATCATGGTGTTGAGCACCCAGTCACCCACCTGAATCACGGCAATGACGGCAAGGACGGCAAGGAGCAACTGGCGGCGAGTTGGTTTCATGGCTTTTGAACCACCTTTTCAGCATCCGTCGAGGTAGCCGACGTTTCCGCGGCCATCTCTTTCTCATCATCGGTGCCCGTATCCGTCGCTGAACTGACTGGCGGCGTATGAACGTATTGCGACGGCGGGCGTCTGCGAATGGTCAATGTGGCCTGAAACGCTGAAGTGACCTTCGTCCCATCCTGCTGTTCTCTCACACCGGGAACACGAATCTCGTGATACTTGTCGCGGAGATTACTCTCCATTTGTGCAATCACTTCGGGCTGTTTGCCGACGCCGCGAAATGTGGCGACTGCTGTGCCCGGGCCGACAGATGAAATTATCAGTTGTTGCACGACAAGGTCTGGTCTGGATGGAATTCGCTGCGTGAGGTCTCTGAATTCATCCGGCCAACTGATGCGGTTCCTGTCCCACGCGGCCAGAATTGTTGCCAATTGCCGTCTGGCCTGCGTGTCTTTCACAATTTCATTCAGCTCGTTCAGCCTGGTGACAAGTCTGGCGTTCTCTTCGTCGATCTCACTGAACTGGGTCCAGACGTAATAATAGCCACCGCCGATCATCAGCATCAGAACGCCGGCGATCGCCATGATCTGTCTGGTTCGGTTGACTGTCAGCGGCGGTCGACGTGGATTGGCAAAGTCGATGGCCGGAGCAATCGACGAGCCATCTTCAAATGCGGCGGCCAGCAAGGGTGCAAAGCTGCCGGAGTTGACGATGCTGACAAGCAAATCGGACGAATCGGGATCGGCCAGCATCGACGCCGGTCGCACGACCGCCGCAGAGACCTGGAAATGTTCAGCCAATGAGTCATCCAGTCCCTCAGTCTGTTGCTCATTTCCCACAATCACGACATGTGCAATTTTTGGCAACTGAGTTCTCTGCCCACCCGCAGAAATCAGTGTGCGCTGAGTTTCCCCGCGGAGGTAGCGATTGATTTCCAGTTGCGGGACATCGGCCGCAAGGCGGATTGTTCGCGACAGCAAAGGCAATCCACCGACACAGAGCAGGACATCCGCCACATCATCGCCGCGGCTCACGATCAGCGTTGCCTCGTCAGAGTCTGTACTGACGGCATGTTTATTCCGAATCTCAGCCGGCACATAGGCCCGCAGCGGATGAGTGCTGACGAGAACACGCGCTGATCGGCATCCCGCTTTCTGAATCAACTGGCGAACCAGCAGATGGTCTTCCGCCACCAGTGCCATCGCGCTGATCGATCGCGTACCATCCGCCTGCGGGGGATACGCGATAAAGTCAATCGGAGTCTGTTCTGTCGCGCCAGGAATATCACGCACCGCCATGTTCTGCACGAGTGCAGGGAGTTCAGATTCAGCCGCTGGCGGAACGGTGAATGTGGCGGAATCCACGGATCCGCGATTCATCAGAATCAGGATCCGCGATTTGTCAGCCTTCAGCCTCGTCACCAGTTGCTGTACACCGGCGATGACCGCCGCGTTTGTTTCGCCGTCGGTCGTGAGTTCTTCCTGCCCGGCGTCCACCACGCGCAGCCGTCCCTGACGATCAGCGTCCGCGTGAACGAATCGCAAAGTGCGGGCATTCCAGTTGATGACGAGAAGACGTGGCATAAGAACCGTTTCATCGCTGACAGAGCACTCGGTGTAAACCACCTTACCCGAACTACAGCCGTGGAAGCAACAACTCCTCGGAATACCGCATCGGTGATTCCGTCAGATCGGCCCATTGTACCCGCCGCACGGGTGAGGAGGCCGCATCAAGGATCAGATTTCGCCGAAGCATTGGGCCACCGATTGCCCGATGCACAATGATTTCGCCCTGAAACACGTCTCCGCCCGTGGTGAGTTCCGGGAACACTCGACGAAAAACAGCAAGGTCAAGCACGTTGCGAGACAATAACCAGGCCACAGAATCGGACTCGGTTATCTCCAGAGTGTCTCGCTGGGTCAGCAATTGAGTGACAACTTCCGGCGTCAGCCCAGGAATCGTTCTCAACACAGTCTCCGACGCTGAATGGAGATGAATGCGTCCGTAGATCACCGGTTCGGCATGGACCGTCGAAAGATCAAACAGCCGTGCGGCCAGTGACGCAAACTCCGGGCTGCTCGTCTGCAAAGGACTCTGCACAGCAATCGTCCCGGAAGGAGTCAGTACCGGCACAACCGAATCAATCAGATCCGCCAGCGACGCGATGCGAAATGCCGGCACCATCGACGATGAAAACGGAACGGCGGACGGTTCAATACCTGCCTGCGATTCTGCTGCAGTCGTCATCCCGTAGATTCGCGCGAGCAGCACGTACCGCACAAGGTTTTCCGGCAGCACTCCGGCGAGCTGCTGTTCGAGCTGTGTCAGACTGCCGGCGTTGAGAAAAATCCGCGGTTGCCCAGCCCGATTGCGGTTGCGTTCGGCAGAGTGCAGTGTGAGAAACTCAGTCCAGCCGACTCCCACTGCGGCCGAGCTGGACACAAGATCTCCGGTGGCGTCGATGGCAGGCCGCTGCAACTGCAGCGCGTCCGGTTCATTGTTCCCTGCGATTGCTGACTGAACACCCATCAGCATTTGTCGAGTCACGCCTTTAACGTAAAGGAGTTCGGTCAACTGGCGAGGCAGCGCATTGGCGGCTCGATAGGGGCGGTCAAGGGTCTGGTAGTATTCTGTTTCTGCACCGAACTCGCGTGTCTGTTCGTCGGCGTCGATCCAGTCAAGAATCGCATCCGCAATGGCTTCTGTCACGCCGGGCAATTGCATCAGCGACAATCGGCCCTGTCCCGGAGAGGCTTGTTCCCATCGCAGCAGGCTGGCAGGATTAAGCTTCGCAGATTCATTCTGCAGGCCAAATCGCAGCACGCTTTCCTGTTCCGGGGTGACTTCAAGTGACACCACTGAGAATCGCCAGCGATCATCGCCCTTGTCGGGGGCCACTGGCTGTTCCACAAGTCGACTCGCCGATGTCGTGACTCCCGAATTCCCCGAGCCTGGTTCCCTGAGAGCTTCGACTGGATGGCCTCGAAACAGGGCCGGATTCTGATGCCAACCGCCCATGACGGTGCGTTCACGTTCCGACAAGCCCCCGAACCAGATCAGTGTGGATTCCGCCGATGCCATGGTTTGTTTTGCCTGTCTCATGCTGCCATTGAGTCTCGCAGCTTCGTATTCTGTGGACATCGCCGCCAGAAATCCAAATCCCGCCAGGGCAACCATCATCACAAGCACAAGCACGATGATGAGTACGACGCCACGACGCGAATTCTGCTCCTGTGCTCCCGGCTGCACAACGGACCACTGCCATTGCCGGAGCCGTAAGCCTGATTGCGGTTGTAGCCGCGTCATCGCATGGCCTCCTGCATTGAGGCATTGGCGACGGCGTCCAATCCATTTTCATCGATCCCCGGCTGCGGCATTGGCCCACTCACCGGCTGCACCAGGATGATTCGTTCGATCAATCGTGTCGGGATAGACGCCAGCGGATCCGCCGCAGGATCGCGGGCTTCGACACCTGGCTGTGACGGCCTTGAAGTGGTGGAATTCAGGGCTTCGTCCAGTGGTGACTTCAGCACATCACTTCCGCCGATGAACTGATTCAGCTTCGCCAGGTTTTCAGCAGTGACGAGTCTCAGTCGAACTCGAATGGCCACCGGAAGGCCTTGCTGCTGGTCGCTGTCCCATGTCGCTGCCCACGCCGCACCGGTGAAGTATTCGAAGCGGCAACTGACAATTTCCGGGACGACATCAAACTGCGGAACGGCCTGAATCTTCTGCAAATCGCCCACCGCAGAATCCGACTCAACGCGGCTATCCACAGCAGGAAACAACAGTGCCTCGAGTGTCGTACGATCCACTGACGCATCCTCTTCCGAAACCCGATTTTCCGGCAGCGGCTCCTGCTGACTTAAGGCTGTGAGCAGTGACAGCGAATCCGCCTGAATTCGGTACAGACCGGGGCGAAGCGACTGAGTCCCTGCGATGGTTCCGGGAGCCTGAAACTGCCAGATGACCGTTTGATGCTCGGCCACCTTCGGAGCAATACCTTCGACGCTGATGGAATTCTCAAATGATACCTGTGTCTCCTGTGCGGGTTGCGGCAACGCGGAATCGATGCCAGAGTCATAAGGTGACTCGGCGGCAAATGGCTGAGCATCCAGAGTGACCCGTTCGATGGAAAGTCGGACGGATGAACTGTTGCCGGTCAGCGAAATCCGACCAGGTGAGACCAGACTTCCTGCAGCCGCCACACCCGAGAACACGGATGGCTCATTGATGTCAGTCGCGGACGCGTCAGGCAATGGATCGAGCGGGATTTCCTGAACGCCACGGCCTGAGGACGTGAAGTCACGAGACGCTTCCACTGCTGGCACAATCGTCGGATTGGTGTCGGGCACGGAAACGCCTTGCAGATCATCCTCCATCAGCTGCAATACGGAGCGAATCAACTGCTGTTCCACAGCCTGCGTTTGTCCGGCCGTAAGATAGCGGTTGTACATCGACATCATGCCCCAGACGACCGACATCAATGCCGCGACCAGAACCGATGCGATCAGCATCTCGATGAGTGTGTAAGCACACCGGGCCTCGCGGGAAAGAGACTTCAGAAAGCCCTGATCCTGGCATCCTTTTTGCCGCGTTCCTCGTTTTCGTGCTGCGTGATCATTGTGCCCGGAGAGGCGGCCCCATGACGCTCCTTTGAAGTGCATCGCGTTTTGCTGCTTCACAACAGGTCTCCCTGCTGCAATGACTGCGGCTCATTCAGTCCCCGCGACAATTCGTCAAACGCACCTTTCGGTGGTGGACCAGCAATCCAGCGAGTCAGCGAGAAGCGAATCGGACGGGGCAATGTTTCGTCACCCTGGACGACTTCGACCGTCAGGTTCCACATCCCCGGAATGTTCGGAAGCAATTCCGTGCGTATCGAATGATTCCACTCGGCATTTGTTTCATCGACAACCCGTTCCGGTGCCGTGTCCGGCGTTGCAAACAACTCCTGCTGAATCATCTCATCCGAAAGCTCTTCAACCGGCTTCGGCAGCGGGATCAGCGGCATCGATTCGACGAGTTCCAGCGGACGCAATCCCAGCAGCAGCTCATTTATCGTCTGTTCGCATACCTGCTGAGCATCGGAGTGCAGCTTCGCCTTCTGCGCCTGATCCCGCCCCATGCCCGCCAGGCGAGCCAGGACAATCGCGCTGCCCATCAGGATGGCCGTGGCAATGATGACTTCAATGAGCGAAAATCCGGAACGAGACCCCTTGACGGTGTGCGCCGCGCAGCGAAACGCACCGCTCTGTGCTCCCCGTCGCTGGTGCGATTCAAGTTGCTGCACAGACGCGACACGGTGCCATTCCGGCCGATAACTGCCTCTCATCGCACCACTCCCGGAATTTCCGGAACACCCTGCGTCGCAGGGTTTGGTGCCATACGAGCTGGTGCCGAATAGCTGGCCATCGCCGTGAGGCCTCGCAGCGTTACATCCACAAAGAAGTCGCGCTGACCAGCAAGCCGAACAACGTGGTCCGATGTGCGACCGCTGGGCGCGAAGCGAATAGGATCCGACCAGCGACGCCGTCCGATGCCCGCTGATGTGGCTTCAGACAATGCTTCCGTGACGCCCGAATCAGAGGCAAGTTCCCACGGTTCCGCAAACGTCACTCCGGTCGGTAACTGACCATCTCGGAGAATTGGCGATGCAGATGCAGCTGCGGATGCAGCGTCAGAATCCGGCGCCGACGGTCGGGCACTCTCAGTCGTTAGTCCCGACGGAGCGGTGGCCTCACCCGTCGGATCTTCGAGCACGGTTACCAGCATGCTGGCTTGCGATGGCGCACGTTCAATAACATAGTGGTCGCCGGAGATCTCATAGCGAAAATGAATCGACGAGCCCTCTCGAATCGCCAGCGCCCGCGCTTTGGCAAGGGCTGCCTGCAACTGCTTCGCGGCTCCGGTGAGGCGGCTCTTGTCCAATGGCCCCCGCATTGCCGGAACTGTCAGCGCAGCCACAGCAGCCAGAACCGCCATCACGATCAGCAGTTCGACCAGCGAGAATCCACTGCGATGGCGAGCGTGACGCTTCTTCGGGGATTGGAAGTGATGCATAGGTCTGTAGGATGGACATTCATGTCGGTCGCATGGTCTGGAAAACTTAGACTTCAGGCTTTGGGTTCGTGTATTGCAGCGAAAAATGTCTCCAGATTGGCCGCGCGAGGGATAGTTAATGTAACTCAGGAAACCTTCGCTGGCGGAACGGCCTCTGGCGAGGACTCGGACAAGAATGTCCAAGGTACATAAATCACACAATTCGATGACAGATATTTCTCGATCGCCCCCTATTCTTTTGAATCTCCCGATGACGATCGGTCTGAACCTTCACCACCATCGCCAGTCCAGCTCACGATGTCGTCTTCGGTGTTTTCCTGGCCGTCAGGACCGAATGACCAGATGTCCGGCAGGTTGATCTTGTTATGTGTGGGCGGATATTCGTACGAATACGGCTTGTCCCACGGATCGCTGGGCAAAGTCTCGGTCTTCAGGTAAGGCCCGTCCCAGGTAGCGCCACTGGATTCTGAACTTCCGCCTTCTGCCGGCGTGTCGTCGCTGCTCCCGGAGTCGGATGAAGAAACGTCGCTGCCATCCGCACTGGGCTGGGATACCAGAGCTGCCAGTCCTTCTTCGGATGAAGGAAACCTGTTCATATCGACCGCATAACGTTCCAGCGCGGACTGAAACATGCCGATCTGGGTCTTGACAGCGTTGATATCAGCCTTCTTCTTGGCTCCCAGCAGGCGAGGCCCGATCAGAGAGACCAGCAATACAAGGATCGCCATCACGATCAGAAGTTCTGTCAGCGTGAAGGCTCGGCGAGCAAAATTCCTCTGCTGTACCTGCGATCGAGTCTGCTTCACATTCCGAAAAACAACCTTTTGCATCTCATCCTCCTTTAACTCATTGAAGTACTCATTTCAAACACCGGCAACAACAGTGCCACAATCACAAACAGAACCGCACTGCCCATGACCATCAGCAGTGCAGGTTCGATCAGTCGCACCATCGTGTCCAGTTGCCGAGCGACCTTTTTGTCGATCCCGTCAGCAACGTTGCCAAGGACACGTTCCAAATTGTTGGCTTCTTCAGCAATGCTGATCATCGCCATGATGTTGGCAGGAATCAGCCCGCATTTTGTCAACGGTGTTGACAGTGATTCTCCCGCCGAAATGTTCTCAGCAGACTTGCGAATCGCCTGCCCCAGCACAACATTACCGGAAGAATCGCTGCTGATTTCCATCGCCTTCAGCATTGGTACGCCGTTTCTCAGCAGGGTTCCCAGAATCCGGCAGAATCTTGACACGGCACTGTTGAGAATAATTGGTCCGAAGACCGGCACTTTGGTCTTAACGCGGTCCAGTCTCTCGCGCCCATTCGGTGAGCCAGCCCAGCGCCGCAGCAACGCAATGCCGGCCGCCGCGGCCATGGCAACCAGAATCCCGAAGCGTCCGAGGAAATCGCTGAGCCACAACAGGATAATTGTGGGTATCGGGAGAGTCCCCTGGCGTTCCAGCTGGGCAAAAAGTTCCGAAAACTTCGGCACAAAAAAGATGATAAGTACCAGCGTCACTGAACTGCCGGCAAACGCAAGAAACGCGGGGTAGGCCATCGCTCCCCTGATCTTCGCGCGCAACTCTTCCTGACGTTCGAGGAACTCAGCTGTCTGCTGCAGAGCCGCCTCCAGAAACGCGCCTTCGCTTCCCGCCCGAATAATCGAAAGCGTCAGGTCGCTGAACACATCGCGATGGGTTCCCATGGCTTCATGGAGCTGTTTGCCGTCGGCGATTTGTGAACGCACATCCGTGAGGACGTCTTTGAGATGATCATGCGTGGCCTGCTGAGCGATCAAGTCCAGTGCCTGAAGCAGTGGAACCCCGTTGGTAAGCAGATCGGACAACTGCGTGAGCGTTGAGGCCAGTAACTCGGCCCGAACGGGACGATTCAGCCTGAACCTGAACAGCGGTGGCTTCGCTGCCGTGACTGTCATCGGAAACAGCGACCGCTGCGTCAGCATCGCCATCACATCACCGCGCGAGTCAGCAGAGATCAGGCCTTTCACATCCTGACCACTGATCGTTCTGGCGATGTAAGTGAATTCCGGCACTGCTGCCCCCCGGCGCAGATATTTGAAATAACGGATCGAAACGGCTGAATCCGCGGGACCGATCCAGAGCCATGCCATGCAGGTTCCGGGCTGCTGTTCGATGGACTCTATTCCGCTTTCGTCACGCGCAAAACTTCTTCGACGCTTGTGACTCCCCGAGCAACTTTGATCCAGCCGTCCTGGCGCAGAGTTCTCATACCGCTGGCGATCGCCGCCTTTCGGATTTCATTCGTACTACGCCGCTCGCTGGCAAGAACCCGGATCTCGTCGTTGCTGACCAGCAGCTCGTAAATGCCGAGGCGTCCGGAATATCCCGTGCCGCGGCACTGCCGACAACCCTTCGCGCGGTAAATGGGTTGCCCGGCCGTGTAGTCCCCCAGTGGAAAGTCGCTTGGTACTTCTTCGTCCGATGGCATGTACGGTTCGCGACAGTGTTTGCACAGTGTTCGCACCAGTCGCTGCGCCATAATACCTTCCAGCGTGCTGCTGATCAGAAAGGGCTCAACACCCATATCTGCCAGACGCATGAAAGAGCCGGCAGCGTCGTTGGTGTGCAGAGTGCTGAAGACCATATGGCCGGTGAGCGATGCCTGCACTGCATTCTCTGCGGTTTCAAAGTCCCGAATCTCGCCGACCAGTACGACGTCCGGGTCATGTCGCAGAATACTGCGGAGACAGGCGGCAAACGTCAGGCCGACTTTGTGATTCACCTGAATCTGATTGATCCCTTCCAGCTGATACTCAATCGGATCTTCTGTGGTGATGATCTTATTGCGTTCGCTCTTGATCTCCGCCAGAGAACTGTAAAGCGTTGTTGTCTTGCCGGAGCCCGTGGGGCCCGTCACCAGCACGATCCCGTGCGGGAGTCGTATCAGTTCGCGAAAGCGTGTGCAGGTGTCATCTTCCATGCCGACGCCCGACAGCGAAAACTTCATCGCATCTTTGTCCAGCACCCGCATCACGACGCCTTCGCCATGCAACATCGGGATAATGGAAACGCGGATGTCGATTTCGCGACTGGAGACTCGCAGCTTGATACGACCGTCCTGAGGAACTCGCTTCTCGGCAATGTTGAGCCGAGCCATGATCTTGAGTCGACTCAGAATCGCAGCCTGAAAGCGGTTCAGCTCTGCTGGCACGGGTTGATTCTGCAACACACCGTCAATCCGATAGCGAATCTTCATCCCGGACGCCTGAGCTTCCATGTGGATATCGCTGGCTCGAACATTCACAGCTTCGGTCAGGATATCATTCACCAGTCGAACGACAGAGGCCTGTTGAGCCATGGCTGCCGCTTCGGATTCTTCGAAGCTGAGGTCACCGAGAATCTCAATCTCGTCAGCATTGTCCGCCACCTGTGCCATCAGTCCGTCAAGCGTTTGAGCTCCAACACCGAGGTGAGTCTTGATCAGCGCTGCCACTTCATAAGGCAATGCCAGCGAAGTCATCACAAATAATCCCGTCGCAGCAGACACGGCATCCGCCGCCTGCACATCAAACGGATTGCTCATCACAATTCGGATCGATGCAGGACTCCGATCGATCGGGAAAACCCCATGACGATGAAGCAACCGAACCGGAAAGCCTTCCAGAATCGAGCGATCGATCGTTTCCTTCGCAAGGTCAACAACTGACATCCCCAGCGAATATGCGATGGACTGGAGCGCCTGAAGGTCGCTGACAAATCCAAATTCGCTGGTGACTGACGAAAGACCGTCCGTGGAAAAGAGACGCTGAATCTGATCGAGTTCTTCCGCCGTCATACGGCGCGGCACTTCTCGATACGCCGTGGGGCGTTTCAAAATCGTACTCATAGGGTTTTCCGAATGGTGCCGAGGGTAGGATTGATTTCGGCGGGAGGGAATTCGGCGGGATGCTGCTATCAATACGTTGACAGAACAGCATTCAAGGTGGGCAGTTTAGGTTAGCTTTGCGTCTTCATCAATATTGTTGCGGTCTTTCGCAGATTCTCAAACCGGATCACTTCTCCATGATCGGCATTCTCGCAGTTGGACTTCTGAAAAGCCAGCAATTTCCCGTCGCAACGAGTGAGATTAAATTGTCCTGGAAAGATGGGGTGTCTCTGGCCGAGTGTGGGAAAAAGCGTGGATATTGACCTGTCGCGTAGGCGTCTGACGTGGAGACGCTGCACACAGGGGACACTCGAACGAGTGCTCTGTCATGGCAAAGATTTGGGGTTGGTTCTATGAGCCGGAACGCGCCAGTTTAATCGTAGGGTGCGTGCAGCGGCTCATCAGATGAATCCCCAATTTCAAGGTTTGCCAGAGCACACTAGTCCAGAACATCGTCCAGGATCCTCATCACTCGACGGGTGTTCGTCTGTTTGAGCGGAATCAAGGTGACTCCCTGAGCGCGGTTCGTGGCAGAGGATTCGTCGAGCTGCGTGACGAGTTCGGACAATTCTTCAATCAGGTTCTGTGGTGCCTTCACGACGAGAGAGTTTGTTTCGACTTGAATCTCAATGGTGAGCAACGGGGCTGATGCCGCGGCGTTGATTTGTCGCAGCACGTTGGCCACCGATGAATCAATCCCGGCTGGAATTTCGATGTTTCGACGTGATCCCCCCGCCGACAACTCAGTGCGGTAAACACCTTTGAGAACGGTTTCGACTTTCTCCGCATCGGCATGCTTCACAGGAATGACCTGAGTTCTGAAAATGCGTCCCGAATCCGGAAGCTTTTCGGTATCAAGGATTTCCAGCAGTTGTTCAATCCGATCGCGGTCCGTGCGTCCGCCGTACACGATGAGGGCATTCATGCGTGGCTCGGGAACAATCACGACCGAGTCGAACGCCAGCGTGCCGGCTCGGCTTTCGTAGACAGCCTCCAGCGTCTCGGCAACATCTTCCGCGCCGGCGTTACGCAGCTGATAGACGGAAAAATCCCGATTACGATTTCCGGGTGTTCCAACAGGGATCGGCGACATGGCTCGCAGGATGGATTCCAGTTGATCGAGCGCCGCCGTATCGTCGGACGCAATCGTGATTCGTCCGAGACCGGGGATGATGACGATCGGTGCTGGTTCGTCAACTGCGTCCTGCGCGACACCTGCGCGTTCGTTTGTTTTGGGTTCCGCAGCCTGAGTTGCGGGAGGCTGTGATGTTGCGTCTTTGTTCACCGTTTGGGTCGTGGCAGCGTCTGTCATATCCTGACTCAGGGACTCTGCCGGAACTGAGAACTGGCCTTCCTGTTTGAGCTCTGGAGCAGCAGGCTGGATTTCGCCATCAGGGCGAAGTATGCGGATGGGATTGCGGCGGACTTGTGGCCACAGGTCCTGAATTTTGCGCAATGTCGGTTCGATGTCCCCCTGCATCGGGATGACTCGCAGATTGCGATTTGCGGGTTCTCCGGAAGCTCCGGCTGCAGTCAGATCCGGTTCCCCCATCCTGACAAGCAGCATCCGAATGTCCTGCAACTGCTTCTTTGAGCCGCGGACCAACAACTGCTGCGAATCTTCGTCTGCCTGAATAACCGGATAGTCGCCGTCCTTCGCAAAGCGGTCGCCATACAGTCCTTCAATGGCATTCTGAGCGGACGACGCGCTGAGCATCCGCAGCTGGATCACATCCACTTCACGGGGATCATTGTCCTGAAACTGTTCAACCGCTGATTTGACTTCCTGCTGTCCGGCCGCTGTGGTCGAGACGATCAGCTGTTTTGAAGTTTTTTCCCATGACACGGTCGCCGAAGGATCAATCGACTGCAGGACGCCTTTGGCGACTTCGACAGCGGTGAGGCCATCGACACTGGGCAAAGCATAAATTGCAAGTGTGCGACTTCCGGCGTCTGCACCGCCTGGCTCCAGCTGGTCGATCAGGCCCTGAATGATGTTGTGCTGCTCCGGGCGTGCAACGGCGATCAGGGATCGCGTTTTTTCGTCAAATGAAAGCCGTACATTGTCAGACCGACTGAATAGAGAATCCAGAACCTCCACGGCGTTCTCTCCGTCGGCTGCTCGCAAGGGATAAGCTTTCGCCTGCGCAGCGTTCTCGTCGGACACAGGACTGGTCATTTGCCGGACCACTTTGGTGATTGTTTCATGCTGCAGAATCGTCGCGGTGGCCACAAGGATCTCCTGAGAAACGTCGGTCACCAGCGTGGCGTCCGGAAACAGTTTCTCGAGCACTTCCTGAGCTTCATCGGCTTCATACGGACGCAGGCGGTAACTGCGGGTTTCAAGGCCTTCGCCGGTGCCGTGCGATGACATCATCTGCTGCACCATTTCACGAATCGCCGGCATGTCTTCTGCAGATGCACTCACGAACAGCTGGCGACCAATGCGATCGGCAGTGACTTGTGCGGTCTTCGGCAGCAGCGGCTGCAGAGCTGTCTGCACAGCAAGCCCGTCGAGCTGATTCAGGCGAAAGATCGCCAGTTCCTGATTGACCGGAACTTCCGCTTCGGCGTCCAGTTGTTCGATCAGGAGACGAATTGCGTCCTGCTGTTCCTTCTTCGCCAGCACGACCAGTCGCCCAGTTTTTTCATTCACTGACAGACGCACATTTTCGAATCGCGAATACATCGATTGCAGAAGCGTCTGCACTTCCGTCGCGCTGGAGTTGCGGAGAGAGTAAACAGCCGGAATCGGTCGGTCCTCATCCAGTGCCGTGCCTTTCATCTGACTCGAAATCTGCTCGATCATCACATGCTGTTCCGCCGTGGCCGTCGCGACGATCATCTTCCGGTCGGCATCCGTCACAATTTTCGCATCCGGAAACAGGGCGAGCAGAACTTCCTGAGCCTCATCCGCATTGGGAGCACCGATGACATACGTCTTTGTCGTCTGCGTTCCCTTCTCTGCCAGCGATGCCGTCACCTGTTCGACAACCGCCTTGATTTGCAGCTGCTTTTCAGGAAAGGCCCGCACGAAGAGTTGCTGCCCCGCGGGATCGACCGTCAGCTGCACATCGGCATCAACCAATGGCTGAAGAACCTGCAGTACCGATGCGGGAGTGATGCCTTTGATCTGGTGAACGGTCAGCTCTTTCTGGCCAGGCACGGACTTTGCCATCTGAAGCTGCTCCAGCACCTGCTTCAGCTTTACATGATCTGCAGACGTGGCCACTATTGCCAGCTGGTCCGCTCGGGCTCCAGCCGTAATCGTCGCCTTTGGAACGGCCTGCGCCAGAACGGTGGAAGCTGCCGGGCCAAGATCCGTGATCGAATAGAGCTCCATCGTGCGCGTCGCTTCGAACGGGCGTTCCATGGCGAGCTGTTCGAGTGTCGTTCGAATATTCTGATCCTGCATCGGTGACACCCATGCCATCAGCTTGTTGCCCTCAGCCGTGGCCACAAACGTAACGTCAGCATACGTGGCAGCCAGCAGCGTGCGGGCATCCGTTGCCCCGAGACTGGCGACGTCGTAAAATTTCAGATCGCGCTGGATCTCAGCGGCACTGGCTTCAAGTTGATCCAGTGTCGCAGCAATGGCTGCGTGATCGTCCATTGTGGCAATGATGCTGTACCGGTTTCCGTCTGGCTGGAATGTGATTTTCGCCAGTGGTGCAATCGACTGCAGGACCACCAGCGACGTTGTGCCTGATGCTTTTTTCAGCGGATAGAACCTCAGCTGCGGCTGAATTCCGACAGCCTCCATCTGCACCTGCTGAATCACCTGATCAATCAGGACATGTTCCTTTTCGGTCGCCGTAATCAGCAGTCGACGATTCACTTCATCCGGCGTCACACTCGCCCTGGGTACTAATGCGGTGAGCAACGGAATAACTGTGGTCGATATAATTTTTGGCTGTAGGGGATACGACTTCAGCGAACGCAGTGAATCGACTTCGGCGGTTTGAACCTGCTCAAGCACTTCGGCAACTTTGACCTGATCCTGCTGAGACGCAACCACCAGAAGTCGCTTGTTCACCGCATCCAGGGTGACGGTCGCCTGAGGTGTCAACGTTGCCAGAAGCGCAGTGACGCTGACAGTGTCGATGCGGTCGGCTTCGTGGATCTTCAGTTG
This sequence comes from uncultured Chitinophaga sp., assembly GCA_964517865.1. GTDB lineage: Bacteria > Planctomycetota > Planctomycetia > Planctomycetales > Planctomycetaceae > SXXK01. Next base: position 15,268 of record CAZFDW010000078.1, read on the forward strand.
CTTTCCGGAGGTTTCAGCAGTGTCCAGCGCCTTGAGCAGCAGGTCGATTTGAGCGTGTTCATCCGCAGTTGCCATGACGAGCAATCGCTGGTTGGCCGTATCAGCGAGAACCTGTGCCTTCGGCACCGCTGTGGTCATGAGCGTGACGACCGTGGTGGAGATCGCCGCCGTCGCGGAGTACGTCCTGAGAACTCGTTCGCTCCCGGCCGTCTCCGTCTGTGCCTCAAGCTGCTCGATCAGCGCCCGGATGGCTTCATGATCTGCAAGCGTTCCGAAGGCGATCAGGCTGCGAGTGGCGGCGTTCATTGTGATGCGAGCGGTCGGCACGACGGTCACGAGAATCGTCGATACGGCAGTCGGATCCGCTTTTTTCAGGGTATAGACCTCCAACTGTCGACCGCCGCCCTGAGGCTGCTCGGCCTGAATCATCTGCAGGGATTCGCTGATGCGAGCCTGGTCCTTGTCGGAGGCCCACGCGACCAGTTTTCCCGAGATCGGATCAATGCGATACGTACCGTCCGGTACGATGAGTTTCAGTGTGGCGAGCATCTGATCGGCATCAGAAACCTGCACGGAGTAAAGCTTGAGGTTAGGCTGCGTATCCGGTCCCTGATTCGATTCCAGTTGTCCGATAATGGTTTTTGCTTTGTCCTGTTCTGCAGGAATCGCGTTGACCGAGATCTGTCTCGCCTTTGCGTCAACCACGACGGTGCCCGCAATAATCGTTTTCAGAACTTCGCCCGCCTGAGCCGGGTTCGCATGCTCAATAGGGTAGACTGTCAACAACGGTTTGGGAGGCTCGACGGCCGGAGACTGCGGAATCGGGACCTTTTGCAGAATCTGCTCGATGACTCGCAGATTTGCTGCCGTGTCAAAGACGAGCAGCTGCTGAGTCTGAGCCAGCGGCTCAGCCTTGCCATAACTTCCCAGCAAAGGTTTCACTTCCAGCAGGACAGCTTCTGCCGGACGCCCTTCAAGGGGAAGCAGGACACTGACGAATTCGTATCGACCGCGAGTGGCCAGTTCTTCGAGAGTCACGCGAGGAATGGTGCCCTCCGGAAGTCCGCCCTTGAGATCCAGGCACATCAGCATGCGTTCGCGACGGACGAGCGTGAAGCCTTTCGTCAGTAACCAGCCGTTGAGCAGGTCGATGCTCTCAGTCGTGGTGTAGTCCTTTGAGTCCGCATACGTGAACACACCTGGCGGTGGTGTTTCCATGACCAGTGAGAGATCTGCTTCTTTCGAAATCCAGTCGAGCACTTCGGCCCACTTCTGGCTGCGAAAATTGAATCGCAGCGTCTTGCCGACAAAGAGTGACGCGAACAGTCGCTGCTGATCGGCGGTGAGCACGGACTTCAGCTTTTCATTTGAGGCCGTCACAATCGCTGGTCGGGCCGTCTCTTCAGCGGCACCACTGGCTGTATCACGTTCGGTGATGATTTGCCGGACCGACGTTTGTTGTTCGTCGGAAAGTTTCATTGCGGCAGCGATCTCCGGCTTCGTCAGTTGAGAATAATCCTCTGCCGCGACTGACGATGAGGATGCCGGCGATGTCTGGCCCATCGCATTGTTGCTGATGGGCAGGAGGATCAGGATGGTCAGCAGGCAAAGTGTGGCAGACGTTGATCGTGGAAACCGAACGTTCATCAGGAGTCTCGAAATGAGTCGGGAGGGCAGGTGTGATTCAGGCAATGCGTCGCGATGCTGCACATCGAGAATCCCCACGGAAAGCATTGGGGCACATTTGAGGAGCGACTTGGGACTTTAACGCAGGGACGAGCGAATTACCACAAAATTCGGCAGCGGGCGGGCTGTTGATTCAGGGACGATCCGAAGTGATTTCGTTTAACCCGATGCCATCGGCGAGGCGTTTCGCAGGGATTCCTCCCCGTTGGGTCGGGTTAAACTCGAATTAATCAACAGCCCGCTAGCGCCTTGCCGCTCACAAAAACAGCGGTCTTCAGACAGATTCCTGGTGCCTTTAGAGTCACGGCATCACGAACTGATGCCCTTCTGGCCGCACAGTGAGCACGGGACACGGCGCAGTACGCACCACATTTTCTGCAACGCTTCCCAGCATGACGTGGGACAAACCTGTCCGACCGTGCGTGGAGAGAACGATCAGATCGTTCGCATTCACACACAATTGGCGTGCTCGTGCTCAGTGAAACGGTGCTCGTGCTCGTAATCGAATC
>CAZFDW010000079.1:0-9474 GCA_964517865.1 uncultured Chitinophaga sp.
ACCGCGTCTGTCGCGACAGCGAGGGAGCGCCCGAAGCCTGCCTGCCTACGGTCTTTAAGGGCGAGGCAGATGATCTGCTGCTGAATGATGGTTTCGGCGGTTTTGTCAACGCCTCAGATCGCCTGCCGGACTCAGTGGCAGAAGGTAAGGGCCTGGGTGTATTGGTTTTTGATGCTGAAGGAACCGGTGCTGCCGGTCTTTATGTGGCCAATGATACGACTCCCAATTCTCTGCTGACACTCGATGCCACGTCCGGATTGTGGGGCGACAAAGCCTTCGCATCAGGTGTTGCCGTCAGCGGTCTGGGCAAATCGGAAGGTTCGATGGGAATTGCCCTCGGAGACGCAGACGCCGATGGCATTCCTGATCTTGTCGTGACAAACTTCCTGACGGAAGCGTCGGCGTTTTATCGCGGTCTTGGCAACTCAAGCTATCGTGATGATCGACAGGTCTCGGGGCTGCAGGAGCCTTCGTCATCTGTGCTGGGATTCGGGACACAGTTTCTGGATGCGAATCTGGACGGCAATCCGGAGCTCTTTGTTTCGAACGGTCATATTGACGACCTGACACACCAGGGGAAGCCGTATCAGATGCCCGCGCATCTTTTTACAATTCAGGCAGGACGCTTTCGCCTGCTGGAACCTGTTCATCTCGGTTCGTACTTCGGGAGGAATCATCTTGGGCGAGCTGTAGCGAAAATCGACTGGAATGTAGATGGACGACAGGATCTGATCCTGGGGAATCTGCAGGAACCTTCTGTGATCCTGACCAACACAAGCCAGCCTTCTGGAAAACCGCTGCAACTTCGGTTGATTTCACTGCACAGTAATCGTGAGGCTGTCTGTGCGTCAGTGACATGTCAGACAGGAACTCAAAGTCAGGTTCAGCAACTTACGGCTGGCGATGGCTATCAATGCAGCAACGAAAAACTCATCACGTTCGGGGTGCAGGGCACGGACACTGTAGACGTGCTGTCGGTTCATTGGCCATCCGGAGATGTGCAGGAGTTTCGTGACGTACCTCTCACAAGTCGTTTTGCGATCGTCGAAGGGCGTGCCACTTTGTTCGCTTTGCCGAACTAATCCCGGAACAAGCGATGTTTGGAGTGCGGTGACTCGTCACCGCTTTCTTTTTCAGGTAATTTGGCTCTGGGAACGGCCTTCGTTTGCCCTGCCGATTTCACTTGAAATGGAAAGTGTGCTGTTTTCCCCCGCCGGTTGACAAAATGCCATGTTGGAAAGGCAAAGCGGCGACAAGTCGCCGCACTCCAAATGACTGACGCCTCGTCCGGCCTACAGATTCCTCAAAATGAATTGCTTCTGCGATATTATTCTCCGTTGCTCTCGCGTCCCCGCTTCCGTCTGGCGGCAGGCCGGCTGGCGTGGCGTTTTGCTGCGATTTGTCATTCTGGTGGCGATTTTCGGCGCGGTTTCCATCTGGTCTGTGTGGCCCATGCCAGAGAATATGGCGTCGCAGATTCCAACTTCGCAGGAGGGTATTGCGACTGTTCCACTGTTCAACGCATGGACAATCGCATGGAACGCACATTGTGCCGGGCGAGGCATGTCGGGTTACTGGGACGCCCCCATCTTTCACCCTCTGAAAGGGACGTTCGCGTTTAGTGAACCACAACCAGCGACACTCGTCGTGGCGCCAGCGATCTGGTGGTTGCGATCCCCGGCGATCGCCTACAACGTTTACATGCTGCTTTCGCTGACCCTGAATGGATTGTTCGCCGTCAACCTGATGCGGACGCTGCGGGTGGGCTGGATTGGCTCCGTCGTCGCGGGGGTAGCCATGATTCAGCATCCGCTCATGCATCTCCAGATCGATGTCGTCCAATTGATGCCCGTCTGGGGAATTCTCTGGACTCTTGCTTCTCTCATTCGACTTCGTGAGGCCGCCGTCTGTATCCCATCGAATTCGTCGATTGCTCCACTGGGAAACACCAGTCAGCCGGACAGTCGAATACGGCGTTCGGTCATACTTAGTGGCACCGAGACGGGACTGGCGTTCGTATCGGTGTTTGCCGTCTCGGTACATCACGGGTTATTCCTGAGTCTGCTGCTGGCTGCCACGGGATGGCTCATCGTTCCGTGGCGACACTTTCTGCAGTGGCTTCCCGGAGCTGTGCCTGCATTGCTGATTGCAGCCGGACTCCTTCTGCCACTCCTGTTTCCTGTCGCCCGCGCGATGCGGGAACATGCCTTTGAACGAAGCGAGACATTGGTCGCTCAACTGTCAATCAAGCCGATTGACTATCTGGTGGAACCCGATACAGCTCTCATCAAGTGCCACATTGTCGCGCGCGAAGGCCGTTGGCAAATGTCGCCAGGTTGGACGCGAGTGCTGCTTGCACTCATCGCAGTGTGTGGATCGATCCTGCCGAAGTATCGACGCCGGTCGGTCATGGAGTTCGGTTTTCGGGAGGGCGAGGCTCCTGCCGAGCCGACGACGGATGGTGAAACGCACGGCTCGGCAGGAGCCTCGCCCTCCCAATTCCACAATCGAACGCGACGACACCTGTATCGAACCCCGTCTGTCGAAGTGTGGTTTCTTTTATTCCTCGCCATCGTTGCATTCCTGCTGTCGCTCGGCGCCAATCTCCAGGTCGGCAACTGGAACATCTGGACGACGCTCAGTCAGTACGTTCCCGGTGTTTCTCAGGTTCGCAGTGCATTTCGTTTCGCCTACTTTGTGCAGATCGTGGTGATCGTGCTGGCAGCACGTGGACTGGAACGGCTCTGGGATTTTTTCCGTTATCAACGGCGCGCCCGCACGCTGTCGCGATGGATTCCTGGCGTCGTCTTCGTGACGCTGGGCTCGCTGACAATGTTCGAAATACCACCTTCGACCGTGCAGCTTGTCGGTGTTCCCAGGACGCTCACCTCAGAATGGAAATCATTTGTAAAGTCAAATCTCAAGGACAGCAACGGCGTTCTGCTGCTGCCTTATGTCAAGGGGACAACGGTACGCGACTTTGACGTCACCGCTCGCTGGATGCTCAGTACCGTGCTGGATGATATTCCAATGATCAATGGATACTCGGGATTCTTTCCCGAGTCGCACTTCCGTCTGCAAAAGGCGATTGCCGCAGATCCTTATTCTGACGAAACGCTGCGACTACTTTACGACGCGAAGATTCAATTTGTGATTTTGCAGGGGGCGGCGGCTGACAAAATCCCGCCGGATGCCACATTGCAGTTCACTTTGCAGATTGCAGGGATGGGGGAAACAGGAGGGCTGCGGGTATTGGAGATCCGTTTGAGAGCCCATTAAATGCGGGATTCGCCCGCAACCCAAAGTAGCCATCACGCTCCGTCGTGATGAGCATTTGTCAATCGACATTCATCAACCGAAACAGACTACCGTGATCAGCGCCCCGGCATGGGACTGAAGGACAATCAGTGTTGCGGATCTATTCGTGTGGCCCTGTACCAGGCTCTTCACGACGGAGCGTGACGGCTACTTTGGGATTCCCCCGTTCCCGAGGTCGAACCCTGGTGACGGCGGAGTTTATGCACCAAAGCAACCTCTGCAAACAGCCGACTGAAAATCGTCGCGCGACAACAAGGAATGAATTGTGAATAGGACAGTAAGTCTCTAAAGCTGCTATTCGCTCCCGAGCCTCACAAAACTCTTACATATTTGTGACAGTGCCCTGACCACTGAAACAGCGAAATGGTCTCCAATACGGTGACCTGGGATTTACCGGATGGACTCGGGACATGGATCTGGCAATTCCTTTTTACGAAAAACATCAGTTTGTGCATCAGGAGTGTTGTCATGCGGAGCTTTTTTACAAACCTGGCGACAGTGGTTGCCGCTTTTGCAATGTGTAGTGCAGTCAACGTTCAGGCGAGGGAACCGGCGGAGGCACAGAAACTGACGCTGGATGCGGCACCGGGGTTTTCGGTGCTGAAGGCGGGCGAGAAGCAGCAGGCATGGATGCGTGTGGGACTGAAAGGTTTTCACCTGAAACGCGAAGGTGCACGAGCACCGATCAATGTGGCGATTGTGCTTGATCGATCGGGCTCAATGCAGGGTGATAAAATTCAGCGTGCGCGCGAGGCGGCAATCGGGGCGCTGGAACTGCTCAACTCCAACGACATTGTGTCCATTATTGCTTATGACTCGGACGTCAACGTGCTGGTGCCTGCGACAAAGCTGACCGATAAGGAGCAGGTTGCCAATATTATACGTGCGATTCAGCCAGGTGGTAACACAGCACTCTTCGGAGGCGTGAGCAAAGGGGCTGCTGAAGTTCGCAAGTTCATGGACGACAAGCACGTCAATCGCGTCATTCTGCTTTCGGATGGACTGGCCAACGTAGGTCCGTCGGCACCTGGTGAACTCGGAGACCTTGGTGCGTCCATGAAGAAGGAGAACATCAGCGTCTCGACGCTGGGACTCGGGCTGGGCTACAACGAAGACCTGATGGTGGCCCTTGCTGGCAAGAGCGGCGGCAATCATCAGTTCATCGAGAACGCATCGGAACTGGCAGGAATCTTCCGTCGTGAATTTGATGACGTGTTGTCGGTCGTCGCTCAGTCCGTAGATGTGAAAATTGACATTCCTGAAGGCATTCGGCCTGTGAGAGTGCTGGGCAATGCGGCGGACATCAATGGTCAATCGGTGATCACGCGCCTGTCTCAGGTTTACAGTGACCAGCAAAAGCATGTCGTGGTGGAAGTAGAAATCCCGGCGGATCTGGCTCATGCGGCCGTGGATGCCAGCGGCGCTGAAATCGCAAAATTGTCGCAACTGGCGACGGTCAGTGTTTCGTATATCAACATGATGAGCGAGACGAAGGAAACTTTGACTGGTGAAGTCTCCGTATCTTTCAGCAGCTCCGACGAGAAGGTGAAAGCCAGTGTCAACAATGCCGTGATGGCCGATGTTGTGGCACTCGTTGCCAGCGAACAGAACAAGTTGGCGACAGATCTGCTCGACCGCGGCGACCTTGAAGGCTGTCGCAAGAGCCTTGAAGAGAATGCATTGTTCCTCAACACGAATTCCGATGCATACAAGGCCCCGTCGTTAAAGGAACTGGCAGATTCAAATCTGGAGCAACTGCAGCGGCTGAAAAAAGTGACATCGAACGGCGCTCCAGAGGCTCTGAGTGCTCGAAAATCAATGCGATACGATCAAAACGCCATCGATTCGCAGCAGTCGAAAGCAGCGAAGCCGTAGGTAACTCAGTCGGTCCGGCATGACTGAGATTATGCCGCACGCGGTCGGCATTGGCTCCTTTAACCTCGTGCCCAGCTGGCCGCGCCAGTGCTCAGTCAAGCATTCATTGCTGGTTTGTGTGCCACTGGCTATGCCAGTGCTCACCTTCTGCTTGAAGCACTGGCGTAGCCAGTGGCACACATCACTGCACGACTGACAGAACTCCGTTAGCGAGTCCTGCTGGATGGGTTCCTAAGCGCGGGGCGTTGCCCACACGGTTAAACGAATGTGCCGTCCTCAACGTTGGACGTGTCGCAGAGTCGCTGATTGACAGACATACCGTTCAACGCATACTGTTCCAATCGGGAGCTGTGACCGCGACCGCCTGCAACATCGGTCTTTGACAGCCAAATCTCCACCGCCTGCCCGATTTATTTCAGGACTGCTATTGATGAACAGATCCACTCGTCGATCGTTTCTACGCTCATCCGGCACAGCAGTGGCCACAGCGTTCGCCGCGCCGATGATCCTTCCGAGCCGAGTCTTTGGTGCGAATGAACGCATTGCAATTGGTGCGATTGGTGTCCGAAATCAGGGAGCCGGAAATGTGAAACGCTTCCTTGCTGCGGGAGCGGATGTCGTCGCCATTTGTGACGTGGATTCAAAGGTCGCAGCCGCAGCGGCCGATATTGTGTCTCAAAAAGGCCCGACTCCGAAAATCTTCGGCGACTACCGACAACTGCTGGAAGACAAGGGCGTCGATGCCGTCGTCATCACAACGCCGGACCATTGGCATGCCTTAATGACCATCGGCGCATGTCAAGCTGGTAAAGACGTCTACTGTGAAAAACCGCTTTCACTCACGATCGCAGAAGGTCGTCGCATGGTGAACGCAGCCCGCGAACACAAACGCATTGTGCAGACCGGATCTCAACAGCGATCATCAGCGGAATTCCGGCAGGCCTGCATGCTGGTTCGCAATGGCTTCATTGGCGACGTGACCGAAGTGCTGGTCGGGATACCCGGTCCGAATCATCCCGGTTCGATCGGCCCTGAAGAAATTGTTCCGCCTGAACTGAACTACCAGATGTGGCTCGGCCCGGCTCCTTTGAAGCCGTATCACAGTAAACGAGTCCACTACAACTTCCGGTTCTGGTGGGATTACTCCGGCGGTCAGATGACAAACTTCGGGGCGCATCATCTGGACATCGCTCAGTGGGGACTGGGAATGGATGACAGCGGTCCTGTTTCCGTACAGGGAACCGCTGAGTTTCATCCTCAGCTGCTGCATGAAGTCACCGAAAAATGTCGCCTCACATACACCTACGCAAATGGCGTAAAGATGACACTCGGACAGGGACAGCAGGACATCGCCGACGGCACAACCTTTATCGGTCCAAAAGGTCGCGTGGCAGTTGGGAGAGGAAAGCTGACGACGGAACCTGCCGAACTGGCCACGTCGCCGCTGGATGCCGCTGCGCTGATTCAGCTTTATCGAAGTGCGGATCACACCACGAATTTCCTCGACTGCATGCGCAGCCGCGAGCTACCGATTTGCGATGTCGAAATCGGCCATCGATCTGCCACCGTCTGCCATCTGGGAAATCTGACCGCACGCCTTGGACGACCGGTGAAGTGGGATCCGACGAGCGAATCCTGCCCCGGTGATGCGGAAGCGCAGCTGATGATCGACCGGCCGTATCGGGCACCGTGGACTCACTGATTCTACAGGTGCGGTCATGGATTTCGGTGCGAGCGCGATCGACGTCGATTTTCGGGAGGGCGAGGCTCCTGCCGAGCCGATGACAGCTGATCAAGGAGAGTTCGAGACACCATTTTCGACCACGGGAGACTACCACTCCCATGAAACCATCTGCTGGTCTTCGTCAGTAGTCTTGAATTCCCATGCAATCTTTGTTCCTGCTTCATCCGTCGCCGTGATTTGATATGTCTGACCCTTCTTTAGCACAGCCTCCAGAAAATCGTTGGTATCCCTCGTCTCATCGCGGGTCTTTCCCGGAATTTTCTCGTCACCGCTGACCGGGCCGGTCGCATCGGGGCCCTGCGACAATTGAACCCGAAGTGCGACACGTTTGCCGGACTTGTCTCTCACCGAAAACAGAATTCTCGCAGACCCCTGTGGCAGATCGACTCGTTTGTTGACGTATCGCTCCGTCACGTTGACCGCGTGAATAGAGTTGTAACCGGGGTTCCACGGCAGCGGGAAATGGATGCCGGTTGGTTCGTACCTGACAGCGTAGATGCTGCTCAGTTTGCTTTCCGGATCCGCTAACGCGGCGTCGTTGATGAACCAGGCGCGATCGAGTCCCTGCGGGTCATACTCTGCGGCACCTGCAAAATGCCAGCCATGATCCCAGACTTCGACCCACGTATGATTACCATCCTTGTTCGCCCATTTCGGAATCCCGGCGATCCGCGCCGGAACTCCGACACTGCGACAGGCATCGACCAGAATGACTGAGAGCCCGGAACACGAAGCCAGCCCCTGTTCGATGCTTTCAGCCGGACTTTGGTTCGCTCGTCGGCGTCCGGTGGAGTACTTGACCTTGAGTTCAGCGAACACTTTCTGGTTCAAAACCTGAGCTGCTTCAGTCGTGGTCCTGCAATCCTTCACCCACGGCCAGAAGCGATGGTAAAAGTCGTCGCGCCATGGATCGCGAGGTTCATCGAAGCAGGCATGTGGCAGGACGAAGTTGTTGAAGATATCGTCCGGGATGTTTTGCTGCCACGCAGCAAGACCGCGCACTCTGGTTGCGAGCGCGACGTTTTCCAGCAATCGTTCCGAAGTCAATTGTTTCAGATCATCCCCGGTCATCCACGCCACGAGGAATCGCATGGATTCCTTTTGTTCGTCGGGAACCTTTGCCAAAGCCTGTTCGATTTCTGCTTTGTTGTTGCCAGATTGCGCCAGTTGCGACTCAATCTGACGATCTATGTCGTCGGCGACAGAAATACCGGCGACTACCTGACACAGCAAAGTGATCGCAATTCGTACGTTCATGTTTCGACTCCGCATGAAATCCTGACGGTGACGGCCAGCTTTGGCTGCCGACAATTCGCATACTCTACCTCGACATCGACAACGTCTGCAATAGTCGATGGCAGCCAGTCAGCACAACGGGATTCTGAGCCGCGTTATGCAGTCGAATTTGCATGACGACGGGATCGGCGAGCGGAACTTACAGACAGCAGGGATTGGACAAGGCCCGCTTCGGTGCGGAATCGTTTGCGGAAATTCTGCACCAGATCCAGCCATGATTCTGCGCTGCAGTCCAGACGCTCCAGAATCGATTCAAACTCCGGTGGGATGCTGCCCGCCTTATCCTTGCGAAGCTGGCGACCGGTCCAGTCCAGCAGTTTCAGATACTGATCCAGCGTCATCGGCAGGCACCCCTTGTTGCTCGCCCGGCGAATCGGCTGCTTTTCACGCACTTTCTTACGCGGCGGATCAAGAGTCACCGGAGCCAGCCAGCCGGCGTGCTCGCCATGCTCCACACGCTGATCCTGAGCATCGACCGTGGACACTTCAGCCGCTGAATGCCGATCAACGATGCGTTCCTGCACACTCGTGAAATCACTTGTCTCCGGCGTCAACGCAATGCCCGCTCGAATCGGATTCAGATCCACATACGCCATGCATGCTGCGATCGCCATTTCATCCAGAAGCGGCTGTACCTTGTAACGCGCTTCCCAGAAATGCCCGGTCACTTCTTCTTCACGGTTCCCGCGTTTTGCGATGGGCTCTGACAAACACTTCATAAACCACGACACATTCGACAGTCGCTTGCGCTTCTCCTTCAGACCAGACGCATCGTTACGAACATGACTGAGCTCAGATTCTGTGGGTTCTGCAGGGGAACCGTCTTTCAAACGCCGTTGCGGAAACAGGTTCCACCAACGCACAGCAACATCCGCGTCTGACCATGTTTTCACTGCATCCGGCCGAGTCCTCACGACCACGTGCAGGTGATTGCTCATCACCGCAAAACCCAACACATCCATCGCAAAAATCCCTGCCAGGACTTCCAGCCGTTCACGAATCCATTGTTTCCGATGCGAAAAGTCTTTGCCCGTCCTGCGATCCTTCCCGCACAGAAACGTCCTGCGCACGCAGCGATTAATCAGATGAAACGCCTGAACCTCGTCTTCCGCAAAAATCTCCCTCCGATTCACCCGCGGCATCGCACAACTCCCCTGCATCCAAGGCCAAAAACAAAAGACCAGCCACCCCGACGAAGCAGCATAAATACCTCATTCCCCTTCGTCAAGTGACTGGCACTT
>CAZFDW010000079.1:9574-17263 GCA_964517865.1 uncultured Chitinophaga sp.
AGTGACTGGCACTTGATTTCTTTTATTATTCCCTTTCCCCGTTTCCACGACGTCCGCAGAACCACTACACTCGTGGTCTGTGAAGTCTTGGAAAAAGTGGAAAAAGGGGTCAGTGAGAGAACAATCATGAATGCTTCTACCAGCGATTTGCTCCACGGCGTACTTCCCGTGCTCCAGACGCCGTTCACCGATGACGGTGAAATTGACTGCGCGGTACTGCAGCGGGAGATCGACTGGGCGTTCGACGCCGGTGCGGATGGTATCGTGGTGGCGATGGTGAGTGAGATTCTGCGGCTGGGCTACCGGCGGCGAAGGGAACTTGCGGAGCGTATTTGTGAGGCTGCACAGGGACGAGGTTTCTGCGTTGTGAGCGTGGGTGCAGAGAGCATCGCCGAAGCAGTGGAATTCGCGGAGCACGCCGAAAAACACAGCGCCAGTGCCGTCATGGCGATCCCGCCGGTGGCGACCGGGCTGGGAAGCACTGCGACGCGGGAATATTTCGCGGCAATCGCCGGTAGTATTTCAATTCCGCTTGTAGTTCAGGACGCCTCCAGTTACGTCGGTGCAGCGATCGACATGAGTGTGTATGTGAGTCTGCTGGAAGAATTCGGTGAGAACCGAATCTACTTCAAGCCGGAAGCCAGTCCGCTGGGCCCGAATCTTTCCAGGCTGCGCGATGCGACTCAGGGAAAGGCACGGATCTTTGAAGGTTCGGGAGGAATTAATCTGGTCGATTGCTACCGCCGCGGGATTGTCGGCACGATGCCGGGAACGGATTTGCTCGATGGTGTAGTGGCGCTCTGGCAGGCGCTGCAAGCAGGTGACGACGAACGAATTTACCAGTTGTCACTTCCGATCTGTGCCCTTGTGGCATTACAACTCCAGGGCGGCCTGGATGGGTTTCTGGCGATCGAAAAATACCTGCTGAAGAAACGCGGAATCTTTGTGAACACGAAACAGATTCAGCCGGTTGGCTGGAAACTCGACAGTGAAACTCAAGTGGAGGTCGATCGACTGTTTGCCAGACTCCAGGCGGTCACGTGATGACTGACGTTGCGACAGCGGTGCGTTACCGAGTCCTTGCGTGGCTCACACTGGCCGCCGCGTTGTCGTACTTGTGCAGGAATTCGGTCAGCGTGGCAGAAAGCACCGTTCGCACCGATCTGGGCCTGACTCTGCAGGAGTCCGGCTGGTTCATGGGAGCATTTTTCTGGACTTATGGAATATTTCAAGTCCCTTGCGGATGGTTTTCAGAGCGTGTCGGGACGCGAATGGCCCTGGCTGTTTTTGCTGTCGGCTGGTCTGTGGCCGCAATCGGCATCGGCATCGCTCCAGGATTCTGGATGTTGATCGTCGCGCAACTGATCATGGGTGTTGCTCAGGCCGGAGTGTTCCCTGCGGCGTGCAACTCAATCGGCCAATGGATGCCGCTCGCGCAGCGTTCTCTGGGTTGTGGAGTTTTCACTGCTGGAATGCAGGTCGGTGCGATCATTGCCAGTGTGAGCGTTGGCGATTTAATGCTGGCACTCGGCTGGCGGTGGGTTTTCGTGGCTGTTGCTCTGCCTGGAGTTTTGTGGGCCGTTGGGTTCTTCTCCTGGTTTCGCGACCGACCGGAACTGACTCCCGCTGTTGATTCAGGGGAACTTGAACTCATCCGCGCCGGCCGCAACCTTGTCGATCTGAGTCAGGAGCATCTCAGTCAGTCACAGGCAGACAGCGATCGGGCTGGGCTGCTCACCATTGCTTTCAGTCCGGTGATGTTATGGCTGTGCGGTCAGCAAATCTGTCGTGCCAGCGGATACATGTTTTTCGCGAGTTGGTTTCCGACGTTTCTGCAGGAGACACGCGGCGTCACTGTGGCTCAATCAGGCTACCTGCAGGGCCTTGTCTTTGCCGGAACGCTGACAGGCTGCATCTTTGGTGGCGTGTTGACGGACTGGATCTGGCGACGAACCGGTGGTGTGCGTCTCAGCCGCAGTGGCGTCGGAGCGGCGGCGTTGGGGGCGTGTTCGATGCTTATACTCGGAGCCTGGTTCGTCCAGAACGCGGGGCTGGCTATGGCTCTGCTCACACTGGGCGCGTTCTTTGCCGCTCTCGCAGGACCGGCCGCGTTTGCAGCAACGATTGATATCGGAGGGGCGAGGGTGCCCCAGGTCTTCGGATTAATGAACATGGTCGGCAACTTTGCGGCAGCCGCCTGCCCGAGTGTTGTCGGAAAATTATTCGAAGTCACAGCAAACTGGAATCTTGTGCTGTTGTTATTCGCCGGTGTCTATTTCGTCGGCGCAATCTGCTGGGTATTTGTGAATCCGCAGCCGCATGCCTCGGCCCACGGTCGGTAGAGCGTGGCGAGCCGCGAGCCGGAACATTGAAGAACGGCCACGGTGTGCCGGCGCTGTCGCTGGTCACACCCTACGGATTCAGGCATCTTTTGCCGACGTAGTTCAAAGTCGCAACGTCGAGACAGCGACGAGCGCCAGGACGCCGAGCAGGACTGTGATGAGGATTCCCCACGACACAGCAGACGTTTGAAAATGCACCTGCGGCGTTCGCTGGATCACATCACGATATTCCGGTGTGAAGACATATTTGGCGGCCGGACGAAGCAGGTACCACAGGCATGCACCGCCGATGATCGTCCCGACGGGAAAGAACAAAAGCCATAACGCACAAAAGATGATCGCACCGACTCTGGGGCGCTGGCGAAAACTTCCGACTCGGATGCCGACGATCAACTGGGCGACTCCCAACAACGCGAGTACACCAAAAAATGCGGCGAGCGCATTGTCTACATAATTTCCGAGAGGAAAATACATGACCGAGAGGAATCCGAAAACGAGGGCGAGACTCAGCCCGCCGAGAATCATGACACCGCCGATCGAGCGTACATTGCTTTCGCAGCCGATAAACTGCTGCCGGATGCGCATGTCATCCTGCTGAAACGGATCAGGTGGTTCCGGTGCGACCAGCGGCGCGGCGTAGGGATTGAATGATTCGGATTCTGCAGTGTCCAATGCCATTTCAGTTCTGGTCCGGCAGCGGGATCACAAGTGCCGCGGGAGTTTCATCCGGCGTAATCGGCGCGGGGATCGGGGGCGACGACGTGGCTGAATTCTTCGAACGAACCGCAACATCCCCGCCGCGCAGGGAGATGCCACCCGATTTTTCAACGGCACTTTTCCCTGTCGGATCACGCAGTTGTTCGCCAGCAGATTCCTTTCGAGTCGATGCCTGCTCAACCAGTTGCTCCAGATCATCCGCGACGGCTCGCGGACCGATGTCGTTTGCTGCCAGATTGATCACTTCGGAAACCAGAGTCGCCTCCGGACCTGCATGGCTCGCCAATGCCAGCATCTCATCGGCCGTTTTGTTGTAGCCTCGCAGTTTTTGAAAAGTGCCGGCCAGCAACAGACGATCGGCGGACATGGGACGTTCGGCCAGCCAGTTCCAGAGTCGCCCGCCATGCGAACGAGCACGTTCGGCGGCTTTCTGACCATACAGCTCTTCCGCATTACACCACGGACGCGAGGCATCGCTCTCCATCGCCAGTCCTGCTTTCAGGTAACCGGTGGCCGTCGGAAAATCCGCGAGTGCGATGCGGACCATTGCCATCCGCAGATAGGGAGCGCGGCGATCCGGAGCGGTCTTGATCGCGGTGGCATAAAACACATCCGCAGTCGCATAATCCGATTTGTGAAACGCATCGTCACCGCTTGCCTGATAACGCAGGCTGTGAATCTTTTCCGCCAGCGATGAAATCTTCTGTGCGCGTGGCACAATGTTGAATTCATTCAGCACCGGAACACCATCCGTCTGAATCGGCAACTGTGGTGCTTCCGGAAGCATGGGTTGATTGCCGGGTTCCGGAGGCTGTGGAACCGGAGCAGGCTCAAAGCCGTCGAGATCAATCGCATGCGGATCGACGGCCGGTGCCAGGATGTCGATCATGCGAGGATCAATCAGCGAATACGAAGCCGTGGATGGCACCATGGGCTGCATGTTGACGTTCATGTTCAGCAGCAGGACAGTCGGAGCAATTGCAGCGCCGCCGAAACAGGGATTCAGACAGGTCGCATACGGCCAGCCCGAATAGCCTCCAACGTTGTAACCCCATGAAGGAACGAAGCCAATATCGCCATTGGAGACATAGTTGCCGGAAGGAAAATTCGGACTGAAGACGCCTGTGCCGTATCCAAACACCGACGGCGAATAACCATAGATCGGCGTAGACCAGATGACAGGATAGCCGTAACCGACTCCATAATTGAAGCAACCGGTCCCGCCGCGAGACACCCCATACGTCGTTACGCCGAAGTTACGTGATGAATAACTTGCTGTGCCAAAACCATTTCCGAATGAGACGCCACCGAGTGGAGCGTTAGCGTTGAAGCCACCCAGCGGAGCGCTCGCATTGAATCCACCGTAGCTGTATTGGTAAGGACCACTGTATGGCCCCACGCCGTGTTGAACCCCGCCAAAGTTGTTACTGACGCCTCCGAATCCCGGACTGTGAAAGTGCCCTGAGTCCTGGGCGGTGCAGTTCGTCCCATAGCTCAGCACGCAAACTATCACGGCCAGTGTCGGCGAACAGCGAAGTCTGAAAGGTGTCAAAACACCCGCGAAAAGTCTTGTCATGGTAAAGCCTTAGTTCTACTTGAACGCGACTCGATCGATTACTGCAGGACGCAACTGCCCCCGACAACGCCTGCTGGTGACAATTGTTCGCTCGCTTTCTGGAGTTCGCAAGTGGTAAAACACACTCCCGGTACGTTTCCGGGTTACCCGCATTCTGGAATTTGGGACAACGCCGATGGTTGACAACCGGATGAAAATTGTGCAGAGTTATGCTGCAGGAAAACCCGACCAGAGAAGTACCTGCGGGGATTCCACGAAAGCGTCGATTAAATCTCTCAACCGCACCACTTTAAGGAGACACTGACTGATGATTCGATGGACAATGTTAATGTTCCTGTCGATTGCTTCCGTTTACTGCCTTGCAGCAACGACCGCAGACGACAAAGACAAGCCTGCTGCAAAAGCGGAAAAAGCAAAATCTGAGGACGGCGACAAGAAAGACGGCGAAAACAAGTTCACTGCAAAATGTCCTGTCTCAGGCGAAGCTGCCGTCAAAGAACAGTTCACGGCGTTCAAAGAGAAAGAAGTTTACTTCTGCTGTGACAAATGCAAAGCAGCGTTTGAGGCTGAGCCTGCAAAATTTGAAGTCAAAGCCAACCACCAGTTGGTGCAGACCAAACAGTTCAAGCAAAAGAAGTGCCCAATCTCTGGCGCAGACTTTGTGAAAGAACAGTCGGCCAAGGTAGCCAACGTTAATGTTCGCTTCTGCTGTGAAAAATGCAAAGGCGCTGTGGAGAGCGCTGAGGCCGACAAGAAACTGGAAATGATCTTTGCCGAAGCGGCGTTCA
The DNA here is from genome assembly GCA_964517865.1 of uncultured Chitinophaga sp. GTDB lineage: Bacteria > Planctomycetota > Planctomycetia > Planctomycetales > Planctomycetaceae > SXXK01. The sequence goes on from CAZFDW010000079.1 coordinate 14,998, forward strand.
AGAAAGCCTTTGTGGCAGCCAAAGCAAAGTCTGAAGACGGCGATGCGAAAGACAAGCCGAAAGCAGACAAGCCGAAAGCAGACAAGCCAAAAGCAGACAAGCCAAAGGTCGAGAAATCTGAAGCAGCTCCTGCAAAGAAAGCCGACAAGCCATAAGAAAAGGCTGAGTAGAACACTGAAAACAAATATTGACTTTCGGTGCGCTCTAAATCGCGATACCCAACGACAGCAGCCTGTTGCTCAGGCTGCTGTTTTTTTATGAGTCGATGCATTTGATGTCACTCCTCGACTCACAGTCGCGTTGCTGGTCAATCGCCACTGTTTTGCAGCCAGAGTTGACTATGGGACAATGATTTTGTCGCCAAAAGCCGACCAGCCTCCTGGACCGTGAATCAATCAGAATGTCACATTGTCAGATGATCGCAACGTGTTAGGAATGAATGATGATCTTTGAATTCCACGGTTCTCTTTTACACAGCTTGGCGACGATCATCGGAGTGCTTGTCGTTGTGGTGGCGTCATCATCAGCGTTTTCTCAGCCACCGGATGGCGACGCGCAGTACGTGCTCGCGTTGGATTCAGAACGTCAGGACGATGTGCCAAAGGGCGTCGTGACGAAACATGAATGGGTCAGCTCCGTTTTCGAAGGCACGAAGCGGGAGTACTTCGTCTACATACCGGCTCAGTACGACGGAACTCAGGCAGCTTGTCTGATGGTGTTTCAGGACGGGCATGCATACGTCGATGAGACCGGGCAATTTCGTGTCCCGGTCGTGTTTGACAACCTGATTCACCGCAGTGAAATGCCCGTGACGATAGGTTTGTTCATTAATCCAGGTCACAAAGGTGATGTCATTCCGGAAAACCGTTGGCGGCCGGACAATCGCAGTTTTGAATATGACACCCTCAGCGATCAGTACGCGCGCTTTGTGGTCGAAGAACTGTTGCCCCACATTGTCACCGAACAGAAACTCAGAATTTCAACCAACCCGGACGACCGTGCGATTTGCGGCATTTCCAGCGGCGGGATCTGTGCCTTCACCGCGGCATGGGAACATCCGGAATGGTTCAGCAAAGTGCTGAGTCATGTCGGGAGCTTCACAAATATCCGCAGCGGTCACAACTACGAAGCCATCATTCGCAAAACCGATCGCAAACCGATTCGCATCTTCCTTCAGGACGGTGAGAATGATCTGGACAACGAACACGGCAACTGGTGGCTGGCCAATCTGCAGATGGAAAAGGCCCTGAAGTTCAAAGGTTATGACTACCGGTTTGTTGGTGGCACAGGCGGACACAGTGGAAAGCACGGCGGAGTCATACTTCCGGAATCAATGATCTGGCTGTGGCGCGATCATGTTGTCGGCAAAGCTGATTCTCCGGAAACATTACAGGTCGATCCGGTCAGCGTTTACGAAGACATATTGATTCGATTCACGGGCGGCGAATACACCGACGAAGAATTCCACTACCGACTGATGAAGCCAGCCACCGTCGCAGCTGACACGAAGTATCCGCTGGTGGTGTTTCTGCACGGTGCCGGAGAACGTGGCACTGACAATCAGAAACAATTGTACTATTTCCCGACGCAAATGGCCCAATCGCGTTACCGCGAACGCTTCCCCTGTTTTGTGCTGGCCCCGCAATGTCGCGACGATCATAAGTGGATGAATTCTGACTGGTCAGTGCCAGCCGATCCGACAATGCCCGAGACTCCCAGTGAACAACTGCAGACCGTCATGCAGATGATTGAAACGACTCTGAAAGACGAAGCGATTGATCCGGATCGTGTCTATCTGACCGGCCTGTCGATGGGCGGATTCGGATCGTTCGATCTGGGGATCCGCCAACCGAACTGGTTCGCTGCCATCGCTCCGATCTGCGGCGCGGCCGATCCGACCAAATTGAGCGTGCTCAAGGAAACGCCGACGTGGATCGTGCATGGTGCCATCGACAACGTCGTGCTGCCGGATCGTAGTCGCAGCGCCGTAAAAGCATTGTCAGACGCGGGTGGCCACCCGATCTACGTCGAATTGCCCGGCGTTGGCCACAATTCCTGGACCCCCGCCTATACCGACAACGACGGACTGGTGCCGTGGCTCTTCCGCCAGCGCCGCGCTGCAAAGTAGCTTGACTCTCTGAGTCGAGCCGTCTCAAACGGTCATTGTCGTTCCCGGCCAGACTCCGCGCCGTCATGAGTGAGAGAATTGGCGAGCGGCATGCGTCAGCTTGCCGGTACAAAAGCGATGTACCGGAGGGCTCACGCC
>CAZFDW010000080.1:0-1733 GCA_964517865.1 uncultured Chitinophaga sp.
TCAGTAGTCAGGTGGCTGGTCTCCGGACCGAGCCTTATTCGGATTTGAGATTTCAGATTTGAGATTTGAGATTTCCAATCTCTGCGGTCACCGGCGGCTAGCAACGAGTCGCTCATCTTTCGTTCCATGCCTCGCCAGATTTCGCAGGTTCAGAACATCCGTCACTCGTTCCTGAATCACGGTTGTTCCCAGCAGGTTGTCATGCTCGCCACGCGTGGTCTTAAGCCGAAGTTCCGTTTCGACGATGTCAACGATCCGATTCACCGCGAAGCCACAGCTGTAGTCTTCTTCCGCGTAGACGATAATCTGCAGTTCCTTTGGATGAGATGAATCAGAGTCAGCGGCACCGAACACATTGGAAAGCCTGACGACTGGCAGAATCTCGCCTCGGTACTGAATGACTTCGCGTCCGTCGGTGTATTCAACCACCGACTCTGATACTTTCTCCAGTCGCGCGACCATTGACGTCGGCAGCGCAAATCGCCGTGCGTCTCCCAGATCCACGACCAGAAGTGTCTGGGTCGGCTCGCCGGAATGAGATCCGTCCTTCCCGTTATTTGCATGCGGCTGATCTCGAACGTCCCCGGTGAGTCCGGCGGCAATGGCCAGCCCCATGACATCCAGAATGAGTGCGACACTGCCGTCGCCCATAATGGTGGTGCCCGCATATTCACCGATGCCCTTGAGCTGCCGGCTGAGCGGTTTCACGACGATTTCCGCAGTGTCATTCACCTTGTCCACGACCAGCCCATACTGTCGATCATTCGCGCGAAGCACGACGATGTTGACGATTCGGTCTTCGAACGACTGCCTCATGTCTGCATCTGGAGGAACCACACCCAGCCGTTCAGAAAGATCAACCAGCGGCAGGAGTTTCCCTCGCAGCCGATACACAGGAGCACCGTGTACGTATTCGATGCTCTTCTTCACCTGTTCGCCTTCCAGACGGACAAGTTCCAACAGGCTGACCTGAGGAATCGCATAGCGGTCGCTGGCCGTCGTCACAATCAGAGCGGGAATGATGGCCAGGGTCAGCGGAATCTTGATCCGCAGCGTCGTACCTTTTCCCATCGTGCTCTGAATGTCGAGCATTCCGCCGATTTTTTCGACGTTGGTCTTCACCACATCCATGCCGACACCGCGACCCGAGACGTTGGTGACTTTGGCAGCCGTCGAAAAACCGGGCAGTAGAATTAACTGAATCGATTCGCGATCCGACATTGCGGCAGCCTGCTCGGCTGTGACCATGCCTTTTTCAACGGCTTTCTGCCGAACGCGATCCAGATTGATGCCGCCTCCGTCATCCGCAATCTCAATGATGACCTGTCCGCCTTCATGATAGGCTCGCAGCCACAATGTTCCCTCGGCGGATTTGCCGTTCTTCACGCGGACATCTGACGATTCAATGCCGTGATCGACTGAATTTCTCACGATATGGGTCAACGGATCTTTGATGGCTTCCAGAATCGTCTTGTCAAGTTCCGTATCCTCACCTTCCATCACAACCTGAATCTTCTTGCCGCAACTGATCGACAGATCGCGAACAACGCGCGGTAGTTTCGCCCACGCATTCTTAATCGGCTGCATGCGTGTCTTCATCACGCCGGCCTGCAGCTCGGTCGTAATCAGGTTCAGTCGTTGCGACGCAGCAGACATGGCGGCGTCTTCAATACTTCCGCTGAACTGCATGATCTGGTTTCGAGCAAGCACAAGCTCACCGACAAGATTCATCA
>CAZFDW010000080.1:1833-17107 GCA_964517865.1 uncultured Chitinophaga sp.
ACCGGCGCGAGATTCTGTTATTGCCAGTGCCTTTTTCGGACTGACGGCATGATCGTCGTGAGCCGCTGCCTCAATGGCAACTGCAGCCGAATCAGCGAATGTCGTTTCGGAATGCGAATCGGCTTCCAGCTTCAGAGTCGCTTCGAGATGGTTCTCGATCTGCGTTTTGAGTTCAGAATGCGTTGAGTTCGATGGCTTTGAAGACGCTGGAGGCTTCGTTTTCGGTTTTGACTTCGCCCTTGCACTCGGCTTCCCAACGGACTGAGCCGCCAGTTTGCAATCTGCCGGACTGCAGGTCACAGCCGCCTGGACTTCCAGGCTCAGTTCGCGAACGACTTGTTCCACCTCGATCTCGATCTGCTGCGGTGCTGCCACCGCAGGAGCGGCGGGTTTCGCGGCAGGCTCTCTGTTTTTGAGTCGTTCGAGCGTGGCAATCAGTTCTTCGTAAGTCTTATCGCCTTCGGTGCCGGCACTCTCAATCCGACTGAGTATGCTGCGAACCGCGTCCACCATCGCCAGCAGTGCCGTCGCGATCTCAGCATTCAGCCGCAGCGCACCGTCACGCAGCAGGACGAGCAGGTTCTCACCCACGTGAGCGAGATGTTCCAGATTCGGGTAAGCAAGGAACCCCGATGTTCCCTTGATTGTGTGAATCGTCCGAAAGACGCTTGATAGTCGGCTCTTGTCATCCGGTGCGTCTTCGAGCGCCATCAGATCCTTGTCGAGTTGATCAAGGCTCTCATAACTCTCAACCAAAAATTCTTTGACAATGTCATCGACCATTTCCATTGGATCTGCCTTTCGCTTCGCGCACATGGCGCGGCAGGGAAACGTTGAATTACTCCAATTGCTCCGAAGCACTGATCCCGTCATCGAAGTCCTTGTCGACTTCTTGCCTCATTATTTTGCCTATGTATCCTATTGTCACCAGACGGTGTTGGTCGTATCGACTCTGACGCTGGAAGCATCTGGCAGGGACCATCCGTTGTTTCAACGGCCAAATTCCAATTCCGACCGCGCTGAATTGCGGATGACGCCGTACCCGTTCGATCATTTAGACAACCAGGAAAGCCGTCCGCCAGGCACGGCCAGGCTTGACTCAATGGCGAATAACCCCCAGTCGGTCGTATCAAAATGAACAGCACCTGCAGATCAGCCCATCGCTCACAATTAATCCGTCTTCCACGGTTGCCAAACGGAGCGACATGGACAGGTTTTCAGAGAACTTCTGGACTGATCGGAGCCGGGCTCTGCGTCGTACTCGCCACGCTCGGCATATTCCTGCCGTTGCTGCCATCGACGCCATTCGTGCTCCTGACCAGTTATCTGCTGTATCGCAGCTCTCCCGGCATGCATCATCGCTTCTGCAACTCACGACTATTCAGCCGCCTGCTGACGGATTGGGAAGTGCGCGGCGGCATTCGCCAAAAAGACAAGACGCGAGCCATTGTCGTTGCGCTGTTGTGTTCAAGCTGCACTTTGTACTTCGGAAACCTCTCGGCTACGCTGACAAGCCTGGTCGTCTTGCTGGTCTCGGTTGGAATAGTCGTGATTCTCCGAGTGCCATTGGTTCAGGAATCTGCATGAATTGCTCGAGCCTGGCGAGCGGTCTGTTGATTTAATGGGTGCCGTCATGAAGGGGTTTGACCCCATTAAATCAACACTCTGCTGGCGGCAGGTCTTGCGAATGGACTTTAGTCATCGAGTCAGAATTCCCGCACTGGTTCGCCGGAAGCCGATGTTGAGAGGGCTTCGAGCACGTCAGGGGCGGTGGATTCTGAGACAAACCGCACGGAACCATCTGCCAGCAGCAGGTTGCAGCCCTTCCCCAAAAAAAGGCGAGCCAAAACTCTTCGGCCCCTGATTGATTCCAATGGCAGGATCGCGAATTCCGTGATCAACCGGGACGACTCGTAAGCAACTCGGCAGAAGTCGTGTGGCATAATATCGTTTAACCGCGTGGGCAACGCCCCGCGATTGGCAGCGAAGCGCGGCCCGATGGGCACACGGTTAAACGAACGAGCTTCTGCACTGGTTCTGACAACTTGACGTTGAGAGGATTTTCTGCGAATCAATGCAGGTTAATGCTGGATTCGTCACACGACGGATATGAACTGCCATCCTGCCTTCGATCTGACGTCTGAACAATCAGGAGTTACTCGCAGCACTGTCAAACAGTTCCGGGTGTGCCTGTCGGTAACTGAGCCAGCACTCGTCGGCCCAGGTCTGGTCTTCCGCGTCCAGGGTCGGGCTGCAGGGTCGTTCGTAGTGAATGCGAAGCATATAACTGCCGTCCTCATACACCTGATTCAGAGCGGCCTGCAGATCAAGTGCCACGTCGCGATCCGGGTGAACCAGCGGAATGCCGAATTTCGGCAGCCGATTTCGCAACTGCCGGGCAATGATCTCGTACTGAGTTCGACCAGGTTCGAATCGATTGACGGTCACCAGATATTCAAACGGACCAATGGCTTCCAGTTGTTCCGGAGAAAAATCGAACATGCGCGTACCTCGTCGCAGCAAGTCGATCTCCACCAGATGCGTGGAACTCTGCAACGTCGCATTTCGCTTGCGAAGATATTCGTCGCGTCCCGGCCCGGGCGTCTTGTTGATCGGGCTGAGCACTTCGATCACTGTCACAACTTTCAGGTCCTGATAGCGGTCCAGAATTTCAATGTAGTGTTCGCGCACTGGTTCGCTGGAAATCTCCATCACCAGCGGTTCTTCCAGGTCGATGTCCGCGACAGCTGTTGCTGAGTCTGACATGGTCCGCCCTGGACGCCTCGCTTTCTGAATCCACAGGTCCGGAATCCGCTGCATCTTAGGAATGTCGATCATGACTCGTTCTTCAACCGACGCCACGTATCGGGGACGAAGACCAGGGGCAATCTGGCCACGAATCGCGTTGATGAGCCCACTATGCACGCCAGTCCACAGGATGGCATGTTCAAGATACGGATCCATACCCGGAAAAGGTGTTTGCATCATGTTACCAATGATATCGTTGTTGATGTCCTGGCGAAGATTCGGACATGAATGTCCAGCCTACGGGAATCCCTTCGCTGCTTCAACTCAAATCCAGCACACCTTTGCTGTCGCCGTGCTTGTCGAGCTTCGCGCCCATGCGGTCGGCCATGGCAAGGAACAGATCATTGAGCGGTGTTTCATTCGGGTGATTGACGTAGCGGCCGGTCTGGATCGTGCCGCCACCGCGGCCGGCCAGAATGATCGGAAGGTCGTCGTGGGAATGGCGATTCCCGTCTGAGATTGCACTGCCGTACAGAATCATGCTGTTGTTCAGCAGATTGGAATCGCCTTCTGTGGTGGACTTCAGTTTTTCAAGGAAGTAGCTGAAGCGTTCGACGAGATAGCGGTCAATCCGAGCGATTTTTTCCATCTTGTCCTTGTCGTCCTGGTGATGAGACAGTTCATGATGACCGTCACGAACTTCCACTTCCGGATAGGAGCGATTGCTTCCGGCGTCGGCCAGCATCAGTGTGGCAATCCGAGTCGAATCGGTCTGAAACGCCACGAGCAGAATATCGAACATCAACTGAGTGTGTTCGGCCAGCACTGAAGGAACACCTTCGGGCAGCGTGAGGTCCGGGATATCTTTTGGAGCACTGCTCGCGCGTGCAATGCGTTCTTCGATCTCGCGGACGCTTTGAAAGTATTCATCCAGCTTTTGTTGATCCGCACCGCTGACCGCCTGCCGCACGCGATTTGCATCGTCGCTCACAAAATCCAGAATGCTGCGGCGATTCCGCATGCGGCGTTCCATATCGGCAGCAGTTTCCGGAGTGCCGAACAGACGCTCGAAGGCCGACCGGGGATTCACTTCCTTTGACGACGGTGTCGTCGCCGTTTTCCATGAGATATTGGATGAATACGCACAGCTGTATCCGGAATCGCAGTTGCCCGCATTTCGACCGCGATCGATGCCCAGTTCGATCGACGGCAAGCGAGTCTGACTACCGATCTTTTCCGCAACCGCCTGATCGATTGACTGGCCTACAGAGATATCTGCGCCGGACGTTTTCCGAGGCTGAGCACCCGTCAGATAAGCGCTGGCGTTGCGCGCGTGATCACCGCCGCCATCGCCGTTCGCTCGAGCGTGATGTTGGGTCAGGCCACTGAACACCATCATGTCTTCGCGAAACGGTGCGAGCGGTTCAAGTGTCGGGGACAGTTGATAATCTTTACCTTCGCCAGTGGGTTTCCACTTGTCCATGATGGCACCGTTGGCCACAAAAATACATGCCATGCGAACCGGTGCCGTGGGGGCTGCCGTTGTCGCAGCCAGCAGACCAGGCATTCTCATCGATTCCAGCAACGGCAGTGCCAGTCCGGTTCCCACACCACGCAGGACGGTCCGGCGATTGAGTTTACTAAGGATAGTACGGCTCATATTGAAGTCCTGATTTGAACGGGAGGAGTTTTGGGGCAGGCTGAATTGTGATTGATAGTGCGTATTGCGTAGGCCGGACCAAGCGCAGCGCCGTTCCGGCAGTTTAAATCGATGAGTTGCCGGAACTTCGCTTCGCTCGGTCCGGCCTACATAACTTCGTCTATTGTGCGGCATCCAATTCTCTGAAACGACTGCGCTTCATAAAAGGATCGGACGTTACGATTCCCTCAACAAGAGCAGAAAAGCGATTCCCGCGTTGTTTCATCAAGACCAGTGCCTGATCAACCGCACACTTGTCATAGTACTCAAGACCACGCCCCAAAGCATAGGTTAAAAGGCGTTCTGCGAAGGCTCGGTGGAACTGTTCCTGCCGCCCGCGAATGATGGCAATCAGTTCAATCGGGCCCGAAAACTTCTCACCGGACGGTAGTTCACCGGTCGAATCGACGGCTCTTTCGCCTTCTTCATCACGCCAGCGGCCAACGGCGTCGAAGTTTTCCAGACCCATGCCGAGCGGGTCCATCGTCTTGTGGCACGACGCACAACCTGGATCCTTGCGGTGAATTTCCAGTCGTTCTCTCAGACTGAGATCCGAAACATCTTTCGTTGCTTCTTCCAATGGAGGCACACCAGGCGGTGGTGGTGGCGGCGCTTCTCCCAGGATGTTTTCCAGAATCCACTTACCACGCTTCACCGGACTTGTGCGACCTGGATTCGAAGTCAACGTCAGAATACTGGCCTGAGTCAGCAGGCCTGAACGCTTTGTGCCTTCCAGTGAGACACGGACAAACGCTTCCCCCGAAACTCCGGCGATGCCATAGTGTTTTGCCAGTCGTTCGTTCAGAAACGTGAAGTCGGCATTCAGGAATTCATCAATGCTGCGATTCTCTTTCACAATCGTGCTGAACAGCATCTCGGTTTCCTGCCCCATGGCACTCCGCAGGGCATCATCGAAATCAGGGAAGAACTCAGGGTTCGGCCGCACATCGGCAAGGTTGCGAAGATTGAGCCACTGCGCTGCAAAGTTGCGGCTGAGCGCCTGGGCCTTATCATCATGCAGCATACGTTCGATCTGGGCTTGAAGTATGGCCGGGTCAAACAGACGTTTATTTTCTGCCAACTGAAACAACTCATCATCCGGCATACTGCTCCACAGAAAATACGACAGCCTCGAGGCGACTTCGTATTCATTGAGTTTGCGTTCAGCGGCATCACCTTCCGGATCAGCTTCTTTGCGGAACAAAAAGTCGGGCGATACCAGCGCCGCCTGAAGTGCCACGTAAAGACCGTAGTCGTAGGTTTCTTTGAATTCATTTACGTTGCGGTCCACTAACTCAGCAAACCGAATCACCTCAGTATCTGTTACCGGACGACGAAACGCACGGTACAGAATCGGACGCAGAACCTGTGATGCCGCATCTTTGACGGAGACGGTTTCGGATGGTCGGACGGTGACGAATCGCAGATGTGTTTCGTGCCATGCGGGTGTACCGCCGCCTTCCGGACCGATCACTTCGATCGATTGGATTGCCAGATTGCGATCACGACGGCGTTCCTCCGGAGCATCTGGTTGGTAAAAGTCATTCAGGAAGGCTCCACCGATCGCATGGCTTCCGGCAGTCAGAGTCACTTCGTGCTCATACCAGTCGGGCTTTCGATGCCCTTTTACTTCAAATTCATGGACGTTCTCGCCATTGATCTGCAGTGCCATTTTTGCGTCTTCGTCACCCGCCTGCGTGGCGGCGGCATGCATTCGGATCTTGTACTTGCCGTCAGCTGGCGTTGACACGGCTGCGGTCAATGCCCCGTTCGAATTCAGATTGTGAAAGCCGTTGTCGTCCACTTTGCCGCCGATGGATGACAGCAATTTGTCCGCACGGAAAACCTGCGTCGTACCCTTCGAAAAATCCCGCGTATCGATCACAGTCGCCGCCACCAGTTCCGCAGCATCCAGGTATTTTTCCATGAGTAACGGAGGCATGCTGAGCACATCACCAATATTGTCAAAGCCTTCTCCGACGTCGTCCTGCGGAAAGTCGTCGGCCGGCGTCAGGCTGATTCCAAACAGATCGCGAATCGTGTTGTTGTATTCCGCGCGGTTCAGACGATGCAGCGTGGCACGGCCAGCGTGATGAATCTGAGTGCAGTCGAAGTCGTAGAGTTCATCATAGAAGATCCCAACGACTTCTTTGCGCGAGTCGTCAGTCGGTTGTGCAGCGTAATCGGCTGGCGGCATCGCACCGGCGTTGATCATGCGATACACACGCTCCCAGGTCTTACGTTCGTTCAGGAGTTGATTCACCGTGGACAATCCGTCGATCACAATCCCGCCTTCCTGAGATTCGGCACTGTGGCAGTCAACGCAGTGAGTTTTCAGAAACGGCAGAACTCTGTCTTCCAGTTTCTGCTGACGAGCGGCATGCTCGCGCAGCATCACAGCATTCACGGTGGAAGTCGGTGTCGCAGCAGCCAGTGATTCGGCGTTGTCAGCAACGGCATTTGATGGCGACTGAACGCTCAGGGATTCCTGCGGCGAGTTTGCTGAGCCCTTTGGCCCGGTTCCTGGTGAATCATCATTTGCGCGAACTGTGGTGATGTCGGCCTGCTGATTCCAGAACCAGTAACCTCCAACCCCAACCCCGCCCAACATCAGTGTGGCAGCAAACGCAATCATCATTGGCATCGCTGAACGTCTCGCCGCATCGCGATCAGTGACCGTTGCTCGACGTCCGCTACGACTGGTGGACACGTTGCGGACAGAACTCTGAGCTGCCACTGCGGAAGTCTTGAGCGGCGGAACTGCACGCACGCCATCGGTCGCCCGAGCAGCCGACGCAGGTCGATTGACGACAGGTAAAGGCGGACGTAATCTCGCAGTGGCGGTGCCTGTGGATTGAGGCGACTGGGCCTGTGCTGACACCGGCGACAAAGAAACCGCCACAGACCGTTTTGTGTCAGCAGGAGCCGCATGCGGATCCAGGAGCATAGGCTGTTTGCATTGCGGATTCGGGCAACGAATTCGACGTCCGAGGAATCGCTCCTCGACGCGAAATCGAAAGTTGCACGATGCACAGCAAAACGACGGATTCATGGTCGCGGACCCGACAGATCGTGTGAGTTCAGAAGGTTTCGCTGGAACAAGGAAGGAATTCGGCACCAGCGACGGCAGGAGGGAGATTCGTTCGACACGCCATGATAGGCGACAATTCGCTGATTTGAATCGCGAAACTTCTGCCAAAACGCCCGGTTTCTCTGACTGGCGGCCAATTTCTCCGGGAATAGACTGTCGATGCCGACTCTCGGCAGATACCGCAAGCGATCCACAATGGCACATTCGTTTAACCGCGTGGGCAACGCCCCGCGCGTGGCAATCCAGGCCGTGCGACGCTGCTCGCGCGGCTCGCTGGGCACGCGGTTAAACGAGCCAATGCCAACTGAGTGCGTATAGCGTTGCTGCAGAAACTTTAGACTAAGCTTGACTTTCGCAGTTTACGCAGCGAGGGCCAGCAGGAATTTATTGATACCTGGTGGAATATCAGGGGTCTCATAAAGGTGTGTTCGCGTATTCTCCAGTGTTTCTGTGCGGAGTGCCGCCAACATGTCGGCGAAGGATGGACCCCCCGTTTGCGAGGGCGACCTGGGCTGCCTGGCACGGACTCCGGAGCCCGAGTGTGACTTCGGCTGCAGAACCCTGGTGACTTCATGCATGTGGGTCAACCCACAATTGACTCGCTTACGTGACTACAAAATTCAACAATCGCCCCGGCACGGCCACGACTTTGACGACAGTTTTGCCTTCCAGGTTTTTCTGCACTGTTTCATCTGCTCGTGCAGCCGCTTCCAAAGCCGCGGGATCTGAATTCGCAGGCACGATGATTTTTGCCCGCACCTTGCCATTGATCTGCACAGGCACTTCGATCGTGTCTTCGACCAGCAGAGCAAGGTCGTACGTTGGCCATGGTTCGTAAGCCAGCGTGCCGGAATGTCCCAACGCATGCCATAATTCTTCCGCAATGTGGGGCGCGAAGGGATTGAGCAGCAGGACAAACTGTTCCAGGGAGGATTTGCTTCGCGTCTCCTGGCCGGACATAAAGTTTGTGAATTCCATCATCCGACTGATCGCCGTGTTGAACGCCAGGCGATCGATGTCGTCGGTAACAGTTTTGATGGTCTTGTGCAGGATGCGGAGTTGACTCTCCTGCGGAGCGGTATCAACGACGGCAGATGACAGGATCACGGTTTCAGCCCGGTCATCAATCATCAGTCGCCAGACGCGACCAAGGAATCGATAAACGCCTTCAACGCCATTCATCTGCCACGGCTTCACCTGTTCCAGCGGTCCCATGAACATCTCGTAGAGCCGCAGTGCGTCTGCGCCATAATCTTTGACAACGTGATCGGGATTGACGACATTTTTTCGGCTTTTCGACATCTTGTCGGTGCGCCCGGTCAATTCGATGTCAGTGCCCTTGAGGTGCGCCTTTCCTTTCTCTTTGGTCACCTGATCTTCCGTGAGCGGACGATAAGCGTCCGGATCATCCGAAGGATTTCGCAAGGCGACGATTTCGGCGTTGTCGGTCTTCAGAAACAACGGGATAATGCCCATTCCCTCAATTACGGCGCGCTGGCGGTCAAAAACTTCAGGACTGACACTGTAATCCGTGTCCCCCAGAATCATCCCCTGATTCACCAGTTTTTGAAACGGCTCGGGCCTGCTCACATGGCCGCGATCGAACAGCACTTTGTGCCAGAATCGCGAATACAGCAGATGCAGCACAGCATGTTCCGCACCGCCGATGTAGAGATCGACGGGCAGCCAGTACTTTTCCTTCGCTGGATCAATGAACTTGTCTGAGTTCTTGTTGTCGCAGAATCGCAGGTAGTACCAGCAACTCCCGGCCCATTGAGGCATGCTGTTGGTTTCTCGTTTCAGTTTCACGCCGTCGGCATCGGTCTTGAACAGCCATTCGGGCGTTGCTTTGGCCAGCATTGGTTCCGGCGTACCGGTCGGCTTGAAGTCGTCCATATGCGGATGCAGCACGGGCAGCGATTCGGCGGAGTCGGCACGCATCAGTCCCGTCGGATGGCCATCGGCATCAAGTTCATGCCAGATCGGAAACGGTTCGCCCCAGTAGCGTTGACGGCTGAACAACCAGTCGCGCAGACGATAGTTGACCGCTTCTTTACCAACGCTTTTTGCAGCCAGATCATTTGAAATCTGAGATTTAAAATCTGCCGTAGCGAGGCCATCGTACATGCCTGAGTTGACCGCGACGCCGGTCTCCGTAAACGCGGCATTTTCCAAATCTGCAATATGGCCACTGCCTGGAGCTGGTGCGACAACCTGCGTGATCGCAATACCAAACGCTTTCGCGAATTCGTAGTCACGCTCATCGTGCGCTGGCACTGCCATGATGGCTCCGGTGCCGTAACTGATGAGCACATAGTCGGCGATCCAGACAGGGACTCGTTCGCCGTTCACGGGATTGATGGCGTATCCGCCAGTGAAGACGCCGGTCTTTTCCTTGGCAAGGTCCGTGCGGTCGAGATCACTCTTCAGCGATGACTTGCGGATATATTCGTCAACCGCCGACCGCTGCGCATCGGTCGTGATTTTCTGCACGAGCGAATGCTCGGGAGACAGCACCATGTATGTCACCCCGAACAGCGTATCGGGGCGCGTTGTGTAAACGCGAATGACGAGGTCCCCAGGCGAGCGGTTGGGCGTCAGCCCTCCGTGTGCGATGCCTTCAGCGTTTCCACGGAGGGCTGACGCCCTGCCGCTCTCCAGATCTGTCGCAACAACAAAATCCACCTCCGCCCCGGTACTCCGCCCGATCCAGTTGCGTTGCATGAATTTGATCGAATCGGACCAGTCGAGTTCATCAAGTTCACTCGCCAGGCGATCTGCGTAGGCTGTGATCCGCAGCATCCATTGTTTGAGCGGCATGCGCACAACCGGATGGCCACCGCGTTCGCTCTTGCCGTCGATGATTTCTTCATTGGCCAGCACCGTGCCGAGGGCAGGGCACCAGTTGACGGGGGCGTCGGAGACGTAAGCAAGACGATGTTTGTCCTGATAGCGGCGGATAGCTTCTTCAACCTCCGGCGAGCGGTTGGGCGTCAGCCCTCCATGTGCGTTTCCGTCGGCGCTTCCACGGAGGGCTGACGCCCTGCCGCTCGCCAGGATTTCTTCCGGAATCGGCAGTTCGGAAATTGGGCGACCTTTGCCTTTTCGTTCAACTCCATCCGGGCCGGTCCAGACAAAATCCGCGTCGTACCATGTGTCAAAGATCTGCAAAAAGATCCACTGCGTCCACCGATAGTAATCCGGATCGGTCGTGGCCAGTTCGCGAGTCCAGTCATAGCTGAATCCCAGCATCTTCAATTGACGCTTGAACGTGGCAATGTTCTGTTCCGTCGTTTCGCGCGGATGCGTGCCGGTTTTGACGGCATGTTCTTCCGCCGGAAGTCCGAAGGCATCCCAGCCCATCGGATGCAGAACGTTTTTTCCCTTCATCCGCGCGTAACGGCAGACGATATCCGTCGCCGTGTAGCCTTCGGGATGCCCGACGTGTAGTCCGCTGCCGGATGGGTACGGAAACATGTCGAGCACATACAGTTTGGGCTTCTTTGCCGCATCACCCGTCGGAACAGTGTCCTCCGTGCAAAACGTCTGGTTCGTTTCCCAATACTGCTGCCAGTAAGCTTCAATGCGTTTGGCGTCGTAACGTGGCATAATGTGTTTTCGTGTGTTGATCGTAGCTTGACTCTCCAGAGTCGAGCAGCTCAGGGGCGACGTTCTCGACTCTGGAGAGTCGAGTTACGGAGTTTAGATCACAGTTTATTCCACCAACGCCTCAATTCAACGCGGTTGAATCCCACTGCCGCCGCAGATCCCGATTGTGCGACATTCTTTGCCGCATCTTCTCATACAACTTCCGTCGGTGAAAATCGTAAGGGTTCATGTTAACGTATGAGCGGAATCGCACTAGCGACCGGTAACTGTTGCAAAACACAGACGATACAGTTACCGGCGGCAAGCGGAATGTTGATTTAATCGTAGGGTGCGTGAAGCGGAGCGCAACGCACGAAAGGGACGATTGAGATCATGGTGTGTTTCGCTGACGCTTCACACGCCCTGCAGAAATTCACGAAATCAACAGACCGCCAGCGCCGAGCCGCTCATGAATCTATTCTGAAAGCCCGTACCGTGTCCCATGACATTTATGAAAATCCGCTCATCACGCGGTACGCATCCCGCGAAATGGCCACCATCTGGTCAGCCCAGAAGAAGCATTCAACATGGCGGCGTTTGTGGATCGCGCTGGCCGAATGTCAGCAGAAGCTCGGCCTCAACATCACCGATGCACAGCTCACCGAAATGCGGTCCAACATCGACAATGTCGATTTCGACGCTGCAGACCGCTACGAACGAGAACTCCGACACGACGTTATGGCGCACGTCCACGCATGGGGCGATCAGTGTCCGAATGCTCGACCAATTGTGCATCTGGGAGCGACCAGTTGCTTCGTTACAGATAATTCGGAACTGCTTCAGATCAAGGAAAGCCTGATTCTGATTCGTCGCCGCCTGGTTCAGGTCATCGACCAATTGGCCACATTCGCCGCGAAGTACCGCAACCTGCCTTGCCTTGGGTTCACGCACCTTCAGCCCGCTCAACCCACAACTGTCGGAAAGCGGGCGACGCTCTGGTGCTGGGATCTGTTGCTGGATCTGGAAGAAATTGAACACCGGCTTGCGACGCTGCGATTTCGAGGCGTCAAAGGAACCACGGGGACTCAGGCAACCTTTCTGACGCTGTTCAATGGTGATCATCACAAAGTCGAACAACTGGATCGCATGGTGACGGAAGTCATGGGCTTCAGTCTGAAACATCCTGTGACCGGCCAGACGTATTCTCGCAAAATCGACAGCCAGATTATGGCCACATTGAATGGCATCGGCCAGACGTGTCACAAAGCAGGAGCC
Organism: uncultured Chitinophaga sp.; assembly: GCA_964517865.1. GTDB lineage: Bacteria > Planctomycetota > Planctomycetia > Planctomycetales > Planctomycetaceae > SXXK01. The sequence continues at coordinate 14,235 of CAZFDW010000080.1, forward strand.
GATATTCGTATTCTGCAGCATCGCAAGGAGGTTGAAGAACCGTTTGGAAGCAAACAGATTGGTTCGTCCGCGATGGCCTACAAACGCAATCCGATGCGCAGCGAACGTATGTGTTCGCTGGCGCGATTTGCCATGAATCTCCAGGCCGGGGCCGACGCGACGATGGCAAATCAGTGGATGGAACGTACGCTTGACGACAGTGCAATTCGTCGGCTGGGAATGCCGCAGTCGTTTCTGGCAATCGATGCCTGCCTGATTCTGTACCGCAATATCTCTGACGGCCTGGTTGTGTATCCGAAAGTGATCGAAAAGAATCTTGCCGCAGAACTGCCGTTCATGGCAACCGAAGAGATCTTGATGGCCGGCGTGCAGGCGGGTGGCGACCGTCAGGAACTGCATGAACAGATTCGTGTCCACAGCCAGGCGGCGGCAGATCAAGTGAAACAGCAGGGATCTGACAACGATCTGATCAGCAGATTACAACACGATCCGCATTTTGCCGCTGTGGATCTGGCAGGGACTCTGGACGCCAGCCGCTACATCGGTCGCGCTCCGGAACAGGTCGATCAGTTTATTCTGGAATGCGTGGAACCGGTGCGGAACAAGTATGCTGCCGATCTGGCTGGCGCGTCGGAGGATCTGCGAGTGTAGAGTGTAGGCCGGACCAAGCGCAGCGCCGTTCCGGCAATTGCCATACACCTGCCGGAACGGCGCTGCGCTTGGTCCGGCCTACCCCAACTCTACAAATCAGAATCAGTGTTCGGCTTTGCCCGCGAATGCCCGCGAGTCAAGTCAGAAAAAGATTCGCGGGCATTTGCGTAATTCGCGGGCAACAAGTCCTTAAGACGCATGCCATTCGTCGATAACCCCTCGCTTCCTATTGCCACATGGACCACCAATGCTTGCCGGAAAACTCGTCAGTCGTCGTCAGATCGAATTGGTTGAGATCGAAGAGCCCCAGCTGCCGTCAGCAGACGGATCGCCGGGGCAGATCATTTTTCAGCCGGAAATGACGTGTCTGTGCGGTTCGGATCTGCCATTTTTTGATGGCGACTTCGAAGGACATCCGATTGAATATCCGCAGCCGGTCGGGATGTCGCTGCATGAAATGGTCGGCACTGTCATCGACACCAACGGCAAACGCTGGAAACCGGGTACAAGAGTCCTTGCTGTTCCTGTTGGGCAACTCGGGCTCTTCGAACGCTTTGTGATGCCAGAACAACGAGTCGTTGCGCTGGATCCTCGCCTTTCGGATGAAATGGCGATGCTCGCACAGCCATTCGGGACAGTTGTGCATGCCCTGAAAAAGTTGCCCAATATGATTGATCGAGACGTCGCCGTCCTCGGTCAGGGCCCAATCGGTCAGATGTTTGTCGCGGGTCTTCGGAACTTAGGCGCGCGGCGGATAATCAGCATCGATCCCCTGGAGTCACGCTTGAAACTCAGCCGCACAATGGGAGCCACCGACACGATTTGTGCCAAAGGCCTGGACGCAGTGGAACAGGTGCGTGAGATGCTGAGTGGCGAGTTACCAGAGATCGTGATCGAAGCCGTCGGCCATCGGGCTCAGGCATTGAACGATGCGATAGAACTCACCCGACCGTTCGGTCAGATCCTGTACTTTGGTGTGCCCGCTCATTCGATCGACGGCGTGAAACTTCGAGCCGCGTTGTTCAAGAACCTTGTGATCACCACCAGCATTCATCCCGATTTCGAACGCACGTTCCCGCTTGCCATGCAATGGATCGCTGAAGGCCGCGTCAACCTGAATCCACTCATCACGCATCGATTTCCGCTGTCACAAATCCAGCAGGCGTTCGACACATTTCGAGATCGCATCGACGGGGCTCAGAAAGTGCTGGTGGAATTCCCCAGCCGATGTCTCAGAGGCTAAAGTCGATGTTGTTTTCTTCCTCGTTTGAACCCTCTGCCAAGTCTGTTCATCCCAAATTGTCCGGCATCGTGTGCAGATCGAGAGATTACGTTTTTTCACTGAATCACGTTTGGCGGCCTGTCACGGGCCGTCTTTCGCATCTTCTGCGGACCCACCGAATATGCCCGAACTACCGAGAGTCTCGAATTCCAAAACCATAGCCCACGTTGCGCCGCTGGGGGTGTTTATGGGATTTCTCGGGCTACTGGAAGTCTTGCGGGCCATCGGCTTCACTACCGTCGAGGATTCTGCGGTATGGTGGCGACGCCAGCCCGAACTGTGGTTGTATCCGCTGCAGACCGTGGTGACACTGTTGGTGCTGGTTGCATCCTGGAAGCACTATGAGTTTCGCCCATACCGAGGAATCGGTTTGGGGTTAGCGGCGGGGGTTGTGGGCATCGCCCTGTGGATTGCGCCGGGGTTTCTGTTCGAACGACTGAACATGTCCACGAGCTCACTCAGCGTGCTTGGTTTCGCGTCCCGATCGGGCGGCTTCAATCCGTCACTAGTCTCGGAGCATCACGCTGCCCTCTATTGGTCGGTCATTGTGATGCGATTCGTCCGGATGGTCGTCGCAGTGCCATTGGCGGAGGAGATCTTCTGGCGAGCGTTCCTGATGCGTTTTGTGGCGGATCTTGACGGGGACTACTGGAAAGTCCCGTTCGGCACGTTCCACTGGCGAAGCCTGGTGGTCGTGACCGCTCTTTTTGTGGTTGCCCACGCCCCTATCGATTACTTCGGAGCGACTGTGTTCGGAGTCCTGATGTACGGCGTTGCGGTGAAAACCAAAAGCCTCTCCGCCTGTGTCGTCATGCACGCCGTCGCTAACCTGCTGCTCGGGATCTACGTCCTCAGTACACAGCAATGGGGTTATTGGTAGGCCGCTTGTTCGCATTCAAACACAATTGGCGTGCTCGTGCTCAGTGAAACGGTGCTCGTG
>CAZFDW010000081.1:0-16968 GCA_964517865.1 uncultured Chitinophaga sp.
CCGCGAGCCGTCGCCTCCGGCTCGGCGGTAAACAAAGATGCGAAATCGGGGACTATATCAACAGCCCGCTAGCGCCGTGCCGCTCGCAGAAAAAACGCTTAACTGCGTTCAGGGAATCGCAGCCACATTTGAACGGAATCATTGCCCATGTCCGACTGGCATCAGTCAGAGATTGTACTTCCAGCGTTTCCGCGCGGATGTCATTTGATCACGCAGCACGTGATTCAGGATTTATCAGCCCTGAAGCGGTGCCGCCTCGGGCTGATGCACGTATTCATTCAGCACACATCCGCGTCATTGACCATTAATGAAAATGCCGACCCGGATGTCCCGGATGACCTGAACATGGCGCTGGACCGACTGGCACCTGAATCCTGGCCGTACCGGCACACATGCGAAGGCGCGGACGACATGCCGGCACATGTGAAAGCCACGCTCACCGGGTCATCGCTTACGATCCCGATTGCCAATGGTCGCCTGTTGACCGGCACATGGCAGGGGATTTATCTTTGCGAACACCGCAATTCGGGGGGACGACGACGGTTGATCGTCACGATCCAGGGTGCATTCAACGACTGAAGACCGCGTCTTTCAGCGACGTTTCCTGCCCGCCTTCTTTCCCGTGCGACGGCCCTTCGATGCGAATCCGGGGCGGTCGGAATCGTCTTCGTCCGGGACAGGCTGGCCCATTTTCTTTTTCAAATCATGAATGCGGTCTCGCAATTGCGCCGCGCGTTCAAAATCCAACTGCGCGGCAGCAGCCAGCATTTCACTTTCAAGTTCCCGGATGAACTCCAGCGTTACAAACTGTGATTCCGCCGTGATGCCGACAGATTCCCGTTCTACGCGGCGTGCCTGAATTTCTTCTTCAATCCCTTTGCGAATTGCTTTACGAATTGTCTCCGGCGTGATTCCGTGTGCTGCGTTGTATTCTGTCTGCAGTTTGCGACGCCGGTTTGTTTCATCGATCGCCTTCTGCATACTGTCCGTGACCTTGTCGGCATACAGGATCACTTTAGAATTCACATTTCTGGCGGAACGACCAATCGTCTGAATCAGACTTGTTTCGCTTCGCAGAAAGCCTTCCTTGTCGGCGTCCAGGATGGCAACCAGCGACACTTCCGGCAGATCCAGTCCCTCGCGGAGCAGATTCACGCCGATTACGGCATCGAATTTCCCTTCCCGCAGTTCACGCAGAATCTCGACACGTTCCACGGCATTCAATTCGGAATGCAGCCATTCGCAGCGAATCGATTCTTCCTTCATGTACTTGGTCAGATCTTCTGCCATGCGTTTGGTCAGCGTCGTGACCAGGACGCGTTCATTGATCGCCGCTCGTTCCCGGACCTGTTCCATCAGGTGCTGCACCTGGCCGCGCGCCGGAATGACGAAAATCTCGGGATCAACCAGACCAGTGGGACGTATCACCTGTTCGACAACTTCGCCGCCGGTCTGGTCAAGTTCCCAGTTCCCCGGAGTCGCTGACACGAATACACGATAGGACGGTTTGCTGTTCCATTCGTCAAATTTCAGCGGACGGTTGTCTTTCGCCATCGGCAGCCGAAATCCATGATCCACCAGTGTTGTTTTCCGTGCCTGATCACCGGCGTGCATCGCTCGAATCTGCGGCAGTGTCGCGTGAGATTCATCAACGAAGATCAGGAAATCCTCCGGAAAGAAGTCATACAGCGTGTACGGCGGCTCGCCCGGTTTCCGTCCGGCCAGTGCTCGACTGTAGTTTTCGATGCCGGGACAGAACCCTGTCTCCTTCATGAGTTCCAGGTCATGCCGAGTCCGCGCGGCCAACCGCTGTGCTTCGAGCAGCTTGCCTTCTTTGCGGAACACTTCCAGTGTCGCGTCGAGTTCCAGACGAATCTCGTCGAGAGCGGCATCGATACGACTTTGAGGCAGGACAAAGTGTTTAGCCGGATAAATATAGATTTCCCTGAGCGACTGAGACTCCTTGCCCGACACCGGATCAATCATGCTCAGCTTTTCAATCTCATCGCCCCACAATTCAATGCGATAAGCAAACTCTTCATATGCCGGCCAGCATTCAATCACATCTCCGCGCACTCGGAATTTGGCGCGCGCCGGATCGAAGTCATTTCGATCGTAATGAATATCAATCAGTCGCATGAGCAGCTTGTCGCGATCGACCTGCTGCCCGACATGCAACGGAATCATCATGCTCAGGTAATCTTTTGGCGAACCCAGGCCGTAAATGCAGCTCACACTGGCAACGACAATCACATCATTTCGGCTGACCAGAGCACTTGTCGCCAGCAAACGCAGCCGATCAATTTCCTCGTTGATCGACGCATCTTTTTCGATGTAAATGTCGCGCTGCGGAATGTAGGCTTCCGGCTGGTAGTAGTCATAATAGCTGACGAAGTAAGTGACCGCATTGTTCGGGAAGAACTCACGAAATTCACCATACAGCTGTGCGGCCAGAGTCTTGTTGTGCGAAAGGACCAGCGTTGGTTTTTGCACATGCTGGATGACGTTTGCCATGGTGAACGTCTTGCCGGATCCCGTCACACCCAGCAGCACCTGCGTGCGTTTATCATCGTGAATGCCTTTGATCAGAGATGCAATGGCAGCTGGTTGATCTCCCGCCGGAGCGAACTCACTGACAAGTTCAAACTTCTGATTCTTGTGCGACATGTCAACCGTACTGCGACCTGCTCATTTGTAGGATGGACATTCATGTCCGTCACATGGCCATGAAACACTGCCTGGGCCTGGACTTCCGTCGCTCAGTGATCATGCTGCTGCCGACTTTCTCTGGCGAGGGTTCGGACATGCTTGTCCAGAATGCACCAACGGCAACTGCACTACAGTTTAGGCCGGCTGACGTTTTTCTTCTGCTGTCGCTTCTGTTCCTGTTGCCGACGCTCTTCTTCCTCAGCGGCAAACTGCGGACCGCGATTCTGGCCGGCAGCGGCCATTTGAGGGACCGGGGTGTGGCCTTCGACCCACTCCCAACTTAGCGGATCACGCAGTTCAACCTTGGCAAGATATGCCCACGGCGTGCCAGGATGCTCCGTGATGACGCGATTCAGATATTCCAGCGCTTTGTCATTCATCTTGCGAATGGTAGCACCGGCATTCACGGATTCTGCCGGGACCAAGTCCCACCGATTGCTTTCAGGCTTTTCAAATTTCTTCGGATTGGATTTCATTTCGGCAAGCACTGCGTTGTACCCAAACGCACGGACACGCATCGCCAGAATGCGACCCATGGCCAGATCAAAGCCCGCGCGCCAGCGATCGGAATCGAGTTTGTCACGGTGCTTCTCGCCTGCTTCGAGAATCTCATGCGTCCGCTGGAGAAAATAATCCAGTACTGCCAGCGGTTTTTGAGCTTCAGTGATCTGTTCACGCAGAATGTTGTCGTTGTTGGCCTGGAAAACGCGTTGTGGAATCGGCACGTCCTCGGTCATTACCTGCTGAGCCGCAGTGACCAGTGCCTGCTTGGCAAAATTGCCCTGGAGCTGTTTCATATACTCCGCCTGTGGTCGATAATCAGGAGCATATTGCCGCATAATCTGCGGATCCCATTTGTCGCCAACCGCGTCGTCGGCAATCAGGAAAATGCCGCCCGTTTCGGCGGTCAATCGAGACAACGTGTACGGTCCGTAGCCTGATGACATGCGCGTGAGATCACGGGGCGTATTTGTCCAGAAAGGCAGATCCAGACCCTCAGCCATTGCGGTTTCCGGGCCCTGATCGACCGGGATGTCTTCTTCAAATTTTTCGCCGTCGAATTCCCACTTGTATCGCACGAAGCCTTTCTCACGACCAAAGATCGAGGCATTTCCGATGCAGTAAACTTTGATCCCGTCGCGCGTGCAGCGTTTCACAATCGATTCGAGAGCCTGGAAATCGTCACCACGTTCGTCGGTCACGATGATGATCATCATGTTCGCCTTCATTTTGCGTTTGAACGGCGTGAACGTTTTGAGCGCTTCATCAATCGCAGCGAAAACGTTTTCCTTGCCGGATTCGTCGTTCTTGATGCTCTTGACGGCATTCGTGAGTTCGGCGATATCACTGGTTGGTTCCTTGATCAGGACATGAATATTCTCTCCGTAACCAATGATGCCGGTCTTCAAAGCGCCTTGGGTGTCAAGGTCGTCCATGAGTCCGAGCTGACGATAGATGCTGTCGAAGCGATTTGTGATCTGTTCACGCCGGGCTTCAAGCGACAAAGATTCGTCAAACAACCAGACAGGAAGTGTCTTGCGTTGACGAAGCGAAGAGGCGATCTCCAGTGTGATTCGATCGACAGCGCCTTCGGTTCCGCCAGCCTGTTCAGTCGTGCCGGTCAGGTCGATGGCATCCAGAACTTCGGCTTCGTTCGGCGCGGGCATTGATTCAAATTGAGCGATCCGAGGATTGACGAGGTCTTCCTGAATCTGTTCGACCTGTTCGAGGTGATTGTCCATACCTCGATCCTGAGCGACCGCAGCAGATTCGCCCTGGATATTGAGCGTACTGAGACTGCCGAGTGTCTCCGTCGGATCGGAAGAGATCTCGTAAACTTCCTGACGAATCTCTTCAGGTTCGATGGTTGATGTGAGATTCATGTCCGGCAGAATAATGTCGGGCAGCGTGATCATCGCAACCAGCAGGATCACACAGACATGGACAAGCAGACTTGCGCCCCATGAGGGCACAGCATCAAGAATCGACCAAACTGTTGCATCGGCGTCCGATTCCAAAGGTTCCGCCGCGGAAGTCGATGTTGCATCAATACTGCTCACGTTGATGTCCTCACGCTGACGTTTGCAAATTTCATTGAGCGTCAGCGACTGTGATGTCTCACGAATTACAAAACCGATCCATCGGGAAACTTCGACAAAATCCTACCTCCTTAACCATACGGAAGCAATGTTTTGAGCGCAATCTGTGCCAATCCAGGCTGCTTTTGTCAAATTTCGGTGGCGCGATGCACTGGACGTTGTTCCGAAAAACCTGTATTTCCTAAAGAACAACGCGCTGGAGACTGGCGATGTTCGTCAAATTTCGGTTTCTACAGGTCACTCCGGTCACGCGCAGCGCAACTGATCGCTTCGCATGTTGCTGCGGACGATCGCTTTCGCACTTTGAAATGAGAAAAACGGTGGCAACGGCCTTTTTCTGACGTCTGCGGCTTGCTGTTCAACGAATGCAAATGTCCCACTATGATCCGCGCGACGGACACCTGCCGGTAATTCGTGATCATGGAAAATGCGTCAAACCCGAATGCTTCAGCTCAAACTCCGACAACTCCTCGAATATGCCCTCTTTCAGACGCTGCTGTTCGTCGTGAAGTGTCTGCCAGTGCGCGCGAGCGTCATGCTGGCCAGGAGTCTGGCCTGGATGATGGTGCGCGTGGTCCCACAGCAGCTAAGTCGCTCCGACGTGGCGAAGGAAAATCTGAAACTGGCATTTGGCGAATCCGTGTCAGATGCTGAGGCGGATCGCATCATTCATGGAATGTGGTTGCACCTTTTTCGCATGGTGTGCGAAATCATTCAACTTCCACGCCGCTTCCGCCTGGCCAATTGTGCGGATGTCCTGGACTTTGACCGTCGCAACGACTGCGTCAGGGCACTCTGTTCCGATCGGCCAGTGTTGTTTCTGGGAGGCCATTTTGGAAACTGGGAAATCAGCGTCAACACGTTCGGGCACTTCGGATTTCCGATGGGAGTGGTCGCACGACACCTCGACAATCCTTATCTGCACACGTGGTTCAGACACTTTCGTGAATCGACTGGCAACTCATTGATCCTCAAACAGGGAGCGGGTGCAGAACTGTCAAACATTATGGAGCAACGCGGCATGGCGTCGATGCTGTGCGATCAGGACGCCGGGCGTTCCGGTGTGTTCGTCGATTTCTTCGATCGGCCGGCGTCAACGTTCAAGTCGATCGCTTTGCTCGCGCTGGAGTACAACGCACTGATTGTCGTTGGTGGCGCGTTTCGACTTCCGGAAGCTTCGCAGAAAGACTGTCGCTGGATTCGATTCAATCTGACCACGCAGGATGTCATTGATTCGGCGGATTTTCAGGGTGCCAACGCTGTCAACGAACTGACGCAGCGATTCACATCGTCTTTGGAGGCATTCATTCGGAAAGCACCCGAACAGTACTTCTGGGTTCATCGCCGCTGGAAGACTCCGCCGGATGCACGGAGAAAACGTCGAGACGCCGCTGCTGCGTAAGTTTCAGACGCGGCGCCGCGTGTGACCTGGTAATCCGGCAAATACATCAGGTTTCCGTTTTCATTGCGGAAGGCTCAGCTGTTTGTGAGACCGATATCCGTTTGTGTATACTTCACGCTGTCGAAAATGAGTTCGGCGAACGGAGCGGCATGAGCCCTCCGGTACTTTGATTTTGTACCGGCAGGCTGATGCATGCCGCTCGCCGATTCTCGCACACATGACCGCGCGCGGTATAACACCCGAACCGGTGCGAAATTTCTACAAAGACTTTCAAAGGATTCGAAGTATGAAACTCGTCAGTTCACTTTTCGCTGTCATTGTCGCAGTCGTTACCCTGGGCTTTGTGTGCTCAACGCCCAACGATGTTCAGGCCGGGTATTCGCCGGTGGTCCCGACGGACGATGCCGCGCCGGTTGAAGACAGTATGCATGAGTTCATGGAGTACGTTTTTCAGCCGACCTGGCTGCGACTCAAAGCCAGCATGGCGGCGACTCCAGTCGATAACAAAGGCTGGAAAGCCTTGAAATCCGATTCACTCATTCTGGCGGAAAGCTGCAATCTGTTGTTCGCCCGGAAGCCTGATGAACACGGAGAAGACTGGGTCAAACATGCCACCGCTTCAAAGACCCATGGAGCGGAACTGTACAAGGCTGCGAAAGAGAAGAATTTCGAAGCTGCGACAATGGCGTACAAGTCGATGCTCAACAACTGCAATGCCTGTCACAAGCAGTTCGAAGACGGTAAGCATATTCTGCAGCCGTAACCACCCGCCAATGCTTTCATGAACTTGTAAAAGCTGTTTTCGCGCAGGCCCTAACGGAGTATTGCACAGCGTGACGTTGTGGCTTCGACAATTTCCGTGGATGATTTTCAGCGTCTGCCTTGCGATCACAGTCCTGGGACTGTGTGGACTCGTTCGCGCCGACGAACTGTATGGTCGCACACAGCTTGTCGAACGCCAGATTGTCTGGTTATTTCTCGCGATCGTGGCCATGGTTGCGGTGTTGTCAGTGCCGTATCGATTGTTAAGCCAACTGAGTCCCTGGTTCTTTCTGGCGACATTGTTGCTGTTGGCTGTGACGCTGTTCATGCCGCCGATCAACGGATCTCGACGATGGATTCCTCTGGGACTGTTTGACTTTCAGGCCAGCGAACCCGCGCGGCTGGCCTATATCATGGCGTTGGCGGCGTATTTGATGTATCGCTCCAGCCAGCGGACCATCGCAGGACTCTGGCCGCCGTTGTTGATGGCATTTTTCCCGATGCTGCTGATCGTGCGCGAACCGGATCTGGACACCGCGCTGCTGTTTCTTCCCATTCTGTACGCCATGCTGTTTGCCGCCGGTGCCCGAACGAAACATCTGACGGCCGCCGCGATCCCCGGTCTCGTCTGCCTGCCGTTGCTCTGGACTCAAATGAGTCCCGAGCAGCAGTCACGGATTGTATCGGTATTCACTCAACGTGACGGCGGTTCCGCGCCGGCAGGTGATGGTTTTCATCTGCATCAGTCAAAGCAGATCCTGGCTCTTGGAGGCTACTGGGGGAGCAGCAATGAGGAAGAACCACCAATCGATGATCCGGCGGCATGGCAGCTTCCGGCATCGCGTACGGACTTTATCTTTGTGATGATCGGCGAGCGCTTCGGTTTTCCCGCCTGTGCCGCTCTGCTGCTGCTGTATTGTGTGTTGGTCTGGAAAGTCCTGCAGGTCGCGCGACGCACGCGCGAACCGTATGGGAGACTGGTCTGCGTGGGTGTAATCACACTCATCGCTGTGCAGACACTGCTGAATACAGGAATGACAGTCGGACTGCTGCCCATCACCGGCACCACATTGCCGCTCTGCAGTTACGGCGGCAGCAGTTTGATCTCCACCTATGCCGGCATCGGGCTTGTCATGAACATCGCGATGCAGCGGGGATGCGAAATCACAGGCGAACCGTTCATGTTCCAACGTGGAATGACCACCGCTTAATCCTCCACCATGCCTGTTGCCAACGGAACACCATCAAGCTGCACCAGATGCAGCGCTCGCAAATCGGCCAATGCTGAGCGAAGCTCACCGTCCGGACGAACCACAATTTCGGATTCCCCTTCGCGGACGGTCACGGTTCCGAGGATTTGAAGCTGATAGCGACTCCATGCGCCGGTTGAACCAACCTTTCCTGACAGCACGGGCTCAGCGCCTTCGATCACAAAAGAGTTGCCCGCCGCGTTCGCATCGCAGGCCCATTCGGCCCAGACATCCATCTGTCGCACCACGGACGACTGAATGCGCCAACGAACCATATCGTTTTTATCATGCCACAACCCGACATTCCGGAACGGCAGCTCAAAGGTGATATCGCCGCCATAGATTTCGGCCTGCGACGCCGGCAGCGCGACGTTTCCCTTTGGCGGGACTTCGACAAGCGTCGGTTGATTGCCTTCCAATGTCTTTGGTGGCAAACGCAGCGTTCGGAAAAATGCCCAGAGATGATTCATGTCTTCCGGTGTCGCGTTTTGCTCAAACCCTTCGGGCATCAGCGACTTGCCTGTACTGTGGAGTTCATCGATCTCAGAACGCAGGACGCTTTCCCGCTTGCCTTCAGCGGCCAGCAGCGTGAGCCCCGAAGCGGTCTCTTCAGCAATCAGGCCTGTGACGCTGCGGCCATCTCCCAGCACCGCAACATACGACTGATAACGTGGATCCACAGCCTGATTCGGATCCAGCATGGCGATCAGCAGCGATTGGACCGGCTTGCCGCCATAGGCCGTGATATCCGGACCGACGACATGTCCCATGTTCTGCAGCCGATGGCAATTTGAACAATGCTTCTGGAAGACCTGACGACCCTTGCCGGGATCGCCATTCTCATGCAGAGCCGCCGTGAATCGATCAATTGCCTGTTGACGTCCGGCGGTCGTGCGAAGTGTGAAACTTCGCGCGGCGGCAATCCGGATCGACGCTTCCGCATTTTCGAGCAATGTCTGTTGCTGCGGCAAATCGAGTTCGCCGGTGGAGACAGTTCCTGTTTCAATAGCTGCCAGCAGACGCTCCGCCCACGCAGACCGCGACAGCAGCAGGGAAATGCCTTCTTTCCGCAGCCGAGGCTCGCGGGAGGCCCAATCCGTGAGCACAACGTCAGCGACCTCCGGTCTGCTGTCTCGCTTCAATGCCTCAATTGCGGCCGATTGCAACTCCGGCTGCGTTCGAGACGTCAGCAACGCCGCCAGCGAATCCGAATGTGGTTCACCCAGGAACGGTGCCAGAGCCAGCAGCCTGACGGCTGCAATCCGGGTTTTGATTTCCGATTCATCGTGTTCGACAACGTGCAGCGCTGCATCAATTGCCGGCTTCCATGCGGCGTGAATCTCATTGTCGCCGGGTGAAACATCCTGCGGCGAGCGGCGACTCCAGGCATCGACGAACTGAGCCAGCCGCGAAAAATGTTCCGCAGCGGCTGACTCTGAAACTCGGCCGGACAGCTCTCTCAGAAGCGCCAACAGCGAATCAGAATCTGCCAGAGTCGCAGCGCCGACAAGGAGCCGATCTGCAGCTTCAGCCGTGTCGGGCTGCGTCCGGAGTTCATTCAGAACCTGGACAACGTTTGCCGACGTCAGTGAACTCTCGACAGCGGATTTCAGATGAGCATTGCTGCCGTCCGTGGCAATGATCCTGGCCAGAACGGTCGCGGATTCTGCCGGTTTGAGAAATCCAGAGGAATAGGCGACCTGCATCCGCAAAAAGGGATCGGCATCATCAGCAGCTCTGACCACAGCTTCTGTCAGTTCCGTGGACACATTGAGCTGCGACTCTGCCACCCGGACGGCATGACGGCGAACGTGGGAATCGGCGTCGGCCAGCATTTCCTGGATGATTTCGGCCGCTGGCGGTTCCAGATTCGCCCAGGTTGATAACGCCTGGACTCGTACTTCAGGGCGGACAGATTCCACGCAAAGGCGTCTTAGCGCCGGAATGGCGTTTCTGTCGTTGTGCCATTGAATCAGTTGCTGTACCAGGTCACGCTGCGTTCCATTGGGTGAATCCATAGCCGCCGCTAATTCAACACCATGCAGCTGATCGAGCCGCAGCACTGTGCGAAGTGGGCGGCCTTCCGGGATGACTCGATAGATTCGGCCCATTGTGGCTCCGGCGCGCGGATCCAGCGTGGCCAGCGTGTCGGGTGGAATCCAGATCGGATGTTCAATCACGTACCGGTACATATCGACGATCCACAACGCGCCGTCCGGCCCGGTGCGCGCCTGAACGGGACGAAACCAGGGATCTGTCGAAGCCAGAAACTCGCGGTCAGATTCATCGTCATCGCGGCGACTGATGAACGTGACTCCGCTCGGTGTCAGAATCTGTCGATGCACCAGATTGTTGACCGGCTCGCACGTCAGTGCATTGCCTGAAAAGTCTGTACCCAGCAGATCATCCCGATAAATTCCAAGGCCACATGCCGCCGTCGGCCGATTCGGCGGCCCTGACAACATGAACAGTACCTGACTTGAAATCGAGAATAACCGCCCAGGCTCAGGCCCGGCGGCAATTCCAACAACGGTTTGTGATGGCGCCAAATAAGGATTGCGACGCAGATAATGGTCAGCCAGGGGATAATGCATCAGCATCGTTCCGTTGTTGCAGCCGAACCAGTCGTCCCAGTCATTGCGGACTCGCCCCTGTTGAGTCGAGCCCGTGGCGGGCTCGAAAACTCCAGAGTCCGGATTGAAGCGAAAATCCCGCTGGCTCAGAGCGATCACTTCACCGGTCTGCACGTTCGTGATTTCACCGCCAAAGAGCCCGCACGAACCATAGACCCAGCCATCAAGGCCATATTCCAGACTGTTGACTCGGGCTTGATAGTTGTGAGTGGCAAAGCCGGTGAACAGCTTGCGCACGTCATCCGCTTTGCCATCACCATTCGTATCCTCCGCGTACAGAATGTCGGGGGCCGCACAAACAAGCACACCGTTTCGCCAGGTCGTAACTCCTGTCGGGAATGGAATGCCCTGTAGAAAAACCTCCGACCGATCAAAATGACCATCACCGTTGTCATCGTACACACACCGAATCTGCCCGCCATTCTCCAATGCATCCGGTGCATCGGCAGGACTTGACGATGGACCATCGCCATCGTCTGGTTTCGGCTCGACGGAATCCGTTCGCCCTTGCGGATAGTCGTTCATTTCTGCGACCCACAGCCGACCATCGGCACCGAAGGCAATCGCGACGGGACTTTCAATCAACGGCTCAGACACCACAAGTTCTGCGCGAAATCCCGGCTTCGTGCGCAGCGACGCAACGGCATCGGACGGTGCCAGCGGGGGCACTCCATTGGTCTTCGCTGTGTCCACCGCAGCCGCGAATCTCGCATTGAGCTGCACTTCCACGCTGTTCACAATTGATTGTTCAACGCCGGATGCGTATGCCCCGGGGATGTCGTAGTAAACCATCGCTCCTCCGCCTTCGTAGCCGCCTTCACGAAGAATGCGTTCCGATGGAACATAACCCGGACACGCATTGGCGTAGGCATTCAACCATAACCGCCCGCCGTCCAGCTCGCGCTTCAGTCGCAATGCATAATCGACCACGACTTCTCCCGGAAGGAAGACCCATGCCAGTTCGTCGCCAAAGGAAATGCTCTGAATCGGATAACTGATCTCCGTCATCAGCGCTTCGCCGTGATCAAGACGAGCCAGTTGGGTTCGAGCATGATGTCCGATCGCGTTTTGGTGCGTCGCCCGTTCTTCCCACTGTTCCCGAGTCGGCAACGGCGCGAGCTTAAGTGTCACACGCTCAAGCACGCACTCCGGAGCCCTCGTCAGCGGTCGAAGTTTTGTCGAAAGCAGACGCTGAACCTCTTCAGCAAGTTCCTGGCCAAGACTGTCGGCAGCGTCTGCACTCGACCCCAGAACTCCGCCACGAGGATTGGAGTCCGCTCCGCATCCGATGGAGATTAAGGCATGACATCCGGGATTGCGGCGCTGAATATGATCCATGGCATATCCAGCCCAGTCGCCGCTGATCATGTCGTCACTGAGCGTCACACAATGGCAGGCGTAGTTCGTAAATACGGCTCGCAGCCGGCCGTCAGGATCATGCACAGCCAGCAGCGGCAGATCGTGATCCACCGGTCCACCCTGCGTCCGGCGATTCATCGCAAACGTCACTTTGCCGATTCCCCACGACAATCGCGCGGGCTTCCTGTCCGCCAGGGCCGCGACCGCGACCTCTTCCAGCTTTGTTTCCAACTCGGCGGTATACTTAACAATCGTCTGCCACTGATCGTCGGTAATCGGCTGTCCAAAAAGCGTATTCGCACAGTTCCGAATCATCGGTCCGCTGTGCGTGTGGGATGCGCAGATTGCGAGGCGACTGCGGTCGATGCCCTTTGACTTCAGCCTCTCAGCGAGGCGTTCCGTCATATCGTCCGGGATTCCCAGCGTATCGACTGTAATGACAACTACGGTATCACGTTCACTTGTTCCGAGCGCAAGCGCCTTCGCCCGGATCGGCTGACGAACCCCTGCCGATTCCTTCGTCCGACCGCCAAAACCATTCAGACGGATTGCATAAGTTGGCGTGATGTCCACCACCGCAACACCCACGGAGTGTGGCGTGTGTTCCGGCGGTGCTGCCTGTGTCATCGCAGAAATCACTGATGCGATCAACAGGAAAACAGTTCTCATCATCTGCCATAATTCCTTGTCAGCGGTGAATGATCGAGGCGAGAAAGCGTCGCAAGTCAATTTCCATCCGAATGCATTCGCACAGCGCTTTCGCCATGCGTCCTGAATTATCAGAATTATCACGACCGGTCCCCCCTGCGCCAACTGGCCAGCCACCGGGTCTGGTCGCGGATGATTGTGAATTTGGGAGGGCGAGGCTCCTGCCGAGCCGTACATTTCACCATCCGTCGTCGGCTCGGCAGGAGCCTCTCCCTCCCGAGAATCAACTTCGATTGCAGTCTCACCGAAATCCGCGACCGCCCCCCAGCCTCCCGATGTTCGGTGAAACTGCTTGCATCAGCCAGAGCGGAGCCGTATGGTGTTTTGCCCCGCAGAGTGTGTAACATATTCCGTGTGGATCATGAACTCAGACTATTCAACGTCATGTCGAAGATTAAGATCGGGGCAGTTTTACCAATGAGCATGATTCGACTGTCGGCTTCGCGTCCGAGTCATCGCATGGATCGCCGTGCCACCGCATCGAGATACGATCGGCTTCAGGCTGCGGAAGTCCTTGAGCCCCGTCAATATCTGTCGGCAGACGTCGTCATTCAATGGAACGACATCCTTCTGGACGCGATCCGCACCGACCGCACAGCTCCGCCAGTCGCCGCGAGAGACATGGCGATCATGCACACCGCTGTTTTCGACGCCGTGAATTCGATCGATCGTGAGTACGCTCCGTACGCGACGACGGTTGTCGTACATCCACGGGCGTCAAAAGAGGCTGCCGTTGTCTCTGCGGCGTACCAGACCTTGATCTCAATGTTTCCCGCGCAAAAGGCAAAATTCGATACTCAGTATTTGGCAGCGTTCACTGCGATTCCGGATGGACAGGCAGAGACCGACGGCGAGAATGCGGGAAAGGCCGTTGCGAGCAGGATTCTGGCTTTGCGAGCAACTGACGGTTCTTCCGCAATCGTCACTTATACACCAGGTACAGATCCCGGTGACTGGCGTCCCACACCGCCCGCTCTTCAAGCCGCCGTGCTGCCTCAGTGGCCCGCAGTTCAGCCGTGGGCAATGACGAGTGGATCGCAGTTCCGTCCGATCGCTCCGCCGCCCTTGAACAGCGTCGCCTACGCGCAGGCGTTGAATGAGGTGAAGTCAATTGGTTCCGCCACCAGCTCATCACGCACAAATGATCAGACGGACATCGCAAAATTCTGGGCCAACGGTGCAGGAACTTCAACACCGCCGGGCCACTGGAACCAGGTGGCCCAGATCGTCGCAACGGACCGACACAACTCTCTCGAAGAAAACGCGCGCCTGTTTGCGATGCTTAATGTCGGGCTTGCGGACGCGGCGATTGCGAGCTGGGACGCGAAGTATGAGTACAATTTCTGGCGACCAGTCACAGCGATCCGGTCCGCCGACACCGACAACAACGCGGCGACGATCGCGGACCAGTCATGGACTTCGCTCCTGGTAACGCCGGCGTTTTCGGCGTACACGTCCGGCCACAGTACATTCAGCGGAACGGCGGCTGCCATCCTGAAGGGCTACTTCGGGAGAGATCAGATTCACTTCGTGCTGCCGTCAGAAACGGCCGGCGTATCAAGTCGCACCTTCAACAGCTTTTCGCAGGCAGCGGCAGAATCCGGAGTCAGTCGCATCTATGGCGGCATCCATTACAGCTTCGACAACGTCGCCGGACTTGAAGCGGGCGCAAAGCTTGGCAGGTACGTCGTCAATAACTTCCTGAAAAAGGACGCGGGCACCGCGACCGCGACACTGGTCAACGGCGAGCTGTACGTCAACGGGACGTCGCGAGCTGACAATATCCGCATCGTGAACCGCTCAGGTGGCCTGGTGGTGACGTCCGGAAGTCGTTTCCTCGGTCGCTTCACTCAGTCACTGGTGACGCACATCACGGTTGATGCCGGAGCCGGCCATGATATTGTGACTCTTGTCAACGTCGATATCAGCAGCGACATCTACGGAGGCCGGGGCAATGACATCCTGATCGGAGGCAATGCGGCCGATCGAATCTGGGGCGAAGCCGGATGGGACAGTCTGTTTGGCGGCTCGGGCGACGACACGCTCGACGGAGGACTCGGCCGTAACGCTTTGTTCGGTGGCGCAGGCACCGACACTTTAAAGGGCATCCGCCACCTCGATCTTCTGTTCGGCGGCGGCATTCTTGACGAGATTCTCTGGAGCAGCCGTGCGTGATCACAGGCAGCGCCGCGACGAGTGCTCTGTCCCGATACTCCAAAACCGCGAGCCGCAATGCAGGCTAGCGGAGCAGCAACGGATTGCGGAGGTGCTGGACCGGGCGGAGGCGTCGGTTACAGGATTTAACCCGGAGACATTCTCATTGCCATGTCCGACACCGATGATCATTGTGCGTTCATTTGACGCGCAATAGCCATCACCGCCGGTCACCTCGATCATCCGGTCTGTCTCACCGATGCGGAACTCGATCCTTGCGCCAATTGCATCGCGATTTGATTGAACACCTCGCAGCTTCAGGGCGATTGCTCGTCCAGTGTTCCGGGTCTCGTTTAACAGTAACGCGACCGGTCGATCATGATGCACGACGACAGCGTCCGGCAGAAAGTCATTGTTGAAATCCAGTCTGGCCACGCCACGTCCGATGTACTCTCCGCGAAAACAGGGGCCGATCTCGCCTGCGATATCCTGGTATGTTCCGTCGTCCGGACGTCGAAAGCAATGCGGTGCCATCTGCCACGGCGTGCCTTCGAATCGGCGATCGTGAATATGTCCGTTTGCGACTATAATTTCAACGTAACCGTCGAGGTCCAGGTCGACTGACTGAGTCCCAAACCCTAATGTTCTCATTGTTGGGTTCACCAAACGGAGTGCCGATGTGTGACCCACAAATGTGAAATTCTTCTGATTCAGATAGAGCGTATTGTAGTCCTGAAAAAAGTTGGTGACATACAGATCAAGCCAGCCGTTGTGGTCAAAATCATCGCAGGCAATCCCCATTCCTGCCTGCGCCCGTCCGTCAGCGCTCAGAGCGGCGCCTGAGGCGAGTCCTGATTCGGAAAAACTCAGGATTCCGCCTTTGGATGGTGTTTGATTATGAAACAGAAAGTTTTGTTCGCCGTCATTGGCGACATAAATATCAGGCCATCCATCATTGGTGAAATCTGCACTGACCACTCCCAATAACCTTTTTCGTAATCTCGGAGAATCGAAGTTTCGCGATGTCGCTGTTATGGAAGGTGTTGCGATCAGTCAGGATGGAACCATCGGGGCCGGGATGGGAACTGCGACCGGCGATTACAACCAGGACGGACACTTCGATATTTTTGTGACCAATTTGTCGCAAATGGCCACGTCTGGGATATCACGTCAGCCGACCCCACGTATCAATATGCCATGCTGCCGTCGCTGTATCGCAATGAGGCCGGCAAAAAATTTGGAGATGTCTCGCTTACGTGTGGGGATTATTTCAGGCACAAATTGGGTAGGCCGCGCTACGGCATCCGGAGATCTGGACAACGACGGTGACACCGACCTTATTGTCACACATCTGCAGGAACCACCTGCAATCCTCCAGAACGAAAGTACACGGCAGGGCAACTCTGCCACGCTGCGTCTCGTTGGCAGGCAGGCTGCGAGACAACCACCTGGAATTCGTGTTGATGTGTCAATCGCCGACAGGCAGTTTGCGACGCAGGTTCCGGCTGGAAGAAGTTTCCAGTCAAGCCACGACCAGCGAATTCTTGTGGCAACCGGAACCGCCAGCACGCTCTCACGAGTCACCGTGCATTGGTCTCCTGACTTGATTGAAACCTGGAACGAACTTCCGGTTGGCACCGAATCGATCTTGATTCAGGGGAGGATCTCCCGAGGTGCCGTGACTTCTGTGACTCCGCATATCACAGAGACTGATCGCAATTAAGGCGCTGCGAGAGAGTTAACCTCCGAATAAGCATCGTGCGAAAATAACAGTCGCTTTTCGCTCCGAGGCTATGAAATTATAGAAATCGCAGGGTGGTCCTGGGCTGCGCAAAAGTCGGGTTCGTGAGAGCTTCTGAGTGATCCCGGTTTTGTTCCGGCAGGATGGTGAT
>CAZFDW010000082.1:0-16889 GCA_964517865.1 uncultured Chitinophaga sp.
TCGCAATGGAATACTTTGTTTGCGTTCTGCACCGGGGTCTTCGCCCTGTCCGGCGTCACGGCTTTGGTGATCGACGGAACAAAATCGATCACAAACCCGCAGCAGCATCCTGCGTGATCTCCGCACAGACTCAAGGACACCGTTTCCCCTCCGTCGGCAATCCTGCTGTTCGCCTTTTTGGAAGGTATCTGCTCAATGATGTCCGCATCAAACGTGGTTGAGGTCATCTGCGCGGGATCAGCCAAAGAAATGGGGCTGGCCCAGGGGGCAGGCTTGAAAGACAGGATCCATGGCGCTCGACAAGTTCTCAACGAACTGGAAGCATTCCGCCTCCAGCAACCATGGTGGCTGCCCTATTCCGGCTACCGCTGGCTCGCGGAACAAAAAGCGTCGCGTTTTCTGACTCGCGCTTTGGATCGTGACCGACCGAATCTGAGTCAACGGCTGGCAGGAATTGCAGAGGGAGCCGGCATCGGGCTCAGGACCATCCATCTGTTCAATGCCCTCGAGCCGGTCTTGTCGTCCGTCGGTGGCTGCACCGCCTGCCCCGGAGCCTGCTCGGCTGTCGCGGTGCGCGGCTCTCGCTCCATCACGGGGGAACCCATGGTGGCCCGCAACTTTGATTACCTGCCGTTAATCCAGCCGTATTACCTGATTCGCGAGAGCAGGCCACAAGGGCGATTGCGGGCGCTCGAGTTTACCACTGCTCCGCTGGTGGGTGCCGTGGACGGCATGAATGAAGCAGGCTTGTGCATCACATACAATTACGGTTTCACGAGCGACGAACCGACGGAACCTGCGGCGCCGATCTCGATGGCTATTTCCGAGGCCCTGGAATCCTGCCGCACCGTCGCTGAGGCGGCAGACTTCATTGTATCGAAGCCGCGCTGGGGCGGCGGCCTGCTGATGCTCTGCGATGCGAGCGGAGACATCGCCTCGCTGGAGTTATCGAGTACCCGAAGCCATCTGCGCCGGCCAGCCCTCGGCGAAGATGTGTTGTTCCATACCAATGCGTTTTCCAGCGATCGCATGCGCGAGGTTCAAATTCCCTGGAATGCTGTCTACACAGATCACGCTCCGACCCCTTTGCGTGGGCGGCGTTTACACCTGTCGTCTCAACTCCGTGACCAGCGTTTCAAAGAACTGCTGGGACCGTCCGAACCTCTCGGTGCCAATGAACTTGGAGCTATCATGGCCGATCACGGCCCCACGGGAACGCCCGATAGCAATACACCCTGCATCCATAGCGCGTACTGGAACACCACGGCTTGCCTCCAGTTCTTTCCGAAATCGCGACGCATCCGCGTATCATATTCCAATGCCTGTCAGGCCCGGTATCAGGAAGCGGAACTTTAACGCATTGCCAGGATGGCCTTCCTGCCTCGCCCTTTCGCACCGACGAGTGTATACGCGACTCAGAATTCCTGGGATTCACTACCCCAACGGGGTTGGACAGAAATCCTGGACACGATCAGTCACGTGATCGTGCAGCGCGGGAAGCAATCAGGCCCGCGACGTAGCCGCCTTTAAAGCCGGCGTCGATATTGACCGAGACGACGTTGGATGCGCAGCAGGTGAGCATCGACAGCATGGCGGTGATGCCGTTGAGGGAAGCACCGTACCCGACGGAGGTGGGGACGCCGATCACCGGACAAGGAACATAGCCGCCAACGACCGATGGCAGTGCGGCTTCCATTCCGGCGACGCAGACAATCGCGGCGGCTTGCTGGAGTTTCGGGATATGCCTCAACAATCGATGCGGCCCCGCGACGCCTGCGTCCTGAATGAGTTCGCAGTCAATCCGCATCCAGCGCAGCGTTTCCATCGCTTCCTCGGCGACGTGTCGATCACTGCTGCCGGCGGTAATCACAATCACTGGTCCACCTTTGGAGACCGGATTCTCACATGGTTGATGCAGCCGCACAGTTCGCGCGTCGTCATTGCAAATGATGTTGTCGAATTCTGCCTGGAGTGTCTTCACCTGATCTGGACGAATCCGCGTTACCAGACTGTCCTGCCCGGCTTGTTGCTGAGCCTGCAGAATTTTCATAATCACATTCGTCGTTTTGCCTTCGCCGAAAATGACTTCCGGAAATCCGCAGCGACTCAAGCGCTGCAGATCCACATCCACGCCGTCGATTGGAGGCGCATCGGATTGCAACGCGTCGGCAAAGTGCCGGATTGCCTGTTCCAGGTGATTTTTGTCGGGATAGAGCGCGGCCAGGGCCGCTCGCAGGTCGGCAAGAGATGGGGATGTGGTCATCGTGGCTTCAGTGGCTAGTGAGACATCAATGCGTTGTTTTGGGTAGGCCGGACCAAGCGCAGCGCAGTTCCGGCAATTGCCAGACTCCTGCCGGAACTGCGCTACACTTGGTCCGGCCTACAACTGACGACGCACCATGTTGTCTTCCGCAGCAGGCAGGTTCTTTGACTGCGCGTTCAATGCGCCTTCCCAGGATTACTTAATGACCTGTTTCAATCCAGCGGCCTTCGCGGCGGGTTCAGGGTCTTCAAAAGGTAAAGCACGCAGGAACTCAACCATGTCTTCAATCTGGGATTCGGTCAGATGACTTGTGACACCGTGTTCATCACGTGGGTTGGACGTCGTCAGAACATCTTTCAGTGTCGCTGCCTTGCCATGATGCAGATACGGTGCGGAACGATAGAGCCCCAGCAGCGTCGGCGTGTCGTATTCTGGTTTCATGAGTTCTGAAGGGTCGTCCTTGCCGGTTCCCACATTATGTCGCACGATGTCGGCCACGGCGCACGGCTGAGAGTCTGACATCATCGGACCGGAATGGCATGTCGCACATTTTGTTTCGGCGGAATAAAACAACTTCTGTCCGCGCTGAGCCGATTCACTCAGCCCGTTCTTTGCAAAGGGGCTCAATGCATAGTTATGGGAATTCGTGTACGCAGCCAAGGCATCCAGAGCTTTACTTTTGCTGCTGATGGGTTCACCGAGAGCATCGGGAAGTGGACTCTTTACCAACCCCTGGCCCTGCATGAGCAACCCTTGAATGGTATGTTCAAAGTCCTGCACTTCGTCGCGATCTGCCGACCAGTGGACAGGATGCGTCCAGGACAGGCCTGCCAGCGGTTGAGTTTGCCTTAAGCCTTCCGGCTGCTGCCATGTGCGTCCGTCAGCATCACCGTCCGGATGACAGCTGGCGCAGGAAATCCAGCTTCGGGAAGACATTGGCTGCAGAGCGGTATAGAACAACTGCTTACCCAACAGCAATTCTTCACTGAGTGGATTTTTCGTCACAGCAACGCGGGCGATTTCTGTGCCGTCCGGAACCTGCAACACAACGATTTCAAAGTCGAGTGCATTGTAGATCAGCAGTGCTTTGTCGTCGGGAGAAAATCGAATGGCACGCGGGTTGTTTCCAAGCCTCATGCCTTTCTCGTATTCCAGCTCGACATAGTCGTCGGGGAGGATCCGGCAGAGATACATGTCATTCGTGCCGGCGAAGACGACGCCAAGTCGTTTTCCGTCGGCGGACACATCACAGTCCCACGGATTCGCAGTGACTCGTGCGCCAAGCAGCGAATCCATCGGCACCCGCATGCGGGTGCCGGCCTTTTCTCCCGTCAGCCTGGCGACTGACACATACGGAAAAATAGATCCATTGCCGTGGGAGGCTGTGACACGCGAACGAATGTGCGGGAAGTACGCCTTCTGGTCATCGGCCGACAGGACAACCTGACGAGCCAGGTTATCTGTTGAGGCACCGTCCCAGGATTGCTGCACCGTGCCATCTGCCGTCGAAATTTTGAGCACTTTCGAAGTCAGGTATTCGGTCACCATCAGAAAACTGTTGTCACGACTGATCGCTATACCACGTGGCATCTGACCGACTTGCCAGGATGCAGTGACCATACCCGATGCTGGATCGAGCTGAATGACCTGGCCCGGAAATTCCAGCGTGGCGTAGAGTTTGCTGCCATCCTGTGTGCTGACGACCCCATACGGCTCGTCAAATACGTCGATTTGTCGATCGATCTTGCCGCTGTCCGCATCCAGAATGGCAATCGTGTCATCTCCGTAAACGCAGCAGGCCAGTTTATGCGTTATGCCGATCCACGCGACCCCTTCCGGATGCGACCCGACAGGTATTTCATGCTGGACCCTGAGCTCCGGCCAACTCAGAATCGTCACCGTGCTGCTGTCGCGATTGGAACAGGCCACGTACCGCCCGTCACGACTGAAGTTCATCAGCCCCGCTGAGCGAGTTTGCGCCTGGGCGGGAGAGGAAGATTCGACGATCGACATTGAGAGTACGGCGAGGATCAGGACTATCTGAATGCGTTTCATGATTCTGCGTTTCAGTGACGCCGCGAAGACGATCATGCATAAAATCGGGTGTGGATGAGAACGGTGCCGCCGAAGTAGATGGACCGTCGTCACGATTGTCGCGTGCAGACATCAAGCATGCAAGCGGCATGTGACAATTGTGATGATGTCAATTATCCCATTGCGTAAAGCAATAATGCGTCTGTGGGATATCGGGCCAGGGTGCTCCCTGCACGCCTCAAAGTCGGACAGATCGACTTCCGGTGGAAACAAGGTCTTTTTTTTGGGAAAGTGAATTGGTACAATCCCGACCATGAGTCTTCCCGCCAAATTATTTCACGGCTTAAAAGCAGGTTTTATTCCTTCTGCTGCGCGTCGTTCGCGGTGGCGTGCAATGGCGCGAAGGATCGTCAGGATGAGCGATGCTCTGCAGGGACTGAACGACGAAGAGCTGCTGACTCGAGGTCGCAAAGTTCGTTGGGAAGCGCAAGCCGGCATTGCGCTGGATAAACTGTTGCCCGAAGCTTACGCGCTGGTACGCGAATCTGCCCGGCGAGTTCTGGGGATGCAGCACTTTGAAGTACAGATTATGGGTGCCATTGCGCTCTTTGAAGGTCATATCGTCGAAATGCAGACCGGCGAAGGAAAGACACTGACCGCCACGATGCCCTCCTTCCTGCGAGCTTTGCCGGGACAGGGTTGCCATGTTGTAACTGTCAACGATTATCTCGCGAATCGCGACGCCGACACGATGGGCCCTGTGCATTTCAAACTGGGACTGACCGTCGGCAAGATTCTGGATTCGATGGAAGCCGACGAACGCCGCACAAATTATGCTTGCGATATCACATACGGCACCAGCAAGGAAATGGGATTCGACTTTCTCCGCGATCGGCTGCGTAAAGGAGCGATGACGGACGAAGGTGGCACTCAGGTTCGGCGATATATACGGACACTTCAGGGGGCCGAGGAACCGGTTCAGCGCGGTCACTATTTCGCGTTGATTGATGAAGCTGACAGTATTCTGATCGATGAAGCCAGAACACCGCTCATCATTGGACTGACGCAGCCCAACGAACCTGCAACTGTCAATTTGTTTCGCTGGAGCAATCGCGCGACATTTCAACTGGAACCAAGGCGGGATTATGTCTACGAGCCGGAACGCCGCACGGCATGGCTCACCGATGCCGGTTGTCGCAAAGTCGTACTGATGTCGAAGCCATCGCTCCTGAGTTCAATGGATACCGAACGCATCTACGCGCAGGTTGAAAAAGCGCTCACGGCTCGACACGCCTTTGAACTCGATCGCGACTACGTCATCGTGGAAAATAAAGTTGTGATCGTCGATGAGGGCACGGGGCGCGTCATGGACGGACGCAAGTGGCAGGACGGACTGCACCAGGCGATTGAGGCGAAGGAATTGATTCCTATCACGGCGGCGACTGGTGAAGCCGCGCGAGTGACCGTACAAAGTTACTTCCGGCAGTACTCCCATCTGGCCGGTATGACGGGGACCGCATTGCCGGCGCGTGGAGAACTGAAGAAAACGTATCGCCTGAAGGTGACGAAGATTCCGACCAACAAACCGTGTATCCGCAAGGGCCTGACGACCCGCATTTTCAAAACACAGGAAGCAAAACGCGAAGCGATTGTGGAACAGATTCAGCGACTGATCAAAGCCGGACGATCAATCCTGATCGGGACGCCGTCGGTGGAGGCATCGGAAGCTCTGGGGTTAATGTTAAAAGATAAACGGATCACGTTTCAGATCCTGAATGCACGCTATCACGAACAGGAAGCAGAGATTATTTCCAGAGCGGGCGAGGCGGGCAGTGTCACGATCGCGACGAACATGGCTGGCCGCGGAACAGACATCATTCTGGATGATGACGTTTGCAAAGCTGGCGGACTGCATGTGATTGCAACGGAAATCCATAGTTCGAAACGTATCGATCGCCAATTGGTCGGCCGTTGCGCCCGCCAGGGCGATCCGGGTTCGTACCAGTTTTTCCTGAGTCTGGAAGACGAACTGTTGAGATGTCGTGAACCAAAAGAGCGACTGCGAAAACAACGTATGGGGATCGCCAACCGTTTTGGTGAACTCGGCCGGTCATGGAACCGATATTTTGTCAAAGTCCAGCGGTTTTTGGAGAAGACTCACCGCAAGCAGCGTAAGCATCTGCTCAAGCAGGAACGAATACGACTGGATCAGTACGAAAACATGGGGCTTGATCCGTATCTTGAACTTACGGAATCGTGATCGCGCAGCAGAAAAGCATTGAGGACGGTTCGAAAGGTCATTGTCATCCTGGAGTTCGATTTAAGTAGCGTGGACATTCATGTCCGAGTCCTCGCCGGGAAAACGGCCACTTGATTCTCAATCGGTCCTGAACTCTGTGGATATTTTAGCAATTTCAGCTGACAAACAACTGGTTGTTATCCAGCGTAATCCTCGATCGGGATCGGGTGCCGGGCGAAGGGAATTGCTGGTATTGATTCGCGAACTTCGAACGGCGGGATATCACGTACGCATGTTTCGGTCTCGCCAAACACTGGATTCTTTTCTTTCGATGCCGGAAAACAGACGGACGCTGCGATGCATTGTCGCGGCAGGCGGCGACGGGACAGTTGCAGATGTTACCAATCGCCATCCCGGTTGCCCCATCGCCGTGTTGCCACTGGGAACGGAAAATCTGCTGGCACAGTATGTGGGTTTGTCTCGCTGCGGCCGCACACTCGCTGCCGTGATCGCCTCCGGGCGAATTCGGATGTTTGATTCTGCGACCGCAAACGGACGCCGATTTCTGCTGATGCTGAGCGTCGGCGTTGACGGAGACATCGTTCACGCGATTCATCGGGCACGGACAGGAACCATCCGTCGCATCGGTTACGTTGTGCCAACGCTGCGCGCATTCTTATCGTCGCGGCCACAACTCGTTCGCGCATCCACACCAGACAGACGCCATGCTGCGACAGGGACACATGTCATCGTCACGAACATCCCGAGATACGGATTTGCCCTGAAATTGGCTCCCGAAGCAATTCCGGACGACGGACTTCTCAACGTTCGCGTTTACCATGGCACTACGCGCTGGCAAATTCTCTGGCACGCCATTCGACTGAAACTGGGGTGGCCACTTCAGGCGTGTGAATACACAAAATTCACTTCGACCGAGGTGATGCTGGAGTCCGCTATGGATGTGCAGATTTCGGGCGTTCAGATCGATGGCGATCCCTGCACACCTCTTCCCGTTCTCGTGGCAATCGAACCCTCAAGCCTTTGTGTGCTTGTACGATGAATCAGAAAAAGAGGCACTCCGACAGAGTTGAGTGCTCTGCCGGAGTGCCGTCGCCCGACCCGATGCGGTTTGACTGCAGTGCAGTCTGAGTGATTTTAATGTGTTTCGTAGATCATGCCGTCAGGCCGATAATGCAGACCGGGTTTGACCCTGTGCGGAGGAACGGAAAGGAGTTCAAGCCGGACGTCATTCCCGATCGCGACCACACCATGAATGGTAATGAGCGAACGGATGGATTCCGGTTCATCCAGTTCACAGGACTCTGCGACGGAATACCATTCAAAACGGCTGATGGATGTAAAGAGCAAGCTGATTTGAGTCAGATCAACGCGAAAACTGGCATGGTCGATTCTGCCATCTTTCGCACCTCCCACAATCTCCGTGGTGCCCAGGTACATGCAGACTGTCCAGCCGCGCTCATCAAATTGGCAGTCGTATCCGACACGTCCAACATGTGTGAGAGGCTCGAACAGGGCGGACGCCTGCTGCACAAAGCCCCTCAACCAGTCCGGTCGATAGTCTCGTTGCTCCCTGCGTAATCGATACTGCTCCATCTGTTCAAGCAGTTCTTCAATGGACATGGGTAACCTGGGTGTTTGGCTGAAATTCCATGATGTTGCAGCTCATTCCGTCTGAAACGAAACGATCCGACAACGGCCTGGAAATCATAGTCAGAGTTGAGGTCACATCCATGAGTGTGATTTGCGACAGAGCACCGGCTCTGGCAGTCAGGATACCCGACTGTGGACACACGAAGTATCGGGAGCGTGAGTCCCATCGATCAGTCATTTTTGGCAACTCCCGGTTGCGAATGCTGCGGCGTGTTCCTGTCCTGCCTGTCAGGACGGAGGGTACGCATTGAGTCGTGCGTACCGAATGCTCTGACTGTGCATGCCGGGAACAGTTGCGCGCTGATAAAGCCAAAACCGACCGTCGTGGATTGTAATCGATTCAGAATCTGTCACGTGATCGTCGCAGGTGCAGGCGTACGAAGCTCGATCCCTGATCGGCTTGCGTGGCAGCGGCCGGCGTGCGAATGCAGTTGCAGCGCAAGACTCAGGTGTACGCCGGGTTGATGCAACATCGCTTGCCGGACAGCTGTCAATCCACCGCTGTCTGTCGTGCGCGGATCGTGACGGGGGCGGGTTCCTGATTCATCGGGCGAGCGTCGTGGACCTCGCGGTAGACCTGAATGACTTCGTCCAGCATCCGGCTTTCATTGAATCGCTCTCGGACCATCTGCTGACCGGCAGCAGCGATACGGCGGGCTTTGTCACGATCCTGAAGCAGCTCAATGATGCGGTCAGCCAGGCTGCGACTATCCGAAGGGGGCACAATCAGACCATTCACATTGTCTTCAATCACACTCATCACGCCGCCCACGCCGGATGCAATCACCGGGCGCCCCAGGGCCATTGCCTCAAGCATCACGACGCCCAGTCCCTGCTGCAGTGACGGGAGACAGTAGATATCTATAGCCTCAAGGTAACCTGCCATCGCGACGCCGCCATCGACGAAAGTCAGTCTTCGTGATAACTGCAGCGATGCCGCAAGTTTTCGGAGACTGCGTTCTTCCGGCCCGCTGCCGGCGATCACGATGCGAATTTCGTGACCTGCCTCAACAACGCGATGACAGGCACGGAGAAAGAATGCGGCACCTTTCACAATTTCCAGTGGACCGGCCATTCCGATCACGGGCGGACGGTCATCGTCCAGCGGCGCATCGATCTTTGTCGCATCAGGTACTTCCACGCCGGGAAGGATTACTCGTTTCTCAACGGATGCCATGAAAGGCGTTTCAGGAATCTGCTGCTGTACACTTTCACTGACGGAAATCACAACTTTGAGCTCGGGTGTCGCCTGTCGAATGACCAGCGCGCAGGCTTCTGCCTGATCCGAGATGCTCACAATCAAAGGGGCACGCAGTTTTCGTGCCAGTCGAATCCCCTGAGACAAAAGATGCGAATCCTGCACATGGATAATATCGGGCCGTTGCTCCTTGATGTCACGACACAGAGTGCGGAGGACAATCTGTCCCCAAATGGGCACGTTGTAACCAGGAATCTCATGCAGACGGACGCCGTGCAGCAGCGAATCATCCAGTTCGGTGACGCGGGTACAAATGAGAGCAGTGTCCAGCTCGCGTCGTTCAAGGCCCCGTGCCAGTCGCAGCGTGAGCAGTGACGAGCCTCGGAAGGACAGTTCGCCGTCAAGCAGCAGGATTCGCTGAACGGTCTCAGCCATGATCACTCACAGTATGAAATTGATACCGAAGATCAGGACCGTCGCAGCGCTTTAGGTTTAGACAGCACTTCACTGATCAGGATCGCCTGCCTCACCCCCTGCGGACTCTGCAGGGCCAGCAGTAAATCACCGGCTGCGGCAGAACCGTGTGTGGTCGCTGCTGTGGGCGTGGACGGCTTATTCTTGTCTTCGCCAAGGTGACTGCGGACCTGATCGCTGATGTCGGTCTTCACGGTGTCAGAAACCTGATTTCCGATGTGTGACTTGACGTGTTGACCAATAAAAGTCGCCACATGCGCACCCACGCCGGATCCCGGAACTCTGTCGGCCCCGAGAGGTCTGGCGGAGGGTTTTGCAGCTGCTCCGCTTTGTGATTTTCCAGGGCGTGGCTGCTGGCCACGAACCGATTTTGTCGTTTTTGAGGGCCGAGGTCCGGCAGCGACTGCGGCGGGACGCACCAAGCCCTGCTGGGTCATTTCGGGAAGAAAAGAGGGTGGGTCGTCTGTCGCCCGTGGAATCTGCGCCTTCGGCTGTTGACGCCGCACGACCGGCTGTTCCCCCCGGACATCATTCAGGCCAGGCGCCGGAGGAAAAAACGTTGTGCGAATCCAGTTCACTATCTGGACCACGACAGCACAAAAAATGAGGAATGGAACAATTCCATCAATAAACTTCTGCATCAGAACTCTTCCCCTGCGTCCCGTCGCGTCGGCATCTCGCGTCCGCGACTGAAGCAATGTTACCATTAACCCTGCTCCGAACCCAACGAATCTTCATCATCGCTGGAATTCGGCATTGGTTCCGCAACGTTGACCGCTGGATCAACAGACGGTCCGATCCGGTCTTTGATTCGCCTGGGAGTTCGCGCAGGACCGCGTGCGTTTCGTTCCTCGAT
This sequence comes from uncultured Chitinophaga sp., assembly GCA_964517865.1. Lineage (GTDB taxonomy): Bacteria > Planctomycetota > Planctomycetia > Planctomycetales > Planctomycetaceae > SXXK01. The sequence continues at coordinate 10,736 of CAZFDW010000082.1, forward strand.
TTCTTTACGCACCTGAGACCGTTGCATCAGCCCGCGGAGCACCGCAAGCAGCATCACAATCAGAAAGACAGTAACTCTGCTGTCCATCAGGTCACTCAAAAATCAACGGTCCGCCAGACGCAAACGGCCGGTCCGACACATCGGATCAATCGACCTTGCAAGAACTACCAAGCAGCATTCTAACCGAAATTCAGACTCTTCGAAAAGGATCGTGGCTAAATCGTGGTACGTTCCGGGGAAGATGCGAGTCGCATGGATCAGTTATTGAGCATATTTTCCTTCAACTGGATGGCCGCCGGGCCGACGAGGATCACAAAAATGCCGGGGAAAATGAACAAAACGAGCGGGAAAATCATCTTCACTGCCGTTTGCGCGGCTTTCTCTTCCGCCATCTGACGACGTTTCACTCGCATGGTATCCGACTGCACGCGGAGTGCCTGTGCGATCGATGAACCAAAGCGGTCTGCCTGGATCAGGATCGCCGCAAGCGCCCGTACGTCATCCACGCCGGTGCGGACTCCAAGATCGTGCAGTACTTCGCGTCGTGCCTTACCCATCTGCAACTGCATGTTCGCGGTTGCCAGTTCCGCACAGACTTCCGGAGCCCCGGTGACAAGTTCCTCCGAAACCTTGCGCATCCCGGAATCCAGGCCCAGACCTGCTTCCACGCAGACAACAAGCAGGTCGAGCGCATCGGGAAGTTGCAAAAAAATCTTTTGCTGCCGGGACCATTTTTTGAGTGTGAGAATCAGTTCCGGAAGAAAGAAGCCCATGCCACCGCCGATCACAAGCGACATCAGGGAGTTTTTGGCAAACCCAGCGGAATAGAACCCGTAGCTGCCGCCGAAGAACAATCCGAGTCCCAGCGACATGGCTTTGATTGCCAGAAAATTGCGTGAGGCATTCGGTCTGGCGTAACCTGCATTGGCCAGACGGATCTTCAGGTTGCTCTGTTCCAGTTCATTCTTTGATTCCAGGGCCCTCGATAGCGCGGGTGCGGCTTTATTGAACATCGCTCCTACAGTGTTATCGCTGCCAGGGTTGGCACCGGATTCTCGTTTCTGCCGCGCAAATGGATCGCGCCACTCGTCGAGTCTTTCTGCGGCACGAGAGGATTTTTTGTTGAAGATCGTCCACAAGCCCCAAACGCCGGCTGTAATGCCGACAAATGCAATCACTGGCAGCAGTGTTTCAATATCCATGACAGGTACTCTGTGAGAATCGAACTGGAATGATGGAATCGTCTTGAAGCGAATCGAGGGCATCGACCCGCGTCCCTGGAAATCTGATCAGACTTTGATATCGACAATTTTCTTGATGATAATTGCTCCGACAATCTGCATGATCACCGCAATCGTGACCATTTGGCGACCAAGCTCACGATTGAACAGCAGCATCACATAGTCGGGATTCAGATAGTAGACTGCAAAGAACAGAACAACTGGCAGACCCATCAGCACGACACCGCTGATGCGGCCTTCGCCTGTAAGTGCTTTCACCTGTCCCAGAATCTTGAAGCGTTCTCGCACGATGTAGCTGATCTTGTTCAGAATTTCTGCCAGGTCTCCGCCCGCCTGACGTTGAATCGCGACAGCTGTCACAAAGAACTGCAGGTCCATGTTGGGAACCCGGATCAGCATATTCCGCAGCGCCTGTTCCATAGAAATCCCAAGATTCTGCTCGTCATAGACGTGGCGGAATTCGGTGGAAATCGGAGCCTGCATTTCTGACGATACGACGTTCAGACCAGACGAAAGACTGTGACCTGAACGCAGAGCTCTCGAAATCAATTCCAATGCGTCCGGCAGTTGTTTTTCGAATTTATTGAAACGCGATCGACGCCGCCACCACAGCCATAGCCATGGAAGCGAGGCACCGAAAAATGCTCCCACCGGAATCAACGCTGCCGGAGCGCGGGTGATGGCGGGAAGTAAGCCCCCCAGTGCCCCGGCACCCGCGCACACCATCAGGAAATGTTCGATCCGGAGCGGTGAATTGGCCTGACGGAAAAACATCGGCAGCTTTGCGAAGCGATTAATCAGGCCGCCGACAAACCCCTCTGCGGAGTTCATCCCGTCCCGCAGCAACTGTTGGGTAATGTCCTTCTTTGATGGCTGCGATGCGCCCGTGAACGCGGCCAGCCGGGCTTCCAGTGTGGAATCCGAATTGCCCTTAAATGCGGAGTACAGACCGAACACCAACGCCAGCACGCCGGCGAACGCTGCGATCATAATAATAATAGCGGGATCCATAATCGCCTCACTTTGAGGAATAGCCGGTCAGGAACAATCAATGACGAGCTGAAGACCAGGGCACAATCGAGCTGATGACACATTCGGGTGGCTGTTATGGGGATCTCATCGTACGCTGAGCAAACAGGCCGTTGGGCAGACGCACTCCGGCAGATTCCAGGTGTTCGATGCACTTCGGACGCACACCCGTCGATTCGAAGTGACCGAAAGCTTTTCCATTTTCACCGATTCCGTCCTGCTGGAACTTGAAGATGTCCTGCATGACAATCGTCTCTCCCTCCATACCGACGATTTCAGTAATGTAGGTCACTTTACGCGGTCCGCCCTGCAGACGGCTGGCCTGAATGATCAAATGCACGGCTGATGCAATCTGCTTGCGGACGGCAGACAGTGGCATGTCGCAACCTGACATGTTGACCAGCGTTTCAATACGCGAAATCGCATCTCGTGGATTATTCGCGTGGACGGTGGTCATTGAACCATCGTGCCCGGTGTTCATGGCCTGCAGCATGTCCAGAGCTTCGCCGCCGCGGCATTCGCCGATGATGATTCGGTCAGGACGCATACGGAGGGCGTTCCTCACGAGGTCCGTGGCCGATACTTTGCCTTTGCCTTCGATGTTCGGCGGACGAGTTTCCAGACGCAGGACGTGTTCCTGCTGCAACTGAATTTCCGCCGCATCTTCGATCGTGATGATACGGTTTTCGTTCGAGATAAAGCTGGAAAGCGTGTTCAAAAGTGTCGTCTTACCGGAACCGGTACCACCGCTGATGATGATATTCAGTCGAGCCTTCATGGCTCCTTCCAGAAACATGACCATCTCCGGAGTGAAAGCGCCGAATTTAAGCAGGTCTTCCAACATCAACGGATTGGAACCAAATCGTCGAATCGTCAGTGACGGGCCATCGAGAGCCAGCGGCGGAATAATGGCGTTCAGACGTGAGCCGTCGGGCAGTCGCGCGTCCACCATGGGCGATGTTTCATCGATACGACGACCAACTCGGGACACGATGCGGTCCAGAATCTGCAGCAAGTGATCGTTATCGCGGAATGTCACGTCAGACTTAATGATGCGTCCGTTCTTTTCCAGGAAGACGTTTTTCGGTCCGTTAATCATAATATCCGCAACGCCCTCTTCCTTGAGCAACAGTTCCAGTGGGCCGAAGCCAAATGCTTCGTCGAGAACTTCTTCGACCAGTCGTTCGCGTTCGGAACGATTGAGCAATGGGTTTTCGGTGTCGCAAAGATGTTCAACGACGACCCGGATTTCGCGTCGCAGCGAATCGCCTTCAAGCTCGTTCAGTCGAGTCAGGTCCAGCTTTTCTACGAGCTTGCCATGAATATGTGACTTCAGTGCTTCGAAGTCGTTTGATGATTGTCGGGATGGCTTCATTGGGGCGATCATGAACGACTTCTCCGAGTCTTCTCAGACACTGCTGAACGAAACTCTTCTGTATTCGAGATTCGAGGTGATGAAAACAGAATCTACGGTTTGAATCCTGTATGGAAAATAGGTCACAGAATGCGTCTGTGTCGGAATGATCGCGGCGAAATGTTGCCAGATATCCACACTTGCGGCAAATCGTGGTCAGTCAGTGAGACCGTCTGTAATGCGTGTGACGATGATGATTCCTATGTGTGTCACGGGGCTGGCAGTGTGATTCTTTTCGGTCAGGGCACCGACGGTCAGTGTCGTTTCTGAGTGGTCAAACACTGCTGCTGATGGCCAGCACCATTCGCTGTCACGGGCTCGGCATGAGTCTCAATTCCAGGGCAGCACGCGAATTCTCCGCGTGATGGAAGGTGATCAGTTCCGGTGGCGATGGAGCCAAAAACACTGATGGAACAGCGAACTTCCGTCTCTGATGGGCTGCGGAGACTTCCGGAACCATCGATTCAAACCTTGGCGGATGCTTGACAGTCAGCAAAAATCCAAGTATTTTCCGCACGCATCCTGACGAGGCTGGCGGAAATCCGGGGGAATATCCGGGATTGGCGCCAGATCTTTTCAGGAAGTTTGCTGTTTGTTTGCTCCAGAACCGCGTTGAAGGAACCTGAAATGGACAAGATGTAGGTCTGACTCCATTTCCCCGATGTCTGGCGTGCTTCATTTGATGATGACGCACGTCCGGAATGAGGAAAGTTCTCTGCCAAAGTGACTCAATCTGAGTAACTTTGTCGGGCGCGAAAAGTGGGACATTAGCTCCCGCTTTTTTTTTAACCACGCACAGCACTATCAGACACCTACGTCATGAACGGAAACGAAATACTCAGAATTGTCGATGCAATCCACCGCGACAAGGCCATCGATTCCGAGGTCGTGTTTGAGGGGATTGAGCAGGCAATTCTTTCTGCCGCCCGTAAGCACTTTTCGGAAGAAGAGCAGCTGGAAGTTCGCATCGATCGCGAAACCGGCGAGCCCGCGCTCATTTGCGACGGTGCGATGCTCGACCCCGAATTGCTGGGCGATCTGCTCGGTCGAATTTCGGCTCAGACTGCCAAGCAGGTCATGATTCAGAAAATTCGCGAGGCCGAACGCGACACGTTATATGAGGAGTACCTCGAACTTCGCAGTCAGCAGGTATCTGGCCAGGTAACGCGTGTCGATCGAGGCACGGTGATCGTGAGTCTTGGAAAAATCGAGGCCATTCTGCCCCGCAGCGAGCAAATCCGCAAGGAAAACTATCGCACCGGAGATCGAGTCAGAGCCATCGTACTGGATGTTCGCAAGACAGGCTCGCGCGTGCGTGTTATCCTGTCCCGCACCCATCCGGACTTTGTGCGTCGATTGTTTGAAGTCGAAATTCCGGAGGTCAACGATCATACGATCGAAGTGCGTTCGATCGCTCGAGAAGCCGGCAATCGCTCTAAAGTGGCTGTTTCCTGCAGTGATACCTCAATTGACTGCGTCGGTGCCTGCGTTGGTGTGCGTGGGGCAAGAATTCGCGGTATCGTTGAAGAACTGGCTGGCGAACGCATTGATATTGTACGTTGGAACGATTCGCTGCAGATTCTGGTTCCTAATGCGATGCAGCCGGCAGAAGTCGAAGACGTGATATTGTGCCAGATGCTCGGAAAAGTCATTGTGCTGGTTCGTGAGGATCAGTTGTCGCTCGCGATCGGAAAGTTCGGTCAGAACGTGCGGCTGGCGTCGAAACTCGTTGGCTGGGACATCAACGTCATGACTCAGGCGCTGCTCGACCAGCAACTGGACAAATCAATCGAAGCCTTCTGTGTCGTGCCCGGAGTCACTCCGGAACTGGCAGAAAACCTGGTTTCACAGGGATTCTTTACGTTTGACGACCTCTCCGTAATTGAACCCGATCAGCTTGTCGAAATGAGTGGCCTTTCCGCGCACGACTGTGATCGCATTGTTGAGTACGCTGACGTCGAAAGTGCGCGACTGGAAATCGAAGAGCGGATTGCCGCAGAACAGCGTAAGCAGGCCGCCAGTCAGGCGGAGGTTGCTCTCCAAAAACCCAGAAAGCCTCTTGTGCAGTCCGAAGAAGCACCTGTGGCGGCGGACGCGGACAGCGAGAGGGGCGATAAAGCACAGCATGCTGAAGTTGACTCCGTTGTTGACGAATCAGGTGATAGAGAAGTTGTGGATGACGTACAGGTCAGGCAGGTAGTCAGCGCGGACGATGCCGCTCCACCTGAGAAGGAAACTGTTCCTCCAGGCACGAGTGACGATTCTTCGGCAGTGGGCGACGAAGCCTGATGAATTTTGGAGCAGTCATCCGGGGGATGGCTGAGTGTTTTGCTTTGATCCTCGCATCGTGAGGTCGGGCGTCAGAACAGAGGAGACACGGTCTTCAGTAATCGAATCTGGTAGAGTTTTTGTGTATTCGTGTGTCTTTGTTCTGGCTGTCACCGGCTTTCGCCGGAAACAGGTTGAAAGA
>CAZFDW010000083.1:0-16842 GCA_964517865.1 uncultured Chitinophaga sp.
CAAAGAAAATGGCCGCCCTCATGGACGGCCATCATTGAAAGCCAGCAAAGCGGAAACAACGTCACGATCAGCAGGAACTGATCGGTTCGTCGAATCATGCCCGCGATCCGACTGAATCCGGCTGCAACGCACCCAGCAGCAGTTCACTCAGAGCTTCAGAGGACATACCCTCCTGCAGATCCCAGTCAGCGTCTGCAAGACTCTTCACGGTGCCCGACTGGATCATTTCAGCAATTTCTGTATTCGATACGTGGAGCACCGGACACGTGTCATCAGGCAGGCCGCGAACCACCGAATGGATGCCGGCGCGGGACACGACCGCCGTCAATTGGCAACCACCGGGTCCACTCACATCCAGGCCGATCGTCTGCTCGCCGGCGTGGGGCGTATCGGATGCCAGGGCAGTCAATTGATCGTCGGCCCAGAATGAGATTGATTCAGTTTCTGGTTTGCGCTTTCCCCAGCGGTCTTCATTTCCGTATTCGATATAACGACTCATCACCGTACGGTCGAAATCCGGACAGACAATATCGCTTGTAAACTTTTTAAGATTTGTCAGATCGAAGACATTGTCGCTCCTTTCGTAAGGAGCATAGGTCTCAGCGTTCTCCCAGTACATTCTTTCGAACATCCATTGATCTTCGTTTTCATCCCGGCTCGCACCAGGCGGCTCAATCTCACCGTGACCGCAAAACGTGGCGCCGGTCGCATTGAAACAGTCTCCACAGTACTCGATGATCTCACTCGACGTGATGGGATGCTCGGGAGCGATATGGTACGTGAGACCGCGTGCCTCCGGTGTCTCGAAGAGCCTGCACATGACGGCAGAAACCCATTCGACCGGGATGATGTTCCGTCGTTCGTCCCCAGTCATGCGCATGCGGATCGGGGTGTGACGTTTTCCATCGGGTCCCACGGGTAGTGTCGGGATCATGAGCGCCATCAGGCGCAGATATAAATAGATTCCGTGGTAAGTGTTGGTGTATCCGGTGCGTGAATCTCCCGCAATGACTGCAGGGCGATAAACTGTCACATGGTCGGCAAAGTCGATGGCGCGCACGAGCGACTCGGCCATGAACTTGCTTTCTTCGTAGTCATTCCGAAACGTCTGGCCGACGTCAAGGCTGTCTTCCATGACGTTACCGTCCTGATAGCCGGCAACGTATGCCGTGGAGACGTAATGGATGTCGTGGATTTCCAGATCACGACACAAATCGATCATGTTCTGCGTGCCGTTCAGATTTGTCCGCCATGGCTCAGCGGCGCGATCTTTGCCATAGAATTCCAGAATCGCGGCACTGTGAATGATGGCGTCGCAATGGTCCTTGACCCAGGCAGTGTCTTCGGCAGACAATCCGAAACCGGCTTCGGTAATGTCTCCGCACAGCACGATCGGTCGAGGCAGCTGCCGCCCCAGTTCGCGTTCCCAGTGCTGCAGGATTTCTTCCATACGCTCGCGAGGAGATTGGCGACGCGAGGGCCTGACGACGACAGCCAGTTCACGACCATTCAAAAGCAGATCCCGAACCAGATACCGTCCCACCAATCCTGTGGCACCCGTCAGCAACGTATACATCGTCTCTCCTGGAAAAATCCAAAATTGCAGTCCATGAGTGAAATGCGTCCTGGATGAGTGATTCCCATCAAGACGCAAGCCATTCAAATCACTGCATATTCAACCATGAAAACGTCTGACTCAGAAGTGAATTGTGTTCCACACGCCGCATTCAATCTGAATTCGCAAAACGAACAGCCTTCAAATGCTCAAATGAGCCCATTTTTCGCAAGCCCGGGATTTTACCTTCAAGTCAAGGTCAACCCAATCGTCGTTTATGGATTTGGACCTTTGTTCTCGAAGAAAAACCGCTAATCGAGCATCGCATCTGGATCAGGATTACGCTCGCAAGATGTTGTAATCAATGGGTTTACAAAAAATCTGAATGGCCGCGAATGCTGGGCTTCGGCATAAATTGCCGAAAAGCGATGCGTGGATTTTCGGACTGACTGCGGGCGTCAGTTGAGTCTCAGCTTGAAAATTCTCGTTGGTTTTCCAATCAACGCTCCGAATCGAGGACCAGCCCTCGGCACGGGAATCTTCAAATCTGTTTCGGTAAATTCTGGGCAATCCGCAGGAGCCTGCGATCCGCCATGCCTCGCTCGCGGACTAACGAATCGTTCGTCTTGCTGAAGAATTCTTTGGGAATCACGGGGTATCGCGTGCATACTCACGTATGTGACTCATGCACGGACTCGACACTCATTCCATTCAGGCATCAGGACTTTATGCCAACCTTCTCTGGTGTGATTCCGCCTGTCGTCTCCCCGATGTCTGCACCTGATCAAATTGATGGACGTGCGGTTGGCCGAATTGTGGAACATTTGATTTCCGGCGGAGTGTCGGGTCTATTTGTCCTCGGAACGACCGGTGAAGGGCCCTCGTTGACGTACCAGATGCGTTATGAAATGGTGGAGCGCACCTGCGAAGCTGCGGCAGGACGTATCCCTGTGTTTGTGGGTGTCACTGATACCTGTCTTGCCGAATCCATCGCTCTGGCCGAACACGCAGCACGTTGTCATGCGGCAGCGATTGTGGCTGCAGCTCCGTTCTACTTCGATGTTCCCCGGTTGGCGTTGGAGTCATGGTTTGACGGACTTGCCTCAGCATCACCGTTGCCCCTGATGCTCTACAATATGCCGTCCTGTGTCGGCGTTGTGCTTGAACCTGCGATGGTAGATTGTTTGTCGCACCATCCGAAGATCATCGGGATCAAGGACAGTGGCGGCAATATGGCATACTTTGAGAGTCTTTGCGGGCGGCATCGTCATCGCAGCGATTTTGTGGTTTTCATGGGCCCGGAGGAACGCCTGGCGGAAGCTGTGGCCTTAGGTGCCGCAGGCGGAGTTTGCGGCGGAGCGAACTTATTGCCGCATGCGTACACGTCACTTTACAAAGCCGCAAAACGTGGCGATCATGTCGCGATTGAGGAAGGGGAATTGCTGATTCGCCATGTCTTTGAATCTGTGTATAATGACGACGAAGGTCGAATGAAACTGATCCCAGGACTGAAACTGGCGATGCACGAACTTGGCTTATGTGATCCTCTTGTCGCACCGCCATTGTCGCTTGTCACCGCGCACCATGCATCCAGAATCCGCTCAGCCCTGCCTCGACTTGTTGAAAGATCTCAGCTTTAAACCTTTTTTCTGTCAGGGTTTGTGTGTGATGTGTCGCTTAAGCATTTTCGCGGCACAGGCATTGCTGTGCTGCCTCGCCTGGAATTCGTCGGCTGTGTATGGCCAGCGTGCAAAGTCCAGTTTCGACATGAAAGATCCGCGCGTCGGCACGCAAGTGATTATCACACACGAAAAGGCGCAATTGCGGACACCTGTAGCAACGGTTTGGGAGAGTTACGTCGGGGAAGTCTTCACGGTCTCGCTGACAAATGGCGAATGGCTGTGGATTGCCGAGAAAGGTGGTTGGCTTTGGGAGAAAGAAGCAATCCCGTTCGATACCGCCATTGCGGTGTTGACGCAGCGTGTCGATCAACAGAAGAACGCGGAAAATTATCACTTACGAGGCGTCGCGTATCTCGCGCACCAACAGTACGAGAAGGCTGCTGCGGATTTTACTGAAAGCCTGCGACAGGAACCTCAAAATGCCGGGGCTCTGAACAACCGGGGACAGGTCAGATATTTTAAGGGCAATTTCAAGGCCGCCATCCAGGACTTCACCAGTGCGATTGCGATTGAAAAGAAAAATCCGCTGGTGTTGAACAATCGAGCGTTGGCCTATATCGCACTTGAAGATCAGGAAAATGCGATGCTGGACCTGCAGGCTGCATTGAATCTGGTGCCGCAATATCCCGAGGCACTGAACAATCGCGGCGTTGTGCATCATCAACTGAAAAAGCTCGACGAGGCCATTGCGGATTTTACGGAGGCCCTGAAGACGTATCCGCAGTACATTGATGCTCTGGAAAACCGGGCGTTTGCCTATGTCGAGAAGAACGAACATGGAAAAGCCATAGCCGACCTGGAGTCCGCCATGCGGTTCCGCCCGAATTCCTACGAAGCGGTCAACGATCTGGCATGGTTGCTGGCGACGGCACCGGACGACTCGGTCCGTGACAAAGCACGTGCATTGAAGCTGGCAAAACAGGCGTGCGCCATCACTGAATACAAGCAATGGAACACACTTGATACACTCGCGGTCGCCTTCGCCGAAAATGGCCAGTTCGCCGAAGCAAAAGAATGGCTCGGGACCGCGCTGACGCTGGCTCCGGAAGATGAAAAGGTTCGCCTTCAGGGTCATCTGGACCTGGTGCTGGCCGAGAAAACTGTGCGGGATTAAAATTATGCCGGAATCGCTGTCTTCGTCGATTCTCAAATGTTCCGCTGCAGACCTGCGGGCATTTTTGGGACGCACCGCAAACCTGCCACACATCAGTGATCCTGATCTGGAACTGGAAATTCTGTCGGCGCCCGAAATTGTAACGCTTGGGCAACGGATCGAGTTCCGGATTACGGCATACGGATTCAAGCAACGTGCGACTCACGAATACGTGACAGTGGAAGAGTTGCAGATTACTGAGGACCAGGTGGAAGGGCCGTTGCGAGCATGGAAGCACGCGCAGCAGATTGAAATCATCGGTGCCAGCCAGTGCCGACTGATCGATCGAGTCGAATTCGAACCCCCTGGCGGTATGCTGGGCTATCTGTTGACCGAAGACAAAGTTCTGGCTGCGATTCAGGATGGCATGCAGATTCGGTACGAAGCGCTGCATGATATCATCCGCAGCGGAAATCTGACATGACCAGATTGCCGCTGCCACGACCGCAGGCTGCGAGGCAGCGTGAGGCTCAACCACCAACAGTCGCCATCGCTCTGTTTGTGGGTTTTGTCCTGACCGCAGCTTTTACTGGATTAGCGGCAGTTGTGATCCCGGGTGTCCTGCTCATGGTGCTGGCTGGTTTTGGATTGCTCCTGTTCTTCGTGCTCCAGTACTTTATGTGGGCAAAGTGGCTGTATCCCATCGTGATGAAGATGGAAGCAGATTCGTCGCCTGACGATTCACCCCTTCCGAACAGGACGCCAGCAGGAAAGTCTGAGTCTGATCCATGATTGTACCACCATCGTTTCTGTTTCAGTATCAATTGTCTGTGCTGCGGATGGATGACCTGCCGAGGAAAAAAGGTCTGCCGTTGCAACTGCCGGAAACCGCGACAATATTTGTACCAGCCACGATGAATGAAGGGTCAGCGGGATTTAATGTCAGGTTGGCATGGAATCCCAATGGTCTGGCAATGGAATTGGCTGTGCATGGCAAGAAACAGGAAATTTCCGGGCGGCAACATGACCTGAAGCATTCCGACTATGTTTCAGTTTTCATTGACACGCGACAGACTGCAAACGTCCATCGCGCGACACAATTTTGTACGGCGTTGAGAATTTTCCCCTCAGACGATGAGTTCAATGACCAGCCGACCGTGCAGTTTGTTGATATCGCTCAACAGCGTGGCACGCGCCGCGACCAGGATGCCAAAAGAATGGTGATTGCCGCTGGAACGTACAGCGATGGCTATCGACTGGAGGTTTGGATACCAGCCGCGCAGATGCCGGGTTTCGCAGAGACGCCTGAGATCGGCCATCTGGGTTTTTATGTCGTCGTGGCAGACACAGAACTTGGCGAGTTGCCGCTGAGTATCGGTGCTGATTTTCCGATTGCGCACGACCCATCAACCTGGCTGCAGCTGAATCTCTGACACAAAAAGGCAGGACTTCGTCATCGACGAATTGAGTACCCTGCTTTCAGAGTATGCCGCCGAATGCCATACGATTGCTCAAGATCAGTGTTGCATCAGGATCCTGTGAGTTGACTTTTGCGACCGTTTGGGTTTCCAGAGCCAGGTTCGTCCGTTCGTCGGCCTGCCCCTGATCCTGCTCCGGATGTTTTTTCCACCAGGCTTCGGCAGTGCGCCACGTCCAGTCATTGGCGCAGACACAGTCATCCAGAGCTTCCTGAAGTTCACGAGGCGTCTGAAACCGTTCTGCCGCATGCTTGCTCAAACACCTTGCAATGATGATTGACAGGTCCGGCGGTACATCCACTCCGAAATCTTCCAGCCGTGGAGGCTGCTGTGTCGCGTGAGCAAGGACCAGCTTTACAGGACTCTCATTTTCGAAAGGAGCGCGACCGGAAAGCAGGTAAAAGCCGACGGCTGCCAGCGAATAGATATCTCCCCGGCAGTCAGGCTTTTGACCACGCGCCTGTTCCGGACACATGAATCGAGGTGATCCCTGCAATTCCCCGCTGACACAGCAGATCGTATCCGGGCCGAAGCGAGCCGTCCGGACCAGACCAAAATCGAGGAGTTTGGCGACGTCGTACACATGCCCACGCTCTGCCAGAAAGATATTGCTTGGCTTCACATCGCGATGCACAAGTCCACAGCAATGAGCCTCATGCAGCGCGCCGCACAATTGACGCAGTATGTAGACAACCCGCGCTGGTGATTGCGGCCCGAATTGATCTACCAACTGACGAAGATTTAGTCCCTTCAGATACTCCATTGCGTAGTAGAACGTACCATTCGGTGTGCGTCCGTAGTCATACACCTGCACTGTATTCCAGTGCGTCAACTGTGCGGTGGCTTTGACTTCCCGTTCAAAGCGGGCCAGCATTCGACGATCGGATGTCCTGTCGCGACGAATCAGCTTGATCGCGCACTTTCGTTTCAACAACTGGTGTTCAGCCAGGTACACATCCCCCATGCCGCCGGAGCCGATGAGTTCGTGCAGCGTGTACGGTCCGAGTTGTTCCTGATCGTGAATCTTTTGTTGCAATTGTCGATTGATCACACAGCCGTAGACAGCGAACCAGAAACCAAAGACTATCGTCACTGCGTTACCGGGCAGGAAACTCTCGAAAAACGACGTCTGATTGTGTCCACGATCAAATGCGTGCTGTACCAGAATTTCAACAACAAGCCCCGTCATCAAAATCATGCTCAGGACCGAAATATGCAACCATGGAAGCCGGAAGTATAACGACTTCAGTTTTTGTGAATTCGATGAAACTGCGGCATCCTCGCTTCCGTCACTGGAATTCTGCGCGAGTGGCTCGAGCATGTCGTCATCCGCGAATCCACGGCATGGCTGAGATGGAATGAATTGAAATACCATCGTTGGAAATTCTGTTATCAGGACGGATTCAGGGATAGATTTCGACTTCTGCGTTCAGATTCCAGGAATCACTGTGTTCACGGCAACGTGTCGTTGCACTGCAATTCAGACAATTTGAACCTTAGATCGCAAACCATGGTGCGGGGATACGGAAGTTGGGAAACGCGATGTGCACCCACGCGCACAGGCCCGGAGCTCTGGATGGAAACCCTGCGTGTGTGGCAGGAAGGCAACGTTCGGCGAGTATCACCGGCCGGAACAATTCAATGTCTGGCTATTTTCGTCGCAATTTGGCAACATGTTGTTTCCTGCAAGTCTTTTTGTCCTGAGGAGAAGTCTGCTTCGCGGAATTCTTTTCACCCACGTTTCTGGATCCCACCGATGAAATCACGTTTACTGATGATCCTGTGTCTGCTGGCGATTGTGTCAACTGCGACGGCTCAGGACTTGCAACTGCATTCGTTTTCGCGGCAGCAGTTGTCAGATGTGTATTACTCAGAAGGCATTGCCGCGGGTGATCTGAATGGCGACGGCATGACTGATATTGTGTATGGGCCTCATTGGTACGCCGGCCCGGAATACACGGCGAAACAGGAAATTTATCCTGCGGTGCCTCAGAATCGCGACCGCTATGCCGACAACTTTTTCAACTGGGTGCATGACTTCGACAAAGATGGAGCGAACGACATTCTGGTGGTGGGATTTCCTGGAACACCTGGCTACGTCTATCGCAATCCTGGCAAGGACGGCCTGACGGGACTGTGGGAAAAATTTCAGGTGGCTGATTCCGTCAGTAACGAAGCGCCGCAGTTTGCAGACATCACCGGCGACGGGATCCCGGAACTTGTTTGTACGCGAACAGGAAACTACGGCTTTTATGTTCCGCAGCCGGGAGAACCGCTGGGCGCGTGGAAGTTTGTGTCGATCTCTGAACCGACTGCGCCGACTCCCTTTGGCCATGGACTCGGCATAGGTGATGTGAACTCAGACGGACGTATCGACATGATCGCCACCGATGGCTGGATGGAACAGCCAGCGGACGGTGCCGTCGAAGGCATCTGGAAATTTCATAAGCATCCGTTCGCTCGCGCCGGCGCAGACATGTTTGCTTACGATGTCGATGGAGACAGGGATGCAGATATTATTACAGCTCTGAGTGCTCATGATTTCGGGCTGGCATGGTACGAAAATACGGGCACCGATGCCGACGGCGAAATTCAGTTCGCACAGCATCTGCTGATGGGCACGACAAAAGAAGAGAGCCCTTACGGAATCCTGTTCACGGAACTTCATGCCGTCAAACTTGCCGACATGAACGGCGACGGACTGCTCGACATTGTGACCGGAAAAACTTACTGGTCGCATCATGCCCAAAGCCCGATGTGGGATGCTGGTGCGGTGGTGTACTGGTTTGAACTCAGCCGCAGCGACGATGGATCCGTCGATTACATTCCTCATCTCGCTGACGGCGAGGCGGGGATTGGACGAGGACTTGTTGTCGAAGATCTTAACAAGGATGGACTGATCGATATTGCCTGCGGCGGAATGAAGGGCGCGAACGTGCTGATGCATACGGCGAAGACTGTGACCGAAGTTGAATTTCAACAGTCTCGGCCACAGAAACGAAAGGATATGGCCGCAGGATTGTCGCCGGGTGATGCCGCAAAGAACATGACGGTTCCACCAGGCTTCAAGGTGCAACTGGCGGCCGGTGAACCGATGGTGCATCAGCCCGTGGCCATGTGTTTCGATCACAAAGGACGACTGTGGGTTGCGGAAGCGCATACGTATCCTCTGCGGGCTCCCGATGGTGAAGGCAAGGACAAAATCCTGATCTTCGAAGATACGACGGGCGATGGTGTCTTTGATACTTCAAAGACGTTCATCGAAGGCCTGAATCTTGTGAGCGGTCTGGAAGTCGGCTTTGGTGGCGTTTACGTCGGGGCCGCTCCTTATCTGATGTTCATCCCGGATCGAGATGGCGACGACGTGCCGGACCAGGCAATCGCGCAGGATGACCGCAGTCTGAGCGGCACGGCGCTAGCCGCCGGTGGCATTGTGACTGGTCTGAGGACATCACCGGCGGCTAGCGCCTTGCCGCTCACGGGGCAAACAGAACTCCAGTTCCCGAAAGACGTGCCACCGGGTGCCATCGTGCTGCGTGACGGCTTCGGCTGGGAGGATACGCATGAGACGCTGAATACGTTTATCTGGGGACCGGACGGCTGGCTCTACGGATGCCACGGCGTGTTCACGCATTCCAAAGTCGGCAAGCCAGGTGCGGCAGACGACGACCGTTTGCCGCTCAATGCCGCCGTCTGGCGGTATCATCCGCAGCAGGACATTTTTGAAGCGTTCATGAACGGCACCAGCAATCCATGGGGCGTGGATTTCAACGACAAAGGCCAGGCGTTTTTGACGGCCTGTGTGATTCCGCATCTGTGGCACGTCATTCAGGGAGGCCGCTATTTTCGCCAGGGCGGCCAGCATTTCAATCCATACACGTATGAAGATATTCAGACGATCGCTGACCACGCCCACTATGCCGGCAACATCGCCGATTCTGCATGGTGGGGACATGAACCAAAGGCCTCCGGCGCGACAGCCGATGCGGGCGGCGGACACGCACATTGTGGAGCCATGATTTACCTGGGTGATAACTGGCCCGACGAATACCGCAACAAGATCTACTTCAATAATGTCCATGGGAATCGCATTAACTGCGACGTCCTGGAACGCGAAGAAGGCTCAGGATTCGTTGGTCATCATGGCAGAGACCTGATGCTGGCCAACGATCACTATTTCCGCGGCATCAATTTGCGCTACGGTCCGGACGGCAGTGTGTACCTGATCGACTGGTACGACAAGAATGCCTGCCACCGCACGAACCCGGAGATTTGGGACCGATCCAACGGTCGCATTTATCGGATTTCTTATGGCGACATGAGACCGTCGAAGTTTGACGGTTCCGCGTGGACCGAAGAGCTGCTGCTGGCGGCGCACGAACATAAGAACGACTGGCACGTCCGCACTGCTCGGCGGCTGCTGATGGAACGAGGCTGCTCACCGAAGGCCGCTGAGAGTCTCTGGACGATGGCCAGCGACAATTCGAAACCTGTCGAGAGGCGCCTGCGATTCTTGTGGAGCCTGCATGTGCTGGGTGGTCTAACCGAAGATCGGGTTCAGTCGTTACTGCATGATAAAGAGGAGTATATTCGGGCGTGGACAATTCAGCTTGAGCTGGAAGATCAGAAAATCTCCGACGATATTCTGCAACACCTCGTGGAACTTGCCGCGAGCGATCCATCGGCGATCGTCCGACTGTACCTCACCTCCGCGTTGCAGCGCCTTCCAAGCGCTCAACGCTGGGGCGTCGCTTCGGCGCTGGCGATGCACGGCGAAGACGCTGAAGACCACAATTTGCCACTGATGATATGGTACGGTGTCGAACCACTGGTTGCCGAGAACCCAACGCAGGCGATCGAGCTGGCATTGAAAACAAAAATCCCCACGCTGCGGCGATTTATTCTGCGTCGTGCGGCCGCTCAGAATGACACTCTGCCTGCCGTCGTTGCCGCACTGGGTGGGACGAAAGACGTTGAATTACAGGTGCTGATCATGGAAGAAATGATGGCATCGTTCGAAGGCCGCGTCGCCATTCCAATGCCCGAAGTATGGAAGGGGACTTACGAAGCACTGACGAAAAGCAAAGAGCAGGACGTGCGTGATCGAGCTGACCAACTCGCAGTACTCTTTGGCGATCAGCGGGTTTTCGGGCCGATGCGGGCATTGTTGGCCGATCCTGCACAGGAGATTGCCCGCAGACGGCAGGCACTCGATGTTCTGGTCAAGGGCCAGGACAAAGAGACAGCCGATGTGCTGCTGAGCGATGCCGTCCTCACAAACGCGGACCTGCAGTCCGCTGCCGTAAAAGCACTCTCGACACTCGGCAACGACCGGACACCAGCCACGCTGCTGGATCACTACAAGAAACTCAGCAACGAAGTCCGCGCGGATGCCATCAGTACACTGGTTTCACGGCCGACCTGGACAAAGCTCCTCCTGACAAACATCGGGGCTGGTGCGGTGCCGAGCGGTGATCTGCATGCCTACCATGTGCGGCAGATTCTGTCGTTCAACAACAAGGAATTGAACGATCTGCTGAAAGCACATTGGGGTGAGATTCGTGAAACCTCAACCGATCGAAAAGAGCAGGTGGCTGTGTGGAAAAAGGAACTGACTCCGAAATCGCTCGCCAAAGCGAATGTCGGAAACGGTCGCCGAATCTTTCTCAAGACCTGCCAGAATTGTCACCTCCTGTTCGGTGCCGGTGGCCAGATCGGTCCTGACATCACGGGTTCCAATCGAGCCAATCTCGATTACATTCTGGAAAACATGCTCGACCCAAGCGCGGTCGTGGGGCGTGATTATCAGATGACGGTCGTCGCATTGAAAGATGGCCGCGCAATCAGTGGATTGCTCAAACAGGAAACCGACAGTGCGCTGACCATTCAGACCATCAATGACAAAGTGGTCGTGCCGAAGTCTGAGATTGAAGAACGCAGTTTATCGACCGTCTCCATGATGCCGGAACGCCAGCTTGATCCGATGACAAAAGAAGAAGTTCGTGATCTGATCGCATACCTCGGTAGTCCAGGTCAGGTGGTGCTCGCCGGTCCGTCGTCTCCTATCGATGCGGCGACGGGCAAAGTTCCCGGCGCGATCGAAGGGGAGTTCATGAAGATCGTGGAAAAAACCGGCGGTACAGCCGCCAGCCAGAACATGGGCGGCTTCAAAGCAGATCATTGGAGCGGCACGGATCATTTGTGGTGGACCGGTGCGAAACCCGGCGACAGATTGTCGCTGGAAATTCCTGTCGAGCAGGACGGAACCTACGACGTCGAAATTGTCCTCACCCGAGCTCTTGACTATGGTCTCGTAAAACTGTCTATCGACGATACCGTCCTGGATGCGGGATTGGATCTTTACAACGGCCCGGAAGTCATCACCACCGGTGTGCTGACGTATCCCAAAGTTTCATTGAAAAATGGCAGCCATCGCCTGAATCTGGAGATCATGGGAGCCAGCCCGGATGCCGTCAAGAGCTATATGGTTGCCGTCGATTACCTGCGTCTTGTGCCTTCGGAGAAGTAGGGGAAACGAAGCACAGGTTGGCCGCGAAAGAACGCAAAGATCGCAGGGAGATTGCTGTGCGAGTTGTTCGGCCTTCGCGATGTGGCGTTGGTTGCGAACGAGCGTTGACAGAAATGCGAGTCGGCGGAGCGACATCGCCTACGTAGCGCAGTCGCTCCGCCGACTGTGATTCCATGGATAGCCCACGACCGACCTCAAATCCAGGATTCGGAATTCACTTGATGCTGAACACGAAATCTGCGTGGCTGATTCAAATTGCGATTCCAGGACCCTGGACACTCATCTCCAGACCACCAAAATCCTGATGACTTGTGCAACGATGCGATTCCCAGAACAATGCCGCCTTCCATCCGCAATTCTTCGGAGACAATCATGGCGAGCAAGCCCTCAGTAATTATCAGCGCGTTTGCGGATGAAGCTGCAAATCGGCGTACGGCGCTTGAACAGATGACGGCGTTGGCAGCCATCGGAATCCGCAATTACAGCCCGCGGTTTATTGACGTCCTCGGTGACGGCAAGATTGAGCATGTCACGGAACTCAGCTCCGAAAAGCTCGACAGACTGAAGCAGATGCATGCCGAATACGGTGTTCGCGTCACCAGCATCGGTGCGCGTGTCGGTAAAGTGAAATTGCTCAACGTCGATGACGGGTCGCACAACAAGTTCGTGCCGTTCGATGAATACATGCGGGGTGAGGTCTCCCGCACAATCGCATGCGCAAAAGCTCTGGACACGAAACTGATTCGGGGATTTTCATTCTACCATCCGCGCGGTACAAAGCCTGAGCAGCATCTGGACCTGGCGGCCGATCAGATTCGCACGATCACAGAAACCTGTGCCGAGGCTGGTCTGGTGTACGGTCTTGAAATCGAGCCGAATCTTGTTGGCGAAACGGGGCCGCTCATGGCGGAACTGGCGAAGCGCGTGAATCATCCATCGATGGTCCTGATCTTCGACGGTGGCAACGTGGCCGCTCAGAATAAAAACGCCGTTCAGGTTTACGAAGAATACCGGGCCACGATTCCATGGCTGGGCTGGATGCATGTCAAGGACTATCGGATTGATCCGAGTCTGGTCTGGACAGGAGCGGTGGATGAAGATCGCCTCAGGAACTTTGTGCCATGTACGGACGGCGATTCCGGCCATGAAATGATCTTTCGCGACTTACGCGAGCAACTGCCGGTGATCCAGCAGCGACTGCAGAAACTGGGCATCGAAGGTTTCTATCTGGAGGCGGAGCCCCACTTAAAAGGCGGCGGCCAGTTCGGCGGCTTCAGCGGCCCCGACGGCATGGGCGTTGCCGTCCGCGCCTTGTGTTCGGCGTTGGATTATGCAGGGATTGATTATTCGCTGCGGACGTTTGCCGATATTCGAACGTTGCGGGGATTCTGAGCGAGATTGAACAGGCATTCATCATTCAGTCGTATTTTTGCCGAGCAATATTCCATGACATTTAATTTCGAAAAATCCAGGAGCTATCTCGTTTGTCCGAAGTGTCACAGTGACCTTGTGCCGGATGGCGAATCTCTGGTCTGTACAAATCCGGAAGTGAGACTGCGGTATCCAATTCTGGAAGACATTCCACGCCTGTTGGTGGAAGAAGCGGAAGTGCTGACACCGGAGGCGTGGAACGCCGCCATGCAACGGGCTGGCCGCAGCTAATAATTTTGCGGATGTAGGCGGAATCCCAATCGCTGGCCCCGGCAGAACGTTCGTTGCTGTAAACCACAGCCGATTCCGGCGATGCCACTCCACGGCAATTTCTGAAATTTCGTGACATGCGCCCGGTGTTGCGGCTAGCCACGAATATCGCCACACCGAATCCTTTTTGTCATGAATACATCAGCCAAAATGCCGTCATCCGGTTATCACTACATCTCCAGCGTCCCCGGTGTTCGCAGCGGGCAGGCCATCGTCGAAGGGACTCGAATCGGCGTGCACGACGTAATCTCGCTACTGCAAACTGGTGAGTCCGTCGAAACTTTAGTGGCGAACTGTTTTCCCACACTCACTCGCGCTCAGGTTTACGAGTGTCTCGCCTACTATGAGGATCATCGAGGAGAAATTGATCTCCTCGTTTCACGTCAGATGCAGCCGGACGCATGATTTTCTTCTTCGACCATGATGTCCCCGAAGATGCAGCGTATGCATTGAAAGCGATGGACCACCAAGTCATCCGCCTGCGTGAAGTCCTGCCGACGACCACCCGGGATGAGAACGTGTTCCGATACGCGAATGACAGCGACTACATCCTGGTGACCTGCAACCGGGATGACTTCCTGTCCCTGATCGGCGACACCCCATTCTCTGGTCTCATCATTCTTGTGCGTCGTCCTCCAAACTCCACTTTCCAATTCGTCAACTTTGGCTGGCCCAGGAATTCGACCGTTTGCCTGCCTGCCTGACTTGACGACATTTTGTGCCCTGTAGATACCAAACTCAAAGTTCATCAACGCTGATCATTCCGGTCGCAATCTTCCTGGCCAATTCTTCTGCATCCAGTGCCAGCAGTGGGCTGATTTCGACAGGCACGTCATCGGCGACCGCATGACCTGCCGCCGCCAGCCATTCGCGTCCGATACGGGACAATGCGGCCCGGGAGGTCTCAGGGGAATCTGCACCATCACGATTCTTGACCGGATTAAATTCCCGCATGCGGTTGCCTTCGACAATCAGCGTTCGCTCGGCAATCGGCAATGCGTCAAAGATAAATCGTTCCAGTTTAATCGCGTTCGGCGTTGCGGGATCATCCGGTTTGATCGATGCACCGAGATCGTCGATGAAAGCGACGTTCTTGCGAGCGACATGTAGTGGAAGTTTGCCGCCGTCTTCCGCCAACTGTTCCAGAAACTCCCGGTCGAACACATGAATGGCCGTGTTTCCAGCCCAGAAGATCCAGTCGCCACTGGAATCGCTTCGAGCTGCCTGCTCGGGCGTCAGTTCACTGTATTCGACGATCTCGGTGCGACCGTTGATATCAACAAGGACTCCCATGCGTTCGGTCGGACTGACCTTACGCACCACATTTGTAGTGAGTTGCGAGCGTTGCTGAGCATGAAATCCGATCAAAGCAGGATCGCAAATGATCGCTGTCGGGTTATCCACCTGATGATAAAACAGATGCCGAATGTCCTGTTGAGCCAGCACATCCAACAGGCCGGCATTTGCCATTGCCGCCACCAGTCCACCGTGTCCATCGGGGGAGAGCGCAAGCTCGCTGCGGCTGGTCATCAGAATGCGTCCGGTGGCAGCATCCAGGGCGGGCAGGCTTCCTTGTTGAAACAGATGCACCGTGTCCTTGCCAAGTTCGAAGTACTTGTGTTGTTTCAGGAATTCAACGGTTTCTGTATGAGTCGCATCACTGGTCATTATGAGCCACGGAATTGTGGCTTGATGCCGTCGCCGTCGTGCCAGAATCTGTTCGGCAAAGATTTGAAATAATGTGCGATCCGATTTTGGACCGATGGGAAACATGCCTTTCGGATGATCAAATCCCAGGCGGCTTCCCTGACCTCCGGCAACAGTGATCACGGCGACACTGCCAGCCTGCAATTCACGTTCACCAAGTTGCGTGGCCAGTTTCCAGCGATCGTTGTCGCCGGCAGTGCGGGGTTGGGCCACGACCCGACCGGGATTTTTTGCCGATTCGATGCGGGCTGTCGCATCCAACGGCGAATCGCCGTTCGTGGATGACCGCCAGATCTCGTCGAGCATCTGCAGATCGGTGTTGCTAAACTGATTCAGCAGAGAAATTCGTTCGGATTCGGAAAGTTCGTCCCAAAACTGCAGCAGGTGAGACTGGGAGGCGTTATCGAGCTGTTGACGAACGTTGTCAGGGATGGATTTCATGATGGGAAGCAGATGAGTGAAGAAGATGTGAAAGGAACCCGGGCGGAAACGGCTCAACCTTTGGGCACATGCCAGTCCGTCGCGACTGGAATCAGAGAAAAATCCCAATTGATACGGTGTATCATACGCCTGCAATCTGTCCACACAACTACCACGACCCAACTCGCCGGGCTGCCTCCGACCGAGCTGGTCCTGACCATTGTTTGAGCGGAATGCGTACTCCCCAGGCAGCGTGTGGCAACTTGGCCCAACAAATCGAACACAACCGGCGTATCCTCAGTTCAGGTGCCGCGCTGCGCGGATTCCAGCGACAGAATTACCCAGAATGAGAGACTTCCGAGTGTCCGGCGACGCCTCCCAGGATTCCGAATCCCCAAAACCAGATGTTTCTCCAGACGTGGTAGCCGACTCAACCGGCAGCGTGTTTTCCGATGCACGGGACCTGCCGGATGAATTGCCCGAAGAGGAGCCGTTGACCCCGGAGATGGTTGAAGAAGAGGCCGTTCGCGGCGACTTTATGCTCCGTTGGGCGGTGATTTTCCTGGCTGTGCTGTTGGGCTTTACACAGATCAATGACACCAAACCGCTCGTACTGATTCGATCGGGCGACTACATGCGGGCGCATGGACTGCTGCCGCCGCGCACAGACGTTCTTT
>CAZFDW010000084.1:0-16714 GCA_964517865.1 uncultured Chitinophaga sp.
TGCACACGGAGAATCGATCTGGAGTCGATGAAGGACTTTAGATACAGTCCGTCCCGTTTTTTCGGCATCGGCAGCCAACTTGAATTCCAGAGGCGAAAGTCGCCGGCATTGCGACTCGGTGACTCAACATCAAGCTATGACAAAGAATCCTGAACAGTTGGACGTTGCGCGGTCATTCTGCGTCATGCTGCATGACGTGGCTCCGATCTATGCTTCGCACGTGGCCGCGTTCACACGGTCTCTGGCGCCATTGGTAGGGAACGCGATGTCCGCCGCTGTCGTCCCGTGCTGGGGCGGAGTGCCTTTGGGCGACAAGGATCGACCATTCCTGGACCGTGTGTGCGCCGAATACGCAAACATTCAGCTGCATGGATATGAACACTTTCGGCCTGGTAAGGGTGGGATGGTGTCGAAGATCGCGGACGGGAAGGACGAAATGAATGGTCTGGATCCGGTGGAGACGGACCGACGCCTCGCAGCAGGCCAGGAGATACTGGCGCGATGGATGGGCCGGCCAGCCTGCGGATTTATCGCGCCCACTTACCGCACAGGGTTCGCAACTCCTGAACGTCTCGCGAAATTCGGTATCCATTATACGGTGGGATATGGTCAGGTTGTGACGTCAACAGGTCAGCGGCTGGCGCTGTCAACCTGGGTCTGGGACGTTTCACCAATTCGACTGCTGTGCCGCGCGGGATATCGATTGGGGGAACTTCAATACAGGTTCCGAAGGCATGCTCTACCGTGTGTCGTCCTGCATCCCCTTGATCTGGAGCGTGGGTTTCTCCCACAGATCGAACGGACAGTGCAGAAATTGCTTCGCGCCGGGCGGCAACCGGTGCTGCTCGAATCCGTTGGATTTGGCTCTACGCCTGCGGCTGCGCCTGTCCCGGCGTGATCATCCGCCCGGAGACGAATGTCGCACCACGCCAATGAGTGTGGACGAGTCCTGCATGAGACAGCAACGCACGTGTGACTGCGCCGATGACGAATAGCCGCCCCAGAAGGGCCAACGGAGCCGTCGCGAGCGGCGCCCCTACCAGCCAGAACAAGGCCACGTCCAAAGCGCACCTGAGACCAAACGCGATTGCAAAACCCAAACCCGCACCGTGAGTCATCCATTCGACGCTTCCAGTCTGAATCGCATTTGACAGCCCCCATAACATCCCGCCAAGCGGCAGTACGAACATGACAAGCATGCGGACCAGTGTCATCATCAGTTGTGTCGGCGTGAGCGCTCCTTTGAAGATCCGACTCCAGCCATTCCAGGATTCGCGCAGGGTGCCATACGAACCCGTTTGGTAGAAACCTTCGCCCTGTGCCACACCCAGCCGCAAACCTGAACGTTTCGCAACTCGCGCCAGTTCCAGATCTTCGCTGATTTTCGTGCGAACGGAACCCCAGCCCCCGATGGACTCGAATGCGGCTCTGCGTGCCATGATAAACGCACCATTTGCAAACGCATCAGGCCAGCGAGGATCACTGACACGCTCCGGTCGTAGCCATATCAGCAGAGCCTCCGCACAACACGGAACGGCCAGGCATTCCCGCAGCGAATTCATCGTGTACTTCGCCGCAATCGAGAAGAAATCAATGTTACCGCGAAGCATCTCCACGATGCTGGTTCGTAATGCTGCCGGTGCCAGAAACTCACAGTCGGCGTCGGTGAAGCACACCATGCTTCCAGTCGCACTGTTCATTCCCAGATCCAGAGCGTGTGGCTTTCCGAACCATCC
Organism: uncultured Chitinophaga sp.; assembly: GCA_964517865.1. Classification (GTDB taxonomy): domain Bacteria; phylum Planctomycetota; class Planctomycetia; order Planctomycetales; family Planctomycetaceae; genus SXXK01. The sequence continues at coordinate 1,737 of CAZFDW010000084.1, forward strand.
GGACGGCAACGACGAGACATGAATGACTCGCAATCGATCTGCAAATTCAATGGCCAGTCGGTCAAGAATTTCCCCCGTATCGTCGGTACTTCGGTCATTGACAGCGACGACTTCGAGATCCGGATAGTCCTGGCGGAACAACGATTGAATGCAGGTTTCAATGCAAGCCGACTCGTTGCGAGCCGCCACGATGACGCTGAGTTTCGGAAGTTTCCACAATTTCGGAGAATCGATCATCGGCCGCAATGCTGATCGCTTTCTGCAGGCGTTGGCAAAAACGATGACAAACGAAATCCAGACACAGGCAATGGCCCAGGCGAGAATTGTCAACCCGCTGATGTTGGGAATGTCCATGGATCGGGTTCCTCTTCTCGCTGCGATGTGCAAAGGATCGAGATTGTTGAATTAAAATTGCGTGACTCCTGAAACTTAAACCACGTCTGATAAAAGGCAAATCGCCAGGACTTGACGGACGCAAGTCAACAGAAACTGTGTGCCGGAAATGGTCACTCAGAAAAAAAATCGTGGGCCTGGTGGCGAATCCGGCAAATATCTTCAAGTATCGGCAACTCGGCGAAGTTTTCAGTCCGCGATTCCGCGGTGTAGTCGCGTTTGATTGTGCCTTTGCCGAAATCCGCGACTGCTCCCACACACACCGTTATGGACTCACAAACTGGCCGACCCTGCTGATTTTAGCCAGGATGCTGGTGACCGGGGGCCTGATTGCGGTACGATAATTTGCGCCATCCGTCATCAAATTGGGGAGATTGGCAGTGTCCTCAGAACGCAACAATGAGCGTTTCCTGCCTGATATCACGGCGAACGCCGCCAGAACGCTGAGCGCTGCGGGCTATGGTGCCCGCGAGTGCGAGATCCTCCAGCGAGAATTTCAGGCATGAACTGTGCCTGGTTGGCATGGCGATACTTCATGAGTCTGCTTCACGCTGCGACGGCGATCCCAATTTGAACTGTCTGGTGACGCTCAGTTTCTGGCATCGCTGTCCGATGTCACGTCAGCAATCGTGCGGAAGAACCTGGCCGACCACTCTGTGTCGCGCGGGCCAGAGTGGCGACGGACCTGTGTAATCACGAGCTGCTGCTCAGGATCCACGACAAACACGCAACCGGAGAACGAACCGTGTCCCAGAGTGCCGGGACTGAACAGCAGGTCTTCGGGCAGTTTGGAACCGGGTGGGGCGTCTGGCCTGAGATGCCGGATCCAATGCATTCATAACACTCGCGGATTCCAAAAACCGCGCGGAATTACCGAGCGGTTTCGCTTCGCTGATGCCGGCAATCAGAATCGCTCCCTGTTCGTTATCGATCAGCGAACGGACCAGCATGTCCGAACCAAGGCGCGTGATCTCGCCCCGATGTTCCTGCCATTGGACCGGCAAACCGGGCCCCGGAAACCGTGGAAACTCTACCGAGAGATCCGGGGCCGGCGAAACCACAAGATTCAGTTGGTGTGTCGTCATTCGAAGGGAGGACGACGCTCAGCGGCATCGAATTTCAAAAGACGGTGCTGGCCATTCCGGACCGAGAGACAGTGGATTCCGGAACTATTCGAACAGACGTTACACCTTCAGGCCGCCGTCAGTGAACCCCGCGGTGTGGTAAAGATACAATCAGTCAGCGGGCCTGTACTGTCGCCAAACGACGTTTCCGGGATGTCCATCGCACGCAGGATGCTGACGTACAGATTGCACATGGGCGTCTTATCCTGATGCCAATGTGTTCCATGTTTCAGGCCCATACCGGAGCCGCCAGTAATCAGCGTCGGGAGATTTGTGGGATTGTGCGTTGTGCTGCAGCCGCTGCCGAAGAGCACGATGGAATTGTCGAGCACTGTGCCTTCGAAGTCCCTGTACCCCTGAAGGCGGCCGAGGAATCCGGCGATCTGTTCGCTCAGGAACAGATCGTACTTCGCGAATTCCAGCTGGCCATCTTTGTCACCGGCGTGCGAGAGGTTGTGGTGAGTTCTCGTCAGGCCCAGCTTCAACGGAAATGTGTCACTGATGCCCATCCCATCTTCGCGGTTCAGCATGAAGGCTACCGATCGGGTGACATCCGCATCGAATGCCAATGCAATGAGATCAAACATATTGCGATAGTATTCGGCTGGTTCACTTTCGGTCGTGACGTCCAGCCTGAGGTGTGAGTAATCCTGAGTCTTCAGCGGGACAGCGATCCATTTTTCGGACGCCATCAGACGCTGCTCAATTTCATTGAGCGACGTCAGGTATTGATCCATCTTTTCGCGGTCAGAGTGCCCGAGTTGCTGATTGAGTGACCTGGAATTCTCCAGCACGGCATCGACCAGTCGAATTCGTTTCGTCAACTGAGCCTGCTGGGCTGCAACCGATTCCTGATTGCTGCGGAACAGTCGATCGAAGACTCGCTGCGGACTGTTTTCGGCGGGGATCGGTTTGCCTTCGAGGTTGTAGGAAATGGTTCCGGTGCGTGACAGAAACCCCACGCCCGCATCAATCGACAGGACAAGCGAAGGCTGCCGACAGTGCTGTTTCGTGTGCTGGGCAATGACCTGATCGAGGGAGACGGTATTGTAGGCGCCCGGCTTTGAATTGTGCAGCGGGGCTCCGGTGAGCCACATGTCTGAGCACACATGCGGATCAGCTTTTGGTCCGGACGGATGATAGAGTCCTCCCAGAAAGCTGACGTGATCCCGATACCGACTGAAAGGCTCCGTGGACTTCCCGAATGTGAAGTCACGCCCCGTTGTCCCCGGGAACCAACTCCAGTCGTCAATGCCGTTTGCCGGAGCGGGCAGGCACATTCCATTGGCCGTATACATTGCACAAAAGCGACGCGGACGTTGCTGTGCGGCATCGTCTGCAAACAGCTGCAGGCGAGGCAGGATCAATGAGACTCCCGCCGCCCCGCGAAGAAACCGGCGGCGATTGATAGTTGTGATCGGCATGGTTTCGTTTCCTGTTGGCGAATCAATCTCGTTCCGGGTCTCAAGCCCTGGAACGCACTGCCCCGAGGCTCCGGCCTCGCAGATAACAGAGGAGGCAGGAGCCTCCACAGCAGTGTGTTCCGAGGCTGGAGCCTCGGAACAAGGGGCTTATTTCTTCAAAAACAAATCACTCTGCACAATGAATCGAATCATATCCTGCATCCGATAGCCATCCGGTTTCAACCGTTTTCCTTCTTCCTTCAGTGATTCGAGTTCATTGTAGGTCAGGCTGCGGCCGGCGGCATAGCAGCTCAGATGTTTCATGAAGCTGAACGCTACCTGATCAATCCGGTCGTTGGCCAGATAGTTTTTCAGAGCCTTCAGATCTGCTACCTCAGTTCCATCCGGCAACTTCGAGCGAGCATCTGCGGGCTCCTTTTTGAATCGACCAGCCGCGTCGTATTCTTCAAATGCGATTCCCCACGGATCAATTCCCGAATGGCACTTCACACAGCCATCCTGATGGCGATGCCGCTCCAATTTCTCGCGCAGCGTCCGTTCTGTTCCGTCGTCTTTGAGCTGCGGCACATTGGGCGGTGGATCGTCCGGCGGTTCGGCAATGAACTTTCGGGCCAGCCATGCGCCTCGTTTGACAGGATTCGATTCGCGACCATCGGAGAGACCGGCCAGAATACCTGCCTGAGACAGGATACCCCCGAGATTCGGAGACTCATGTCTGATCGCCACGAATTGAATCCCATTCTCGGATCGATCGGCAAGGTCGTAGTATTTTGCCACGGTGTCATTGGCCACGATGAAGTCCGATTGCACGATGTTGGCCACCGACAGATTGTGATCAACAAGATAACGCAGAAACTGAACGGGTTCTTCTCGCAGCTGCGCCCGCACGTCGCGCGTCAGCAGGGGATACCTGCTACGATCAATTTCCAGCACGTCGAATCTATCGAGACTCAGCCATTGCGATGCGAACTCATGCAGGCACTGACTGAAGCGGGCATCCTGCATCAGGCGGTCTGACTGCGCAGGGAGCGACTCGTGCAGCGTCTTCGCAGCGGCAACGTCCAGCAATTCCTGATCGGGCGGCGTGTTCCAGAGAAAATAGGACAACTTTGAAGCAAGTTCCCAACTCTCCAGATCTTCCGCTTCCGGGGTGGCACTGTTTTCGATCAGGAACAGGAACTGTGGCGAGGTCAGCACCACCAACAGCGCGTCCTTGACGCTCTGCTGAAAATCGCCGGAATCAGAGAACGAAGTCTCCCACACGCGGACGACGGATGCCAATTCAGCGTCAGTCACGGGTCGACGCCAGGCTCGCGTCATAAACGATTTCACGACCTCGCGAGCATACGCCGGCTTGTCGTCGGTATTTGGCGAATTGTGAAAGATGGCACGATGGGTCGCTGGTGGCCAGCTTGAGTAATATGGCCCTTCAAAGTCAATCGAGTGAATCTTCAATCGCGGGATCGGGCGGCCATCGGTGTATTCGCTGCGTACGCCGATCTCACGAATGCCTGCGAGATAATTGACGTTGTTCTTCTCCACCGCCGGGTAAGGGAAATCGTTGATGGCTCCGGAAAAGACAAACTCCGATGGTTCAGCTGACGTGACGGTCTGAGGCATGCCGACGGGATTCAGTGTACTGCCACAGTCACGTCGAAGACCGAGATGCACGCCCACGAGCGGAGACCTCTCTTCGAAGGCGAGAAAGCTCTTTCCATATTCGCTGTCATCCGTGACTCTCGACAGCACCACGCGGCGAATCGTCGTTTTTTCGCTGCGTGATGCGGTGATCGTGAGTGGCCCGGCGTTCAGGCGCATGAGGAGGATCGCATGCTGCTGCTCGCCGGCGGCGACATCGGGTGCGGCGTCCTGCGGATGCTGGCTGCTGATCGATCGCGAGAAATTCCGGTCACCGATCTTCAAACGCAGCAAATGAGCGGGCTCAGACATTACGCACGAAACATCCACCTGATAGATGCCCGGTTGCTCAATCGTCGGCACCGCGTGATGCGCTTCGGAAAATACGCCGATCCTGAGACTTGCAGACTCGACCGGGGTCACAACGGGTGTTGCAGATTCCAACAGCAGACCATCGTCGTATCGGGATGCCCGGACGGTCACTCGAAAATCGCCGTGGTCCGGAAGCTCTCGCAGCGAAATCTTAAAATTTGCCATCGGCCCATACGTGTTCGACTCACCAAAGATCTCAGGACTCGGGATCGCAGGCCGAAGCAGTAATCCGCCCGCAACTGCCTGATACGGTTCACCCAGCGGATAGCCTTCGGTGCCCCGCATGCAGGCGAAGACAGAGTGATCGATCGTGCTGAAATTCCGCCATTCGCGAATTGTGCCATTGCCAATGTAGCCTTCGATGAAGTCAAACTTTGTCTGCATCGCGAACGGGATGAACTCGAACGGCTTCGCTGGCGAACGCTCCGTCACGATAAAATCACGACTGTTCAGCAGCAGGCTGTTGGCTCCAAGAATGAGCTCATCCTGGCAAGGATCCGGATTGATACCCTCTCCAGCCTCCATCTGGAAATTCTGGATCACCGGTTTTGAATCTTCATCGACGATGCACAGATCGAGCGACTTCTCCGCAATATCAAAGTAATACTCCATCTGCAAAGGCGACAACCCCAGCACCTGTCCGTTGTTGGCGAAGCCTTCCTTCGAAACACCATCCGGCGGAAGGACTTCCGACAGGTTCTCTTCCAGCTTCAGCAGGTCGCGCATGGTGTTTCGATATTGCGAAACTGTCAGTCGCCGGACGGATCCGTTCTTCTGCGTGTCGCGAGACTTCGCAGTGTTCATCGCCTGCTCAATCCAGGACGACAACCATTTCCGTTCTTCCGGTGTTGGCTGAGTCTCCTCCTGCGGAGGCATGGCACCATCGTCGATCTGCTTTCGGATGTCTCGCCACAGGAACAAATGCCGATCCTGCAGCGAACCATCGAGCTGATCGACTCGAATTCCCGACTTCATGTCGTCGACGTTATGGCATCGCAGGCAATACTTATGCAGGAGCGGCTGGACTTGTTGAGTGAAGGATTCTTCAGGAACGAGGTTCGCAGAATCGGGGCTTGCAGTCGCGGGATCTGCTTCCTGACCAGCGACCAGTGTCGTACTCTGAATCGCAACAGTCACCACGATGAGACTGATGATATAAGTGAGTATGAATCGTGGGTTGACTGTCATCCGAACCGGATTTCATGCTGTGGTACTGGCGGGACTGAGCGCAGGTCTGCGACGCGAAGGTCGAAACCCACGACCAGTGATGGAGGAGCAATGCAGACCAGTAGATTACCGGCAATGGACTCGCAACTCAAGGATTACCCGGCAGATGGCGGTCGGCGGTCCAGTTCTCCGAAGACATCCGCAAGCCGGATCTCAAGCCCCGGGAGAACATCGTGGCCCGTGAGAATCTGACTTTCACCAAGGATCACATAATCATGCATTGCTGTGTAAACGGTAACCGTGCGTTCACGAGGATCCACCATCCACACAATTCTGACCCCGGCATGAAAATACTCATGTCGTTTACGGGACATTTCCATCAAGGTGTTCCCGACACTGAGCACTTCCACCGCGAGGTCCGGAACAATGCGAGGTACAGCGATGGTTGGAACCTGATGACCAGGTAAGCGTTCCCACGAGACGTATGACACATCAGGACCACGGACGAGTGATGGACGAACTTCTACGAAACCATCCGAGCCCGACACGAGGCCGAGGTTCTTTTTTCGTACAAAACCACCGAGCAACTCGATCAACACTGCGGCGATCAACGATTCACTCCATCCCATCGCTTTCTCCACCAGAGTGGCATCCACAAGTTCGCAAGTTGCGCCGTCGTCATTCGCCTTCAGAAGATCGGCCATTGTTGCGCGCCCCGGTGCAGGGTCTCGCCGCACTCGATGAGCCGCAATACCTCCGAGTTCGTCAAGAACTGCGTTTAAACTGCCTGCGACGGGCGCATTGCTCGCCATAAGTATCGCTCCGGACGATAGAGAATCATCAATTCACCAGAATGCATCTTAACCTCATCGACCAGGGAGGCAATGCCTTTTCAGAGAGTTCGTCCAGTGCCTGCAGTCAACGATCGTCGGCAGGAACGTCGGCATCCCGCAAAACGAGTTTTACGGTCGCTTCACTGACGACCTGAACATCGTCGTCCATCATGCCGACGGCTCGGAATCGCAGTGGCACGGATGACTCGTGAGGAACCGACCGGTCAATCTGAATGATCACTTCAGCCGTGTTCTGTCCGGCTTCGATCGTGACGGCTTCAGCAGCAATCCCCGGAGCCGGTCCCAGCAACTGGATCTGCATGGGCCCGGTGAAGTTTGGCGTCCGGTCAAGAACAAGAGTGCATGTGATCGTGGCGTCCGTGCCTGCCACGAGCTCCCGCTCAACGCTGCGCAGTTTTACAACGGTTGGCAGCGTTCGGATCATGCAGCGCATGGTGGAAACCACCAGCATCGTCTGTTGCTGGCCGAATTTATCGACGAATGCCACGTGTCCCTGAGCGTAGACATTGGAGTGTGCCTGAACATTGATATGCATCGTCTCCGGAAGATAAAGCGGCAGCATGAACTGCGCCTGTTCCGGAGCGATCGTGGTTTCCGGGATTTCGATGCCATCCAGATCTTTAATCTGGCGATCAGCGACCTGCAGATGAATTGGCTGATCGAAACCGTTGAGGCGTTCAACTTCCATCAGGTAAGGGTAAACGGTGCCGCGATGGGCGTACTGATAAGCTTCATTGCAATAGAGCCGAAAGACCGGTTTATGAACCACTGTCAGCTGCACCTGATCCACATCGGACGAGTCAATTCCGACTCCGTCAGGATCGTGCCCCAGATGCATACTCCGGACAGGACGCTCGATGATCGTTCCGGCGATTTCGGCTGAGCCTTTGATTCGCAGCGTGACATCGCAGGAACGAGCTTCGTCCGTGGCGACTAAGGCGAGTTTCGCCGTTGTCTGGCCAGCGGCGATCTGGTGTCCTTCCAGCGTGACACCTTCCGGCAATCCGTCCGCGATGATCTCGATCGGTCCCGCAAACCCGGCAATATGCTCGATCGCCAATTCGACCTCAACCCGAGCGCCCTGAACCACGTTAATCACATCCGCCTTCATGGACAAAGAAAAATCCGGGATCGCTTCACGGACGGACAGCCGGTAAGTGAAATCCGGACCTCCGCGAATTCCATGTTGCAGATCTCGTACCCGCAGCCACCACGCTCCGTCGGCTGGTGGTTGCCAGTGAATCCGGGTCGTGCCCCCGATTGCCTGGATGGCATTGACTGACGACACAACGCTCCCCTGTGCGTCGATGAGAGCGACGACAGGCATCGCCGAAGACCAACCGGGTTGCGTGCGACATTCAATCGAGAGCGCTGTTCCAGCGCGACAATCGAGGCGATACAGGTCTTCGTCGGTGGAGGTTTCCAGCTGGCCATTCATCACCTGCGGCCACTGGAATTCGGTTGCCGATTCACGAACGTCGTTGTTCGCGGTCTCCATTGTTTCGGCCAATTCCCCAGCCTGCAGTGGTATTGCATTTCCGCTGGTGCCGTGATGGGACAGAAAGATTCCTGGCATCGGCGGGAAACTCACCGTCTGCGGAAGTGCCTGGAACTGTCCATCGCCGGTCAGTGAGAAGAAATTGATTGTCTGAGTCGTCCCTGCCTGACCTCCAGTCGGATATGCAAATCGCAGAAACGGCGACGCGGAAACAGTCACCCGGTAAACAAAAGCCGGGCCACCGCGGAACGTGACGCTCGAAATCATCAGCCGGTATTCGCCGGTCGAATCGGCGCGAAATGCCAGCACCGGATCTGCCCCGATGCGTAACTCCTGCGCGGCAATGCGATGACCGGCCGAGTCATAAAGCTGTACAACCGGATCGAGTGCCGATCCCAGTCTAGCAGCGACCATATCAACATAGACCACATCACCGACGTTCGCCTGAAATCGATAATAGTCCAGATCGCATTCACCCGCGATCTGGCCGTTGATCGTGATCGGCATCTCGACCTTTTCGGCTTCATCCGGATCTGAGTTGGACTCGCTCTCAATGAACTCAGGCAAGTCTCCAATGATGAACGGACGCCCCCCTGTTCCGCCCCGTGCACAACTCAGTCGCCAAAGTCCGGGGCTCAGGGGCGAATCAGCCGCGATGGTGATGTTCGTTTTCCATTCTGTCGGCTGAGACACCGGCTGCTCGCTCGGCTTACGCCTCGGTGACGTCTCGTAACCTGCGGTCGCGCGTGCTCCCAACACAGGCGGGGCTGCAAGTCCGTTTCCCTGGATGCGAAAGTGTGTACCCGGCGGAATACACTCGCCTCCGACTCGAACGGCAACCTCTGTGCCGCGCCGGCCGCCGGCAGGAAAAATGTGAGTACTGGAAGGATCCGTGGGGACTTGCTGAGCGCAGACGACAACCGGTGCAGGAAGACCGGCCAACAGGAAGACGATGAACCTGAGTTTGCGAAACAATGGGCTCAAATCGAAATACCGGGTGGATTGATTTCGAACCACGGTGAACCTCGAACAGGCGGGGAGATAACTCGGGGGCTTTGATTTTGTTCCGGGACGGCCTACGCAAAGAGTTCATGTACAGCTCGGCCACCTCCTGCAAGCTGCACGGGTCGGCCCAATGGTGTGTGCAGAGTCATGTCCGGATCGATTCCGAGTGCCGTCAGCAGAGTCGCTGCCATGTCTGACGGAGTGATCGGACGGTCGATAACACTGGCCGCCTGCTTATCTGTCACTCCAATCGTGAGTCCGCGTTTCAGTCCACCGCCCGCCATGACGATGGAAAAAGCCTGCGGCCAATGGTCACGTCCTGCCATCTCATTGATTCGTGGCGAACGACCGAATTCGGTTGTCAATACGACAAGCGTCGAATCCAGCTGACCGCGTTCGTCGAGATCATTCAGCAGCGCGGACACACCCTGGTCGAGGGGCGGAACCAGCAGATCCCGCAGGCTTTCAGAGTTCTTGCGATGTGTGTCCCAGTGACCATTTTCGATACTGACGAAGCGGCAGCCGGCTTCGACCAGCCGGCGAGCCAGCAGGCAGCATTGTCCCAGACTGGTCATGCCGTATGCGTCCCGGGTTGCGGAACTCTCGCGGCCGATCTCAAAGGCTTGTTTCGCAGCGGCGCTGGTCATCAACTGATACGCCTTTTCATAATAAGTATCGAGTGATCGCTCTTGTCTGCTCAGTGCGTCAACGCGGTGCTCGAGGTGATTGATGGCACGCAGCGCGGACTGTCGCCGCAGGCTGCGGTCGCTTGTGATGGTTTCCGGCAAGACAATGTCCCGGACAGAAAACTCGGGTGCCGCTGGATCTGCTTCAATCACGAACGGAGCATAGCTCGGTCCCAGAAATGACGGACCACCACTGTTCAGAAAGTTCGGGACTGAGATGTAAGGCGGCAGAGTTCCAGCCGTGCCACCGAGCTTCGCCACCATCGAACCAAACGACGGGTGCATGTTGTTGTTCAGCACGTTGCGGTTGAAATTACCGCCAAAACCCGGATGTTGTCCGGTCATCATCACGTGGTAGCCGGCCGTGTGATCCGGATCGCCGTGGGTGAGGCTGCGAAGAATTGCAAGTTTGTCGGTCACTCCGGCAATGCGGGGAAGCAAATCGGACACCTGGATGCCGGGCACTCTTGTATCGATGGGCCGAAAGTCTCCCCGAATTTCTGCCGGAGCTTCTGGCTTCGGATCCCACATATCCTGGTGAGCCATTCCGCCGATAATGAAGATAAAGATGCAGTTAACATCCTTCTTCGCGGTGCCCTCGACTCCATGAGTCTGTTGCAGCCGCAGCAGCTGACCCAGGCTCAGTCCCGCCACGGACCCCAATCGCAGAAATCCGCGACGATCGATTCCATCACAGTATTCGGAACGCATAGTGCGCCTCATTTGACGAACAGAAAATCGTATGAGTTGAGCAATGTCCAGAGAAAATCTTCCGCCGCCTGCCGTGGCGGAGCAGTCTCGAAAAGTTGTTGTGCGAGCTGCCGCTCAGAGTCTCGCGGAAATCGCCCCAGCGTCGCAAGACAAAGCTCATCGATAATCGCTGCAGGATCAGCCCCGGAATTGACCAGTTGTGCCACTCGGCCATCGACACTGCTGATTTTTGTCTCGACCTCCGGTGCGTTCATCAGATGCAGCGCCTGCGACATTGTGGGTTCGCTGGTTCGGCCGCATTCACACGGACTTGTCCGCTCCGGCCTGCCGAAGATCTCAAGAAAATACGACGGCAAGCGATTATCCCACACCTCGATGGCTCGCGTACCCCGAGGGCGACCTGGGAAATGTTCGGGTGCTCCGGTCGCGTGACTGATTGCATCCAGCAGGACTTCGGCCGGCAGACGTCTGACATAATGATGTGAGAAATTCTGCTCGTCATCCTCATTATTGGAATTCACTGAGCTCGCCAGTTGATACGTGCGCGAATTGAGAATCAAACGCATGAGAGCCTTCAGGTCGAAGTTCTGATCAATCATGCTCTGGCTGAGCAAAGCCAGCAGAGGCTCATTCGTTGCCGGATTGGTGCTTCTCAGGTCATCTTCGGGTTCGACAAGGCCGCGTCCCAGAAAATGCTTCCACAGTCGGTTGGCAGCGAGCTTCGCAAACCAGGGGTTATCTGCCGCGACCAGCCATGTTGCCAGTTCACGTCTCGGATCCCCTTCGGAAGCCGTCACAGCAATACCGTCGAGCGGTCGTACCGCCACGAGCTTGTTCGAAAACGGAATCCGCGATTCCTTCAGGCCGGAATGGTAGACAAACACACGATTCGGAGCGATGGCCTTACGCTCCAGCCCGTTAAAGTATCCTGCCAAACCATAGAAGTCATCCTGTGACCATTTTTCAAACGGATGGTGATGGCACTGCGCACATTCCATCCGCACACCAAGAAACGCCTGGCTGACGGTGCGCGCAAGTTCTTCGGGCGTTTCGGCAGCGCGAAAAAGATTCACCGGTCCATTCGTTCCGGAATTGCCCGTCGCCGTAATCAGTTCGGAGACCCACTCATCGTATCGCCGGTTTGTGGCAAACTGTTCCCGCAGCCAGTGATGCAGTTCATAAGCACCACGCTCACCGAGCTTCTGTCGATCGACCAACAGAATATCGGCCCAAACCAAGGCCCAGTAATCAGCGTACTCGGGCCGGTCAAGCACCTTGTCAATCCAGTGTGCCCGCTTGTCGGCTGCAGGGGCTGCCAGAAACAGCCGAACTTCCTCCGGTGTCGGCAGAGTCCCGATTGTGTCGAGCCACAGCCGACGCAGAAATGTTGCGTCGTCGGCGAGTTCCGCAGGAACCAACTTGATCTTTTCCAGTTTAATCCTGACAAGTTCATCAAGCGCATTCATCGCTGGAAACTCGAACGGGACGTAACCGCTTGTGCGAGGCAGCTGCAGTTGCACACTGGCCACTTGTCCCATGTAGTGGACGCCAATCACGGCTTCTCCGGGAATCTGCCCGGTTCGCACAACTCCTGTTCGATCCACTTCAGCGACCAATTGAGCATTCGTTGAGTATCCGGCGGCCGACGTGACATCGCGGACACTGCCATCCGAATAATGCGCCGTTGCCAGAATCTGCTGCCGCGAGTTTGCGTCAAGAATCCGTTCATCCGGGCTGACTGAAAGCCTGACCAACCCGGGTGAATGAGCCTGAGCCTTGGGTGTTCCCTGGCGGACCCATGCCAGCATCAGGTCGTAATCCGCTGAAACGATTGGCAAACGCCGACCTCCGCCATGTGGCATGACTCCAGTGGCCTTTCGCAGGAACAGACTGAATTCCGGACTGGCGGGAAAGATCCGTCGCCCCCGATCGTCCTTCACCAATGCGTCAAAATCTGCCGCCGGATCAAAGCCGAAAACCGACAGTTTCAAACCGCTGGCATGATTTGACTTGCCATGGCATCCTCCGCTGTTGCAGCCGAGCTTCGAAAGCAAGGGAAGCATGTCATTCGCGAAATCCACCGGCGGATAACCCGAAATCTGACAAACCTGAACCGGAACATCGAGCTCCCGTCCAACGCAAGACACATGCAGGGTCACCTCACCGTCGCTGATACCGGCCACGATGCCTCCTTCCGCTCGGGCAATGGCTGGATCACTCGACTCGGTTCGGGACAAATGCGTCACGTCAATGGATCGACCGTCTTCCTGAACACCAGTGACCAGAAGTTGTTGAACCCGATTGGTTCCGCCGAGCTGGATGAAAGCAGGCTCGACATGGATCTCACGCAGCCGCAATGGTTCGTCCGCAGAGACGCCATGGACTATGAAAACGCACAGCCAACTCAGCACACGCCGAGCCGATTGTCGCTGATTGAGAAATAATCTGACCGCAACAAATTTCAAGCTGCTCACCCATTTTCGACGAGACGTAAAGCTATCCTGTCGCTGACTGCTAATCAGACAGTACCTGAACGGAACAACAGCGCCAATGGCGTTGGAAAATTATCTTCAGGGAAAAACTAAACGAGTTCCTATCAGAGCGACGCACACGCATTCCGGAGTAACGCAGAGTTCTGCAGAATCCAGAGCAATGGTCCAACTCTGAAAACGATGTTGTTTCCGCTGAATGGAAAGTTCGGTTCAACGACAAATGAAGTGTGTGGGTCATTCGTGGTTCAAATCCATTTTCCATTGACGGTTCAACGACGAGGATGCGTCGAGCGATCCTCAATGGGTTCGCATGGGAGAATTATCGATTTCCAGGCCGCGGACATGATTTGTCGTTGAACCGGAATTTTGCCAGGTTCAGCTTTAGAGCTGCGGCGGAACTTGCAAGTCCGGCATGATTCTCCGACTATCAGCAGTTGGCACATGTTGAACGTGGCAAAACGGGCCACGCGGCCGGACTTTTTGATTTAGAACAATTCAATTTGAACAGTGGAGTGATTTGTGCCGGCAATGGACTGGACAGCATTGAAAACGGTGATTGACGAGAATCAATCGTTTCTGATTTCCAGTCATGTGCGCCCCGATGCGGATGCCCTGGGCTCCGAGTTGGGGATGAGGGCAATTTTGCTGGCGATGGGCAAAACAGTTTCCATCGTCAACGCCTCCGCACCACCCTCAAATCTCCAATTCATGAATCCGCCAGGCGTGATTTATAAACTGAATGACACGATCACAAAAGCGACGATTCCTCAGCACGACGTCATCATCATCGTCGATACCAGCGCATGGCAGCAATTGGGATCCATGGCCGATTTTATTCAGGCGTCCGCAGCCAGGCGCGTCGTCATTGATCATCACGTCAGTTCCGATGATCTGAACGCACTGGAACTGAAGGATGTCGAATCGGCAGCGACCGGCGAACTGATTTGTGAGATTGGTGAAGCGTTCGGCGTGACATTTGATGCAGAAGTTGCCAACTGGTTGTACGCCGCAATCGCCACCGATACGGGTTGGTTCCGATTCCCTTCCACCAGCGCGCGGACGATGAAGATTGCCGCCAGGCTCATGGATTGCGGCGCAATGCCGCACTATGTCTACAATCTTGTTCACGAACAATCATCACTCGCGCGGGTGCGTCTGGGTGGTCGTGTGCTGGCGCGAACGCAGATTGAAGGCGAAGGTCGGCTGGCGTGGATCTACGCCGACAGCAAAGACATGGCCGAAACCTCTGCCGTCCCTTCCGATACGGAAGGCCTGGTCAATGTCTGCCTGACGGTTGGCGGTGCCGAAGCGGCCTTTGTTGCTGTCGAACTTCAGACGGGACAAATCAAATTCAGTCTGCGAAGTCGTGTGCCTCACAACGTTGCCGCCGTGGCCGAGCAGTTCGGCGGAGGTGGGCACAAACTGGCATCCGGTGCCACCCTCGCCGGGCCGTTGCCTGTCGCAGTTGATCGTATGAAAGCGGCGATCCTGAACATGCTCATCGCAAACACTCAACCCCCCGTCTGAATCATGTTCCGCCCCGGTGTTCCCGGCAATTCTGTGCATTCGGTTGTCCCCATTCGGTTGTCCATTCCATGCGACGCAGGGAGACAA
>CAZFDW010000085.1:0-16713 GCA_964517865.1 uncultured Chitinophaga sp.
GAATTTCGCTACCTTAGGACCGTCATAGTTACGGCCGCCGTTTACCGGAGCTTCAATTGCTGGCTTCGCCCGAAAGCTAACCCTCTTTATTAACTTACCGGTACCGGGCAGGCGTCAGTCTCTATACATCCTCTTACGAGTTCGCAGAGACCTGTGTTTTTAGTAAACAGTCGCTAGTGCCGCTTTGCTGAGACCATCTTTCGATGGCACCCCTTCTCCCGAAGTTACGGGGCCAATTTGCAGAGTTCCTTAACCAGCGTTTTCCCGAGCGCCTGAGGCTACGCGCCTCACCTACCTGTGTCAGTTTTAGTACGGTCGCTGTTATATGGGCTTTTCTTGGTTGTGTTTCAGGAGGCTTCACCATCAAATGAGCTCGGCCTTGCGGCACGGGGATGACCAGCACCCCGACCTCGATTCACACAACGTCCTCCATATGCGGCGCAGGAATATTAACCTGCTTTCCATCGTCTACGCCTTTCGGCCTCGACTAAGGGACCGGCTAACCCTGGGCGGATTTACCTTCCCCAGGAAACCTTAGGTTTACGGCGAGCAAGATTCTCACTTGCTTTATCGTTACTCATTCCGGCATAATCACTCCTGAGCGCTCCACCAATCCTTACGGTATGGCTTCAATGCAGTCAGGACGCTCTCCTACCGCTCTTTCGAGCCCGCTGCTTCGGCAATTTGCTTACTCCCGTTCATTATCGGTGCCAGAATACTCGACCGGTAAGCTATTACGCACTTTTTAAATGGTGGCTGCTTCTAAGCCAACATCCCGGCTGTCACAGTACTCAGACATCCTTTGTGACTCAGCAAATTTTTGGGGCCTTAGCAGGCGATCTGGGTTGTTTCCCTCTCGACCACGCAGCTTCTCCCACGTGGACTAACTCCCGAGATAATCAATATGGTATTCGGAGTTTGGATAGGCAGGGTACCCTGGGAAGGGCCCCAAACCAAGTCAGTAGCTCTACCCCCATATTGTAGTTGCTCGAGGCTAACCCTAAAGTTATTTCGGAGAGAACGAGCTATCTCCCGGTTTGATTAGACTTTTACTCCTCCCCACAGGTCATCCCCTAATTTTTCAATATTAGTGGGTTCGGTCCTCCACGCAGTCTTACCCGCGCTTCAACCTGCCCATGGGTAGATCACCGGGTTTCGCGTCTACCGCCGCCGACAAAACGCCCTATTCAGACTCGGTTTCCCTGAGGCTTCGGCCCTGAAGGCCTTAACCAGGCCGTCGACGGTAACTCGCCGGATCATTATGCAAAAGGCACGCCGTTACACAACAATGTGCTACGACAGCTTGTAAGCGTGTGGTTTCAGGTCCTTTTAACTCCCCTTCCGGGGTGCTTTTCATCGTTCGCTCGCGCTACTTTTCACTATCGGTCGTCAGAGAGTACTTAGCCTTAGGAGATGGGCCTCCTGGATTCAAGCCGGGTTTCACGTGACCGGCCCTACTCGGGGAACCTCACGGAGACTGCTCAACTTTCGATTACGGGACTTTCACCCTCTGTGGTTCCGCATTCCAGCAGATTCTTCTAGTTGTCAGTTTTGTAACTCCATATGTGAGCCCCACAACCCCGCCGGACAAGCCGACGGTTTGGGCTGTTTCCTTTTCGCTCGCCGCTACTAGGGAAGTCGCTTTTGCTTTCTTTTCCTATGGGTACTGAGATGTTTCAGTTCCCCACGTTCGCTCCGCACACCTATGTATTCAGTGTACGGTCATTCGGGAATCCCGGGATCAATGCTCGTTTGACAGCTTCCCCGGGCTTATCGCAGCCTTCTACGCCCTTCATCGCCTTCTGACGCCAAGACATCCCCCACACGCCCTTATGTGCTTGGCCACCATGATCAACAGCCAGAATTTCTTCTGAACTGAAATGTGCCAACACTTTTTGAAACACACAGTCAGTCTTTCGACCAACCGCACGTCTCGGAAAAACGTTTACAGATGTCACTTAGACTTCATCAAATTGCCAAAGATCATCGCCGTTCGTTGCCGCGTGGCTCCGAATTGCGAGCGGGGCAGTGTAGCGGCACCATTCAATGCCGTCAACTCTGTGGCTCAGAAAGTTTTAATTCTTTCTGATCCTTCCCATTCAGAACAATGACGTGTCTTCAACGACTTTTCGTCACTGATCCTAGTGGAGACGATCGGGATCGAACCGACAACCTCTGCCTTGCAAGGGCAGCGCTCTCCCAGTTGAGCTACGTCCCCATTTACTCACTGATTCACTGGAAAATTAAGCTATCTGACCGGAGTGGGCGTACGTGGACTCGAACCACGGACCTCAGCTTTATCAGAGCTGCGCTCTAACCATCTGAGCTACACGCCCCGAATTCTAAATGTTTTCGGGGTCGGTCATTTTGGCGTCACGTGCGGAAAATGTCCAGTGATCAGGTTTATGCTCCTGGATTTCCCATCCTTTGAGAGCCGTCCTGCACGGACATCAGATTTCTCAGCGTTATGACCGCTCGAATTCTTCAATTGCCAGCTCGTTTCGCTCAGGACAACCATTGATCGGGAGCCCAATCTCGCGGGATGAACAAAACTGTCGGTTTCCTGGCGGTTTTGCGGAATGACACACTGGATTGACGTTGGTTCGCTGGCATGTCGGGGAACTTGCGACGAAAACATGCGGAATTGGGAGGGTGACGATATTCTTACCGGTTCGAAGATTCCGGAAGTGGAGGACTGAACAATGTGGATCAAAATCTGTGGTGTGACGCGAGCCGAAGATGCAGCGACCGTTGTTCATTCCGGAGCGGACGCACTTGGATTCAACTTCTTTCCTGGGTCCAGGCGATTTGTTTCCATCCCGGTTGCCCGCGTCCTGGCCGAAGTGGCACGACGATCTGCCGTCGATCTGCCGCACGTCGATCTGGTTGGCGTGTTCGTGAATGCGGAAGTCGATGCCATCCGAAATGCAGTTCAGGAAGTGGGCTTGAGTGCGATTCAGATTCATGGCGACGAATCGGCTGAACAGGTCACGGAGATATACCGACTTTGCTCCGACATTCCGATCATCCGCGCGTTCCGAGTTGATCCGAAAAACACCGAGCGCACTCTGCACGACATTGATCGGCTGTCCGCGCTGGTGCCATTGGCCGCGATTCTACTCGACGCCTTTGTGCCCGGAGAATTCGGCGGCACCGGCACGACTGTCGATCTCAGCATGCTGGACAGCTGCACTTTGCGGCCAGGACCTCCCTTGATTCTTGCCGGCGGCCTCACGCCGAAAAACGTGGCATCAGCCCTGGATTGCCCGATGGTGTGGGGGGTTGATACCGCCAGCGGCGTGGAATTGTCTCCGGGGATTAAGGACGGCACTCGTGTTTACGAATTTGTCAATGCCGCTCGTGCGGCAGCTTCCGAATCCGGCTGCTTGATCCACAATGTGCGGATCGGAAAACCACCCACGATTATCTGACCACTTCCTTTTTGAAACTCGCGCTGCTCTTATGGCAGCAATGCTTCCCATCTGTGGCTGGCGATTTGAATTTTTCAGTGCCGTTGCTTTTGGAGCGGGAGTGAAGGACAATCGGTGGCCCGAGCGGGGTGGACCATTGAAATCGAATTTGAACCCTTACGCCTTCAGGATGTTGCGGATTTATGTCAGAGAATCAAAAGACGGTCGTTTTGATCGAAGACGATCGAGATATCTCGGCAACCATTCAGAGCGTGTTGACGTCGGCCGGTTATCGCGTGTTTTCCGCGAATAACGGCCAGGACGGTCGTAGGTTGATTCAGACGCAGAAACCCGACCTGGTACTCACTGACATGATGATGCCACGCATGGGTGGATTTCCTGTCCTGGAATTTCTGGCGGAAATGCCCGACGCTCCGCCCGTGATTATGATGACGGCCAATGAAGGCAGTCGACATAAAGCCTATGCTGAAATGCTGGGTGTCGTCGATTACCTGCGAAAACCGTTTGCCATGGAAGTGATGCTCGAATCCGTGGCACGCGCGATTTCAGGCAGGCAACCTACATAATATCAGGGACTTGCACGATGTTACATGCCGTCATCATGGCAGGTGGCAGTGGAACTCGATTCTGGCCTCAAAGCCGAAAGCGGACGCCAAAGCAATTATTGCGATTAGCGGGTCCTCGCACGATGATTCAGCAGACGTCTGATCGTTGTCGAGGCTGGGTGGATCATTCTCGCCTGTGGATTGTCACCAACGAAGTCCAGGCCGAAGCGACGCTGGCGCAGCTGCCGGAAGTTCCGCCCCGAAACGTGTTGATAGAACCTGCTGCCCGCAACACAGCTCCCTGTGTCGGTCTGGCCGCCATCCGGATTCTTGAACAGGATCCGGACGGCATCATGTTTGTGATGCCTGCTGATCATGTCATTCAGACGGAGGAGGCTTTCGCCACCGCCGCGATCAGGGCCGTGCAAACAGTCGAAGACGACGATTCACGGCTGGTTCTGTTTGGTGTGATTCCCACGTTCCCGGCAACTGGCTACGGTTACATTGAACGCGGCGAGATGGTTTCCAGCGTCGCCCCGCGATTGTATCGCGTGAATGCTTTTCGGGAAAAACCACATCGAGAACTCGCGGAAGAGTACCTTCGCGACGGTCGCTTCTTCTGGAACTGTGGGATCTTTTGCTGGAAAGCGCAGACAATTGTCGATCTGCTCAAACAACATGAGCCTGAACTTCATGCCGGTTTGATGCGAATTGCCGATGGAATTCATAATGGCCGCGGCACAGAAGTCATCGCCGATGAATTCCCCGGCCTCAAAAGTATTTCCATCGACTATGCTGTTCTGGAACGGGCTCAGAACGTGGTTGTGATCGAAGCTCCGTTCCAGTGGGACGATGTTGGCAGTTGGTTGTCATTGCCGCGACTGAATGGATGCGATCACGAAGGTAATACAATTGAAGGACCATTTTGTGGCGTCGATACACAGGGCTGCATCGTCCGCACCACGGAAGATCATCTGATCGCAACGCTGGGATTGCGAAATATGATTATTGTGCATACGGGCGACGCCACATTGGTCGCAGACGCAGCACAAGCGGAGCGGATCAAGGAAATTCTGAGTCAGTTAGAACAGCAGGATCGCCGAAGCTATCTGTAGGGCAATCAGCAGCAGGAAAAACGAATCACGACTCAGCCAGATTCAACCAATCGGATTTGACTGAGCAGCCGCCGGCAGATCCCAGCGTTCTCGCATGCCACCGACCTGACAAAAAAAAGCCCCGGATCTGACGACCCGGGACTTTGAGTTTGATTTTTGAATACAGCGTGAAAATCAGATTCCTGGGCTTGCCGGATTGTCGTTGTTGTTGTCTCCCGCAAGATAGCCGATTGCGCCTCCGATTCCGCCAGCCAGCAATGCACCCAATGCGCCGCCGCCGCCTCCGGCTCCCCCACCACCGCCGCCCGTTCCGCCGCCGGTTCCCCCGCCACCACCGGGATTTGTGTTGGTTGCCAGCCCACTACCGGGATCAGCCACGCCGCCAGTTCCCGCCCCGCCCAAAGCTCCGGCATTCATCGGGCTGACCGGGGAGCCGCTGCATCCGCCGCCTGCAAGTTTCAGCGCGGTCGCCACGGTACTGACTGGAGTAAACTCGCCAACACCGGCGTCCTGAACCCGGTGATCTTCGTAAGTTGTTCCAACAATATCGACGGAGGAGACCAGAACACCATCCTGGCCAACAGCCACAATACTATGAATACCTTGAGTCAAGCCGCTCGCAATGAAGCTTCCGTCACCGGAAACTTTGGATGAAGCGACTTGAACCCCATTGCGCACAAAATGGACCGTCAGGTCCAATACTTCCCGAAGCCGACCAGTCCGTTCGTCGAGAAGGCTCAATTCGCCTCGCAGTGTTCCATCGTTCTGAAGACGTACACGACGATTGTGAATTGTAGTCGCTGCTTCGCCCGAGCCAAAACTAAACTCCTCATCCGCTGGTGTGACTGCAGTCACGAACCGCTTTGCTTCAATGTTAAGATACGGAGAGAGCAACTGTTTTACGACCCCGATGTCGGATCCTGAGACTACTGCAGAATCCATATCCAGCTCTAGTTGCGCGGCCTTCAGCTCCGCATTTTCTGCAATGGCTGTGTCCTGTGCAAACAGAGCAATGCTGAACAGCATCAAGGTGCTGTCACCTTCGGCCCAGATCGCAACCACGCCTTCACTAAGGCCCGTGAACGAAAATCGACCATTCGCATCAGTCGTTGTAGAACCAATTACTGCCCCATGCTGAGCAAGTCTCACCTGAAGATCTGCCGCCGCAACCTGCTCGCCATCAACTCCCCGTAGCGAAGAAAGCCGACCAGTGAAACCACCGTTCGCATCGAGAATCACATGGCTCTGATAATCGCGAAGAATCTGTGTCTTATCCAGTGCAGAGTCAATTCGATCAATTACGGCATCCACTGCTGCATCCACCGTGGCAGTGTCCGGGACTGGTGCCGCTTCTTGCGGTGCCACATTCAATTCTGCTGCGTCCTGCGGAACTGCGGCACTCACCGTCACATAGATCGAACCTGCAGTAACAACTGTGGCCAAAGCCAGCATGCAAAATGTTGAGATGAAACGAAGAGTTTTCATACAACTCGTACTCCTTAGAATTGGCCGCACGTTCAAAATCGCGGAGGATGCCCGGGACGCCAAAAATTAACTGCAGCAATGCCGGTGTTACAGGAGGAAAATCCTGTGTAATACTGCTAAACCCAATCACTACAATCCAGTCGCGAGTCAGGATAAGTCGCACCGACGAGTCAAGTCCAATGGATTCGGCAAATTTCTTCAGCTTTCCTCCATAATGCGCATTGTGCCAATTTACTCCAAATCACCAAAAACTGCGGCAACCACAACATCCCCCCGGAATCGAGACGTTTGATGCGAATTGTGACATGGAACGTAAATGGCTTGCGAGCAGCGATCCGCAAGGGATTTCAAAAGCACATTGACGCCATTCAGCCGGATATTCTGCTGCTTCAGGAAGTTCGAGCCCGCCCCGAACAATTGCCGCAGGAATTTCAGCAACCCGACGGATGGCATGTTGCCTGGAATCCGGCTAAGCGTCCGGGGTATTCCGGAACGGCAATCTGGTCCCGAACTCCCATCAACGTCGTCAAACTGGCCCTGTCAGATTCCGATCAGGACGATGAAGGACGCATTATTGAGGCTGACGTTCAGGGCATTCGGCTGGCATGCGTTTATCTTCCGTCAGGCTCCTCCAGCCCGGAACGTCAGACCGTCAAAGACTCCTGGATGAAGAAATTTCGCCGCTGGACGGATAGTCGGCGTAGTGACATGCCCATGTTTTTCGGTGGCGACATTAACGTGGCTCACACGGAAAAAGACATCTTCTACGCCAAGGCCAACGAGAAAACTTCAGGGTTCCTGCCGCACGAACGTCAGTGGTTCGGGAAAATGCTGAAATCCGGCTGGCACGACCTGGTCCGTGAACACCACGGCGATGCTCAGGGACCATATTCGTGGTGGTCCAATCGCGGTCGTGCCCGAGAACTGGATCGCGGCTGGCGAATCGATTACCTGCTGTGCAACGCCGCCGCCCGTCCGCTGTTCCGCTCCGCGACCGTGCATCGCGAAGCCGCGCTCGAGATCAGTGATCACGCACCGGTGTCGGTGGATATTGATTTGGAACTCATCGACCAGTAAATCCGTCTCTTCCGGGCTGTGTCTGGCCGTGGTCGTGCGAAAGTGCAGGCAATCCCGTCGGCGGAGCGACGGGTGTACGGTACACCCGTCGCTCCGCCGACGGGATTTTGCAACGTTAGAGATTTCGCAGCGGCAAAACGCGGACACGCACGGCAATCAGAAATCCCCAACCTTTTCGTTGCCGGCCGGGCTGGCCAATGCCTTCAACGTCTGAGGGTTAATGTTCTCCGAAATGAATCGGACGGATCCATCCGCCAGGAGCATATTCACGCCACCACGTCCGCCTGCCGGACCGCCAAATTGATTCGGTGCTGTGCCAAGACCATTCGCCGGGTCACGCCGATTTTCGGGATCGCCCCATGCCATAAAGCTGCCTGAAACTTCTCCGGCGAGAATCGTATTCGACGTGCCATCGGTCATTTTATCGAATCTTACGCTTCCGTTGTTTTTGAGCACCTGCGAGTTACCAGCATAGTGAGATGCCCCGAACCCTCCGACGACCTTCGAAACCTCCGGGCCAACATTGGGATTGAGGAAGGCTGGTATCACCGACTGGAAAATGGGTTGATTCTTTGGGGCAGTCCACGGCTGATTGAAGTCAATCTGGCTGTAAAGGTTTGCCTGTTCCACAAAAGGCAGAATGCTCGTCATCCAGGCGTTGTACGGTTCATCGTTCTTGGTGTAGATCCCACCTGGAGGAAACATGCTGTAGACGTCATGGTAATTGTGCATCGCCAGACCGATCTGCTTGAGATTATTCTTCGACTGCGTACGTCTGGCTGCGGTTCGTGCCTGTTGCACCGCAGGCAACAGCAATGCAACCAGAACTGCCACCACAACAACCATCACAAAAAACACAATCCCAAGGACCAAAAACACGATGGCTGTGGTACTCATCTGACCGCGACGATGAAGCAGCGATTGGATGGCTGAGGACGGGTGTTTGAGCATGGGACGGATTCCTTCATGATGTAAAAGGTTATTCGTTTAACCGCGTGCCCATCGGGCCGCGCTTGTGCGGCAAAGCGCGGGGCGATGCCCACGCGGTTAAACGAGAGCAAGCCACTGCAAAGTACATGTTTATCCACCCTTCCGCCAGTTGCCCATACGCACAAACGCGGAATTTCAATCACTCACGGTTGCCTGTCACGAGGCAGCGATTCCGCCTAGAATCCGTAATCGGCAGTCTTTACAAAATTCTCTCCCATCGCAGATTCTGGTTCCCCATTCTCATGTTTCAACCTGTCACCGACAGCAATTTTGTAACCGGCGAACATTCCGTTTTGAAACTCTGGCTTCACCAGCAGACGTTTCAGCAACTGCGACGAAAGAACGCTGGTCGCAAGCATTGGAGCTTTCTCGACGGTCCCATCACCGCCAATAACCCCATGGGAGTGCACCACGCCTGGGGCCGCACTTACAAAGACACGTATCAGCGGTTCTTTGCGATGACCGGCCATGATCAGCGTTTCCAGAACGGTTTCGACTGCCAGGGACTGTGGGTGGAGGTCGAAGTCGAAAAGCAACTGGGACTCGGAACGAAAACCGCCGTCCATGAATTCGGCATCGACAACTTTGTCAACGAATGCAAGCGCCGAGTCCTCAGGTTTGCGGCTCGACAGACCGAACAATCGCAGCGACTCGGCTACTGGATGGACTGGGACAGTCCCGATCAACTTCGCCAACTGGCCGAACACCTTGGCACCGACGAAGAGGTTACGATCACGACTCCGACTGGCAAGACCGAAACCGCCAAGGCACATCAACTTGTCGAGCGACTTGGCAATTCGGAATGGGGCGGCAGCTATTTCACGTTCAGCACCGAGAATAACGAAACTATCTGGACGTTCCTGAAAAAATGTTTCGAACGCGGCAAGATCTACCAGGGCCACGACGTCATGCCCTGGTCCGGCCGCGGCGGTAGTGCGTATTCACAGATGGAAATTGCCGAAGGCCGAAAACTGACAACGCACAAGAGCGTGTTTGTCAGATTTCCGATCAAACGAGGATCGGCGAGCGGCTGGGCGTCAGCCCTCCGTGACGAATCCAGTGCGGAACACGGAGGGCTGACGCCCAGCCGCTCGCCAGGATCGCAAGCCTGGGAATACCTCCTCGTCTGGACCACCACCCCGTGGACGCTCACCAGCAACGTCGCCTGCGCGGTCAATCCCGATCTGGATTACATCCGAATCCAGACTAAACGCGACAACGCGATCTACTACTTCGCTAAGGACAATCTCAACTTCCAGCGACTGGCGACCGAATTCCGTGACGGCTTCGGACGCCCGGAATGGAAATGGCCGGAAGGCGTCGGAAAGCTGAAAACCCTGGCTCAGATCTTCAAGGAACAAGGTGGCTTCGAAGAACTCGGCACGGTCAAGGGCGCCGAGATGGTCGGCTGGGGTTATGAAGGGCCGTTTGATGACCTGTCGGCTCAGCAGCAGCCTGGCGGTGTGCCTGTCGATGAAGATAATCCTGACCGTTGTGGCGTGAATAGTCATCGTGTCATCGACGGTGGTCGCGATTCACGCGGCAGTGCCAATGTCGTCGCCGGTGAAGGCACAGGCATCGTCCATATCGCGCCCGGTTGCGGTGACATCGACCACAAAATGGGCGTCGCACTCGGGTTGCCGATCATCGCGCCACTGAAGGATGACGGCACGTACTCCGAAGAGTTCGGCGACTTCGCGGGCCTGGAAGCCATCTCGCCGGCCACGGCTGAACTCGTCTTCGAAAAGCTCAAAGCCAAAGGGATGCTGGTCGCGGTCGAAACGTATCCGCACATCTATCCGCACTGCTGGCGAACAGGCGATGAACTCGTCTTTCGACTCGTCGATGAATGGTTCATCAACATGGACTGGCGGGATGAAATCAAAGAGGTCACGCGACAGATCAAGTGGCTGCCGGACAGCATTGACGGCCAGGAACGGGAGATCGAATGGTTGTCCAACATGAGCGACTGGATGATCAGCAAGAAACGCTTCTGGGGACTCGCCCTGCCCATCTGGGTGAACGAAGAAGATCCGTCAGACTTCGAAGTGATGGGTTCACTTGCCGAACTGAAAGAACGATCAATCGAAGGCTGGGGTGATTTCGAAGGCAACACGCCGCACCGTCCGTGGATCGACGGAGTCATCATCGAAAGCCAGACGCCGGGCAAAGAAGGTCAGCGGATGCGGCGCGTCCCCGACGTCGGCAATCCATGGCTCGACGCCGGCATCGTGCCGTTCAGCACGATGGGCTACAACACCAACCGGGAAGAATGGCAGAAGTGGTATCCGGCAGATCTCGTGACCGAATGTTTCCCTGGGCAGTTCCGTAACTGGTTTTATTCGATGTTGTCGCTGTCCACGATGATGCGTTACGACGAAGCCGACAACGCGGAAGACAAGAAGCCGTTCCGCACGCTGCTTGGTCATCGTCTCGTGCAAAACGAACAAGGCAAGCCGATGCACAAGTCGGACGGCACGGCTATCTGGTTCGAAGAAGCCGCCGAACAGCTCGGCGTCGATACGATGCGCTGGATGTATCTGGCCCACAATCCGGCGATGGATCTGCGCTTCGGAACGCGACACAACGACAAACCCGTCACGCTGCAAACGCCTGATGGCCCGATCGACAAGACACTGGAAGGTGTCAAAACGTGCATGGTCACCAGCGGACCGGCTGATGAAACTCGTCGACAGATCCTGATTCCGCTGTGGAACTGTTACAAATTCTTCGTGGACTACGCGATTGCCGACGGCTTTGTGCCCAGCGAGGAACTGCGTCGGCGAGCGGCTGGGCGTCAGCCCTCCGTGGAAACGACAGGCACGAACACGGAGGGCTTACGCCCAACCGCTCGCCTGAGTAATTTTCAGGAAATCGACCGCTGGATTCTATCGAACCTGCAGTCGTTGATCGAAGTCGCTCATCGGGAGATGTCGCAGTACAACGCGCCCGGCTTCTGTGCTGCCGCCGCCGGGTTCATTGACGACCTCAGCAACTGGTACATTCGCCGCAATCGCCGTCGCTTCTGGCGATCGAAAGACGCCACCGACACGGACAAGAACGCTGCGTACGAAACGCTGTACGAGGTTCTCGTCACGCTGTGTCGACTGCTGGCTCCGTGCATCCCGTTCATCACAGAGCGCATGTATCAAAACCTCGTCCTTGGGCTAGAGTGTTCAGTTGAAAGTGTTCAGTGTTCAGAGAATCGCAGTGACGGTGCTCTTACTGAACACCGAACACTGAACACGGAACACTGGCTTCCGCCTTCCGTTCACCTCTGCGACTACCCAACCGCCGACACGGCCCTGCTCGACGCTGGTCTCAACCTCAGCATGTCCGCCGCGCAGAAGGTAGTTCGTCTGGCGCATAAGCTGCGGGAAGAATCTAACCTGCGAGTCCGGCAGCCGCTGGCGGAGCTTCGCTTTGCCTCGTCGAATGTCGGCACCGCCGAAGCCATCGAACGACTCGCCGACGTCATCGGTGAAGAACTCAACATCCACCGCGTCGTGCGTCAGGATAATCTCGATGCACTCGTCAGCTACGCCTACAAACCGAACCTGAAGACGCTTGGTCCGAAATACGGCAAGCTGCTCAACGCTCTGCGCACGAAACTTCCTGAACTTGGCGACGCGGTCCTGTCGCCACTTCGGCGAGGTGAAAACCTCACGGTTGAACTTGAAGGCAGCAGCGTCGATCTCACACCGGAAGACGTGCTCATCAGCACGGCCCAGGCCGCTGAATGGGTCTGTTCGGACGACTCCGGTATTCAGGTCGCGATCAGCACGGTCCTCACCCCGGAACTTATCCGCGAAGGCATGTCCCGTGACTTCGTCCGCCAGGTCCAGCAGCTTCGCAAAGACGCGAACCTGAACATCCAGGATCGCATCAAAGTTCAGTATCACTCACCAGAGAATACCGTCCAGTCCATGGTCGCCGAATGGGGCGATTACATCCAGACCGAGACTCTTGCGGACAGTATCGACTTCCAGATGTTGCCGGGAACTGTCGTCAAGTCCGTCATCGTTGGCGATTCGCTGGCCTACATCTGGCTTGTATTCCGAACATGAGATTGGAGACTTGTGATGATTGTCATCGCTGAACTGATCGCGCTGGTCACAGCGTTGAGGAATGCAAACCTGCCGTTCGCCGTCTGCGGCGGGCTGGCGATGGCAATTCACGGACATCCGAGAGCCACGCAGGACATTGATATCCTGATTCGGGAGGAACAACTCCAGGAAGTTCTGGCCGTTGCCAGGTCGGCCGGCTTCTGGATTCCGAGCGGTCGAATGCCGTTCAAAGCAAAGACTCCTCTGGCGATGGAGATCTATCGCGTTTCCAAAGCCGTGGGCGACAAGTTGATTCCGCTGGATCTGATGTTGGTTTCTCCCGTTCTCGAAGAAATCTGGAACGGACGAATCAGCGGGCAGATCGGTGACGTTGAATGTACCGTTGTCTCGGCAGAAGGCCTGATTCGAATGAAGGAGCTTGCTGCCCGAAAGCAGGATCTTGCGGACATCGAAACTCTGCGACAGGGGCGCGCCGAATGAACACTTATGCCAGCCCGACACCAATTCCCGCACAACCCGTCGATATGTCCGGCGAAGCCGTTCTGCGGCGACTCCAAATGGTTGGCGAGCTGAACGAACTCTGCTGGTTTCTCGGCAGTTCAGATCTCGCAAAGAAAGCTGCCGCACAGGCCGGACGTGTCTGGCAGGAACCATGGCTGACAGTTCCGCCTGAGTATCGAGGCAAACAGTAATTTGTAGGCCGGACCAAGCGGAGCGCCGTTCCGGCAATGCGATTCGGCGAGCGGTGTGGCGTCAGCCCACCGGTATCACCGCCATGGTTCGCGGTCGATGTCAAAGCCGAATCGCAATGTACCGGCAAGCTGACGCATGCCGCTCACCGGTTCCATAGAAAGATCACGCTGATTCGCCCAACTCCCGAATGATCCGTTCAATGCTTTCCAGCTGAGCTTCCTGCTCCGCCTTGGTGTTGCGGATGCCTTCCACGACATCGGCTGGTGCCTTTGCCATGAAGCCCTGATTCGCCAGCTTGGCTTCCTGACTCCTGATGAAGCCGCGGAGTTTTTCTGCTTCCTTTTCCTTGCGCGATTTCTCAGCCTTCAGGTCCACGAGGTCCGCGACCGGAAGGTAGCCGTCAGCATCGCCCAGTGAAAAGCTGACCGAACCCTTCGGCGGCGTAACGTCCAGGCCAGCTGCTTCCAGCATGGTCTTTGACAGGAAGTCAAACTGGCTGGCAACCGCCTGAAGCTGTTCCGCCACGTCCGGAGCACAGCGCATGAACAGCTTCAGCTGAGCCGACGGTGCAATGCCGTACGATGATCGCACATTGCGAACCGCCACGATCGTTTCCTGCAGGCGTTCGAAACGCTTTTCCAGAGCCGCATCGATCATGCTCAGTGGCATTTCTGGCCATGGAGCGATCATCACGCTTTCAGCGGGCGAATTGTCCGCAACCCGCAGGCTAGCGCCTTGCGGCTCACAACGATTCGGAACCAACTCGTTCAACTTTTGCCACAGTTCTTCCGTGATAAACGGAGCAAACGGATGCAGCAGCCGAAGCAGCGTATCAACTACGACTACCAGGCATCGCTGAGCGACGGGACGAGTGGCCTCGTTGCGAAACCGGGGCTTCAGCATTTCGAGGTACCAGTCACAGAATTCGTTCCAGGTGAATTCACGCACGGCGCGTGTTGCCTGGTCGAACTGGTAGCGTTCCAGCATCGTGGTGACTTCGCGAACAGTTGTCGCCAGTCGGCTGAGCACCCAGCGGTCCTCAACCTGCAGGTCGGCTTCCGCGACCGGCGCTGGTGAAAAACCTTCCAGATTCATGAAGGCGAACCGGCAGGCGTTCCATAGCTTATTGCAGAAGTTGCGACCGTACTCGAACCGTTCGCTGACGATCCGAGCCACAAAGGCACCTTCGTCCGGCGTGAACCACGGGCTCGGAAACTGGAACGACTTTTTGCATTTGGCACACTTGAGTGACGGAGTCGCTCCGCCCATCGGCCGCATTTCCTGATGTTCTTTGGTCTGTGGCGTGATGGCCTGGCAATGAGGACACTCGTACCCAACCGGCAGTCGCACGTCCTGAGTTTCGCCGGCCAACGACGAAATCGTAAAGCGAACCGCATCGGTGCCGTACTTTTCAATCAGCTCCAGGGGATCAACGCCGTTGCCTTTGGACTTGGACATGGTCTGCCCGAGTCCATCCAGAATCTTCGGATGGATGTAGACATGCTTAAACGGCACGTCGCCCATGTTGTACAGCCCCGTGAGCACCATGCGCGCGACCCACAACGTGATAATGTCGCGGGAAGTCACGAGAACCGAGCCGGGGTAGAAGAAATCCAAAACTTCGTTCTGGGGGTTGTCGGTTTTCGGTTTTCGGTTTTCGGATTCCCCGGCGAGCGGCTGGGCGTCAGCCCTCCGTGTGCCTCCAATTTGAGATTTCAAATTTGAAATTTCAGATGCCGGTATTGCCGTGTCGTGAGAAAGGTGATCCGATGTCTGAGTGTCCAATGACACGGAGGGCTGACGCCCAACCGCTCGCCCCGAGATCATCGGCGGATTGTGTTCCCGATCCGGCCAGCCCAGCGTGGCGTGCGGCCAGAGTGCGGAACTGAACCAGGTGTCGAGGACGTCATCGGACTGCACATAGCCCATCGTCGTGAGCATATTGCCGATCGCCCTTTCTACTTCGGGGCACTCGATGCATAAGTGCAGTTGATCGTCAATGTACGTGCAATTGATGCCGTCCATCGCTTGGCGCGCACGCTGCTCGTCGCCGTTGAATGCTGGCAGCACGACCCACTTGTGCATATAGGCCTGCACGGCTGCTTGCGAATACGATTCGCCGTCCCATTTGGGCCGGGTCCACACCGGAATCCGATGCCCCCACCACAACTGGCGGCTAATGCACCAATCGCGTTTTTCACCAAGCCAGTCGAGATACGTCTTGGCATACCGCTGAGGGAAGAAGCGAACTCGGCCGTCTTCCACGGCATCGATCGCACTTTGGGCCAGCGTGTCCATTTTCACGAACCACTGATCGCTCAGAAACGGCTCAATCGCGGTTTTGGAACGGTCGCTGTACATCATCGGGATGACACGGTCCTCGACACTTTCGAAGTGGCCAAGACTCTCCATCTTCGCCACGATTTTCTTACGAGCCTCAAAGCGATCGAGGCCCTGATACTCGCCGCCGTTTTCGTTGATCGTACCATCCGTGTTCAGGATGTTGATCATTTCGAGATTGTTGCGCAGACCGCAGGCGTAGTCGTTTGGATCGTGTGCGGGCGTAACTTTGACCGCTCCGGTGCCCAGCGTTTTGTCGGCCAGCAAGGCATCGGCAATGATCGGAATGATGCGGCCGTTGGCAGGGATCTGAACGTGCTTGCCGATCAGGTCGGTGTAGCGTTCGTCGGTCGGGTGAACGCAGATGGCGGTATCGCCGAGCATTGTTTCGGGGCGAGTCGTGGAGAAGCTGATCTTCTGGCCGGTGGGCGTCCAGTCCGGCGAATCGTCTCCGGCGAGCGGCTGGGCGTCAGCCCTCCGTGTGTGTTCAGACGGCGCAGTGTCCACGGAGGGCTGACGCCCAGCCGCTCGCCTTTCAACAACCGGATAGTTCATTGTCCAAAAATGCCCGGCGATATCTTCGTGAAACACTTCATCGTCAGCAACGGCGGTCTGCAGATACGTGTCCCAGTTCACAAGGCGTTTGCCGCGATAGATCAGTCCGTCGCTGAACATTTTGAAAAACGTTCGCCGTACGGCTTTGCTGCAGACTTCGTCCAGCGTGAAGCGGACTCGACGCCAATCGCAACTGGAACCAATCTGCTTCAATTGATTCAAAATGCGGGCTTCGTACTCATCCTTCCACTTCCAGATGCGTGCGACCAGAGCATCGCGGCCGCCGGGGAGGGTGTGTCGAGTCAGGCCTTCCTCTTCCAGCATTCGGCGTTCAACCACCGCCTGAGTCGCAATGCCGGCATGGTCGGTGCCCGGCATCCACAGAGCCACCCTGCCCTGCATTCTGCGCCAGCGA
>CAZFDW010000086.1:0-16643 GCA_964517865.1 uncultured Chitinophaga sp.
GCCGACTTCGGCGAAGTCGGCCTACATTGAGTCGGCCTCAAAATGCTGCGTTGCCTGGAATCTTCTCAGAAATATTCAATTCTCAACGTTTACTGCGCAGACAACCCGTCAAATCAGAATCCAGCACAGAATGACGCCGACCAGCACCAGAGCGGTGAAGATGACCCATCGAGGCTGAGTTGAGGATTTGTCGAGCTCGCGGGACGGGATTTCGCCGCAGCGCGGGCATTGGTAGATGATTTCCAACATTTCGAAGCCGCAGCGAGAGCAAAAAATAGTCGGTTCAACGTCGTCGCCGAACTCGTTATCAAGTTCCGAGTAGACGTCGTCATCATCCAGAAATTCATCGTCCAGGTCATCATTGAAGCGTGGCATGGCACAATCCTCGCACGATCCCTGCGGTCAGTTCTGCGTCGCTGCATTCACCATTGTAGTGATGTGAGCTTCGGGCTCAATGATCGAAATCTGAAGTCGCGCGGCATCATCGGATTCGATGATCAGCGTACCGACATCTTCCGAACATTCGAAGCACCGGAAGCCCGTCCCGAGCAGCGGGAATCGTGCATTACTGCCGGTTACCGGGAGCCGGTCTGTGTGCAACATCTGGTTCTCGCCGGACGTTGCGGCCTGCGTTGCGGACATCGTGGCCAGCGACAGTGTCCAGTCTCGAAACACGTCAGCGAATGGTTCCCGGGCAAGATCCTCAATTTGGCAATCGAGCGTTGCCGGCGAACGCAGGAACTGCTCCAGAGCTTTCGAGGATGAAAACCACCGCGCCAGAAACAATGTCGCGGCTCCGCGACTTCCGCTTCGACGCTCTTCCAGACTCAGAACATCCTCCGCCGCCACAATCGGACTGCATGCGGGATTTGCAAGAAAGTCATCCAGCCTGCGTCGGAAGTTTTCAGACATTCCTGCCGTGCCAACGTCTGCATCGCCGCATTGCAATTCCACGAAATGAGCCACCGCTTCGTTGAGCCATGACGGAACCTGCAATCCTGCGGGTTGACTACCGAATTCGGCGGGATCAGCAGCAGCGTCAATCGACTTGTCGGCGGGCATGGAGCATATCGCTGCATGAGCTATTTCGTGAGACAACAATGCGGCCAATTCGGCGGTCGGCAATTCGAAAACATTCGGGTCAATGTAAACAATATCGCCACAGAAGTCTGAATCGCTCCGAAAGTCGGTCTCTCGAATACAGCCATGTATCGGAGGAATTTCAGATGCCCGCTTTCTGCGGCGATCGAGATCTGTGACGACGATGGACAGTTTTTGATCGTGGTCAACATCGCTGATCGCCCCGATCCATGCGTCCACAATCGGGAGGGCGCGAAGTTCGACCGCAGACGTCAACGGTTCTGACCAGGCTTTGACCTGCTCGCTCCCTGTGGTTTTCGCCAGACGATGATCAACATACACGCGGACTCGCCGACTTTCTCCGATGAACCGACATTCGGTGGCCTCATGCATGGTCCCGTTGTGAATGAAATGCGGCGTGAGAAAGACGCGAGCGAGCGATGCGTGTGGCCCTTGACTGCAAACCCCGCCGACAGGAAGTCCTGCGGGAGTCAGCACGTCGCAGGCAACGGAGGTATGCAGTTTTTTCTCATTTCCCCAGCGTCGAATGTCATTGATGGAACATCGAGCGACCGGCAACGACCCGATCCGCACTGGATAATCGCCGCAGACTGCCACCGTGAGCGTATGGCGACCACCGAGCACATCAAGGCTGCCCACCACGATACGGGTGCCTCGCGACAGATTTTTGAGGACTGCATGCGCGGGCTGCAGGCGAGTATTTGCGACTGGCAGCTGCAGGGATGAAGCCGAGGTGGACGTCCATCGCGATGCATGTAACATGCGACTGACGCTGGTTCGCTCGTTCGGCTGAAAAAGCCTTGTTTGAGATTTTCCATGCGATATCGCGAAAAGCATCACGACGGCAAAGATAGTGGTTCCGAGCAGATAATCACCGGTATGCCGCCCCATGAAGCACCCCGCCCCGGGCAGCCCACCGGTTTATGTCAATAAATCACCATGATTTCCGCCGCCCCGGAAGTGTTATCGACGGAATAATCCTGAAAATTGATGCAAACTGCCCGGATGACGACCAAGGAAAATCGTTACGGAAGTTGGGTCGATCCGACTCCAACCTTGGAAATTCGGGGTGTCAGACTTTGAGGGGTTCAGCGGCTTGAACGGCAACATCCGGTAACTTGACGGCGGCTCTCAACTTCTGAGAGTTTTTACACGGATTTCCTTTTCCGGTTGTCCGAGAACGACTGTAGACTACTCGGCGCGAAGCACCGTGCGCAACAAGTGTGGTGCAGAATGTGTCCAACAGATGGTTCGCAGTGTAGAACCTGAAGGGGAATTTTTATGCGGCATTTGGCTGGTTCTTTTTGTTCGCTCGGTCTTGGCCTGTCGGCACTGTGTCATGCCGTGATGGCGGATTCCCATCCGCAGCAACCCGGGACGGATGCCCTGGTTTTTCGGACTGTCCACAGTTCGGACAGTCACTTCGCTGTAGCGATCAGGTCCCTGCGTCAGCCTGCGACGATTCAGCGACACATTGTCCTTGTTGATACATCTGCCAGCCAGACCGGAAGGTTTCGTGAAGATAGTCTGCAGGTGTTGAAGTCACTTGCGAGCGTTCTGCCACAGGACCATCAGATTCTGGTGGTGGCAGTCGATTCCACTTTCGAAGCCATGTCATCAGAATTTGTGGCCCCCGGATCGACTGAGTTCACGGCGACGATTCAGAAGCTGTCTGATCGAACTCCCATGGGAGCGACAGATCTTGCGGCATCGCTGAAGAGTGCTGTGGTACTTGCCGACGCAGATGCACCCGCGTCATTGCTGTACATTGGCGACGGTCTCAGTTCTTCAAACCTTTTGAGTTCATACGATCTGTCGCAGATTGTGGCCAGTATGCATGCGGCTGAAATTTCGTTCCATGCGATTTTGCTGGGCCCGAAGGTTGATACTGAACTCCCGGGGATTCTTGCAAATCAGACCGGTGGGACAAGTCAGCATCCTGCCCGAATTGCGGCCGACGACCTTGGTCAGGAATTGTCGGATGCCATTTCGATCGCTCCGGAATTCGTCAGCAACCTCACATCAGGTGATGTCGCACTTTCGTTGGCCTGTCCAGCGCGAGTCGCATTGCGTTCTGATCGACATACCGTTGTATTCGGAAAAGGTGCTCCTCCCCGCGAACTTGTACTGACGGCAAGTGATGCCGGTGGTCAGACCTGCAAATGGACGGCAACGACATCGGAACAAGCATCCGGAAACGAAGTTCGAATTCTGTATGAGCGTGCCGCTGCATCTCAGGGCCTGAATTCACCCACCGTCGGGACCGAAGGTCTGCAGTCTGTGTCTGCGGAACTTGCAGCATCCGTAAATCGTGCGATTCTGACGGCGGGCCAACTCGCTGAAAACGGCGAAAATGCCCGCGCGCTGGATGTGGCCCGACGCGCCAGCCGACTTGCCGGCGGCGATCTTAGACTGACGGCACTGGTGGACGAACTGGCCGGCCAAACCGATCCGGCCGCTTCCGGCGAGGACGCCCTCGGGCCGCCGCAGCCTGGTGAAGCCGGGGTCCTTGATAAATCAGAAGAAGAGATTCAAATCCGCACACAGCAGTTGGTTCAGGAGACATCGGCGGCCATCAAGGAAGCCAAAGACATTGCCGAAGAACAACCTGATTATTCGCTCACTCGCCTGAAGGATATACTCGAAACCGTGCGATCAGCACCGGAGCTTGCACCGGAGAAACGCAATGAACTGGAGCGTCGGGTGATTGACGCCATCGACTACGTACAGTCTCGCGAGGAGAAAGTTACCATTGAGCGACGTGAGGAAAGTGAATCGCGTGCGGTGAAAGAAGCTGAGAAACGAGTGATTTCTGAAATAACTTTGGAAGATGAACGTCTGCAGACGCTCATCAGCCAGGTTCGGGGGCTTCTCGACCGTGCTGCACACGGTGATGTTGAAGCGTATGAAGACGCCGAAGAAGTCGCACACACGGCCCTGTTTATGAAACCCGGCAATGGACCGGCAACGGCGGCATTTATGATGTCCGAAGCAAAAGGTCAGTTGAGCAAAATGTATCACCTCCGGTATCTGCGTCAGAACCGCTTTCTGGAAGCTCTTTATCAGGTAGAATTGTCAGCTGTTCCGTTTCCGGATGAGCCACCTGTGATCTACCCACCGGCTGATGTCTGGCGCGCCCTGACACTGAGCCGGAAGAAAAAATATGAATCCATCTCGTTGCGCACTCAAAAACCAGCGGAACTTTGGCTGGAACGGATGCTGGACGAACCGGTCAAGAAATTGGACTTTCCTGGTGAAAATCCACTCCCCGATATTCTGGAACAGATCGGTGCTCACTTTACGCAGACCTATGGTGCTGCCGGTGGTGGAGCCGGTGCGGATTATCGCATGACGATACTCCCCGACGTCGGCGCGCTGGACGCCGACTCGATCATTTTGCAGGACGTCGTGATTAAGGACATTGAGCTGGATGGTATTACTCTGCGAAACGCTCTCGCAATTATTCTCAGCCAGACGGATCCTGAATTGACCTATATGATTCGCAACGAAGTGATGTTCATCACCACGAAAGCGTTTGCCGAAGCCGACGAAAATCTGGGGACTCGGGTGTATCAGGTCGGCGACCTTGTCATTCCGCCGGTTCAGCTTGGTGGTGGTGGTGGCGGTCAGGGTGGCGGTGGTCTTGGCGGTGGTGGTGGCGGACAGCAGGGTGGTGGAGGATTTGGCGGTGGTGGCGGACAGCAGGGTGGTGGAGGATTTGGCGGTGGTGGCGGTGGCGGATTTAGTCTGCCTCCGGAAATCCTCGCAAGTCCCGCGGCCAGCTCCACGGGCGGAATTTCCAATCACTCGCTGAACAACGTTAAAAAAAAACCGGCAACAAAATAGAACCAGCGACTTCGGCCGTTGATTCGATTCAGACTTACCTGGGTGTGCAGGTCGCCGCAACAGCGATTTGCACGCCCGTTTTTTTTGATACGCTGTTGCCCTCCATCCGAATTGCGTGCGCGCTCGATCGAAGTTCGTCGCTTGACGCTTCCACAGGGAATTCCGTGAGCTCTGTACCCCGGTGCGGTGACGCGGAGATGAAATTCTGTGCTCTGACAGTCGCCGATCCGCAGGATGAAAAACTCCCTGACCCCGTTCCGAAACCTGCTGCGAAAACCGCGAGTGCTGCGAAACTCGTTGATACCATCCTTGCGGACTCGCGACCAATCGCCAGAGTTTGGGATGAAGTTCTGACAACTCAGGCTGTGACTTCCGACGTGCTGGTCGATGCTGTATCAATCCTGCACGAACGTCGCAAGTATGACGTCGCTGTCGAAGCGATTCAGAGTGCCATCCGCAATGATCTGGCTGCGGCGTGGATGTACGATGTGCTGGCGTTGGAGATGAAACTGGCAAAACGTCCGTCTACTGAGATCGCCCGCGTGCTGCAATCACGCATCGACTTCGCCAATGCCGACATCCCTGAGCTGCTCGTCGCCGTCGCTCTGTTGTCCCGGTTCGAAGCCTGGGACGAGGCAATGCGAATCTGCCACGAAGCTACGGAGCTGAATCCCGACTTGTCAGAATCCTGGTTGCTTGCCCGCAGCGTGGCAGACAAATCAAAGAATGCGGAGCACCGCGTGTGGGCCCGCTGCGGGATTCTGCAACACGTGTGGACTGAGGATAATGTTGCTCTGCACGAAGAAGCGAAAAAAGTCATCATAGAGATCGCCGCAAACCTGGACAGAGCCGGAGATTCGCCGCAGGCAGAACGAATTCGCTCGCAACTCCGCGAAGCATCCGCCATCGATCTGATGCTGATTCTGCGATGGGTGGGTTCGGCCGATCTTGATCTGCTCGTCACTGAACCGAATGGGGAGCAGTGCAGTTTCAGGGATAGATTCACAACGGGCGGCGGCCGCTTCACCCATGACGATCCGGGATCAGCGACGGACGGGAATGCCAAACGCTACGAACAATACGTCGCACGGGTCGCGGCAGACGGCGAGTACAAAGCCACCATCCGCTTTGTGCTTGGCAAGGCCGTGGCGGGAACAGCCGTCCTGGAAATTATCCAGTACGCGGGCACGCCGGATGAATCCCGCACTGCACAAACCGTCAAACTCACGCGCGAAGACGTTCAGATTTCCATCCCGACACCCCGGATACCATAGCGTTGTCAACACCGTTCCGCCTGTGGAGGACAGTGCAGCTGTTCCGGTTCAACGAAAAATCACGTGCGCGGCCAGGAAATCGATAATGACCCGACTGGACACTGCTTTCGCGTCGGCGTTTTCAGGGACTGGCCCGCGGTGTCCACGCCAATGGCGTGTGTTCTGTCGTGGTGTTCCCGGCGATTTTGTTCATTCGGCTGTCCCCATTCGGTTGTCCATATTCATGCGAAGAAGTGAGACAACCGAATGGGGACAACCGAATGAAACTCGCGAAAATCCACGCAACGGACAGCAAACAGGAATGCTCCTCGAACATGTCGCTTTTCAGGTTTTCAAAACGTGTCACTCATGGCCGCGTGAGGTATAAACGAATGTGCCATCATCGATTGCTTGCGGTATCACTGAGACTTGGGTTGCGGGCAAAGCCCGCGCCAAGTGATCCGTTGCATCCGTCGTCAGGCGAAGATTTCCGTCACGGGGCGTCCTTTGGCGAGCGGTAAAGGGCGATTGAGTTTGTCGTGGACTTCAATTGTATGGTCAATTCCCAGCGCGTGGTACATCGTGGATGCGAGGTCGCCTGTCGTAACGGGGTCACGGTCCGGAACAGCACCGTACCTGTCCGACGCGCCGTAGACAGCCCCACCCTGAATCCCGCCGCCGGCGAGCAGGACCGTGTAACATTTTGGGCCAGTGATCGCGGCTGATATTCGCGTTGATCTTCGGAGTTCGTCCGAACTCACCCATCCAGATCACCAACGTTTCATCCAATAAGCCTCGATCGCTAAGATCATTCAACAGGACAGGCAGCGAGTGATCGGTCACCGGGAAATGCCACTCCGGAAGGATCTCGTACATCCGCGTATTATCGAAACCGTGCGTGTCCCATCCGCCATCTTTCCTGCTGCGTCCTCCGATGCTTTGCGCAAAATAGACGGTGACAAATTTCACACCGGATGCCACAAGTCGTCGAGCCAGCAAACAATCCTGGCAGTATGTCGTGCGACCATAGGCTTCACGCAGAACATCCGGTTTCTTCGACAGATCAAACGCTTCTCGCACCTTACGGGAGTTCAGCATCTCCAGAGCGCGATTGTAGTACGCATCCACCACCGAACCATACCCCGGAAACAGATCCAGCGATTCTCGCAGTCGCTGGTCATCGACTGGTGGCTCAAAACATGTCAATGCCGTGTAGCCGGCTGAGTTATGATTATTCATCGAATGATGCACCGTGCGAATCTGTGCAACACGGTGCATGATCTTTGAGGTCTTCGGCAGATGTTCACAAACGGAGATGCCGGGAACGGAGGTAGGGATCTGCTTGTAAAGTGATCGGTATCCGTCCGGTGCATCGGGTTTCATGTCAAACATATCGACATGGCTTGGTCCGCCCCATTGAAACAGGAAGATCACTGACTTCGCGCGACCTTTCTTTTCTGTCGCCGTCTGCGTCACACTTTCTGCGCGAAGCAATCGAGGAAGATTCAACCCGAGCAATCCTGCACCACCGACACGAATCAGGTCGCGGCGATTCAGCTGGTTGATGTGTGACAACGTTGAGCGGTCTCCCTGTTCGATGGGCATCAAAGCAGACCCGGCTGTGGTGTGTGGCATATCACGTGCGGTTTCCGGATTCCAATGCTGCTTCACGACAGTGTCACTTCCAACCAATTACGGCATTCCTTTGCTGTTATCCAACGAATTCATGTCAATTTGTTGAGCGTCCGTGAATCACGACCGGTAGCCAGGAACCGCTGACAAAATCTGCGTGAGCGGCCACGGAGGTTTTCTCTGGGCTTCTTAATTTCATCAAATCTGCGGAGAACAAACCAGTGAAGCCAGGTATTATGGTACGAGATTCAATACTCTGATGGTGGCAGGACGCCGAATTGCAGTGCATGGATACCGACATGGGTCCTTATTGACTGGGCAATGGGCGATGGTGGATTCGCAAACGACAGTGCTTGTTGCGGAAGACAGCCGGACTCAATCTGTACTGTTCCGCACGCTGCTGGAAAAAGCCGGATACCGCGCCGTGATGGCGGTCAACGGTCGTGAAGCGCTGGAGATGATCCGGAATATGCCGCCGGATGTTGTGATCACAGACCTCAACATGCCGGAAATGAATGGACTTGAACTGGTCGAAGCCGTCCATGCGGATTTTCCTGGTATCCCTGTGATCCTGGCGACTGGCGTCGGCAGTGAAGAAATTGCTGCTGAGGCGCTGCGTCGAGGTGCGGCAAGTTACGTTCCGAAGCGGAATCTGAAAAACCTGATTCCAACATTGCAACGGCTCCTTGCGGTGGCAAACGCAGATCGAGCCAGTGCGCAGCTTTCTGCCTGCGCTGTTCGCAGCGAGGTGCAGTTCATCCTGCCGAACGAAGGATCGCTTGTCGCTCCATTGGTGGCTCAGATCAAGCGAATGGTCGAGCGTTTCAACCTCCGCGACAGCAG
The DNA here is from genome assembly GCA_964517865.1 of uncultured Chitinophaga sp. Classification (GTDB taxonomy): domain Bacteria; phylum Planctomycetota; class Planctomycetia; order Planctomycetales; family Planctomycetaceae; genus SXXK01. The sequence goes on from CAZFDW010000086.1 coordinate 8,676, forward strand.
CGGCGCGATGCGTGTGGCGATGGCACTTGATGAAGCGTTACAAAATGCAATTCTGCATGGTAACCTCGAAGTGTCATCCACGCTGCGTGAAGGCGATGATGCGAATGCGTTCTATGCACTGGCGGCGGAACGCCGTCTGCAACCTCCGTTCAAAAATCGGCAAGTCTATGTGCGCGCAGTCACGTCAAGAGAAATGGCTGAGATTACCATTCGTGACGAGGGTCCTGGGTTCGACCCTTCAAAGATCCCCGATCCGACCGATCCCGCGTATCTCGATCGTCCATGTGGCCGCGGTCTGTGGCTGATTCATGCGTTTATAGATGAAGTTCGTCACAACGCGACGGGAAATGAGATTACGATGATCCTTCGCAGGTCGTCGGAGGCGGGCTGACGGGGCTGTTCGCCGACTCGATGCGCACACAGCGCCGCTGGGTGTTCATACCGGCACGAGTCTGATCTCAGATGAGATCAGGCTGAATGATGGCGATGTACTGGTGCTCTACACGGATGGCCTGGTCGAACGCATCTGTCAACTTCCTCGAAATTTCCGAAGTAGGACTGCGGGATGGAGGTGCTCCGGGGTCTGCCGCTGAAATTTTTAGCCGGATATGAAAAATCTATCGTTGGCGAGTATTTTCTGCTGTTGTGCTGTACGTTCGTCAAATGCTGATCGCGGGTTCGGGGGAATCGCGATATCTCCTTGAATTTCCTCGCAGGATTTGCGCAAACGGTCACTACCGGTCCAGCGTATGACCGTCGTGCCGCCGTCCTGTGGAACCGGTCGAAACCATCTTTTTTTGTCGTCTCCACCCTTGAAACATGGGTGAAAGACAACTTTGTTTCCTCTGTTTTTGTGTGCGAAACGACTCGACATGTCAAACGACGCTGTGATTGAGATCCGCAACCTGTCCAAGATTTATCGCGACTTTTGGGGTCGTAAGAAAGTTCAGGCGGTGAAAAGCCTGAGCATGGATGTGAAGCGGGGCGAAGTTTTCGGGCTGCTGGGACCGAACGGTTCCGGAAAAACGACAACCATGAAAATGCTGCTTGGGCTGCTGTTCCCGACCTCCGGGGAAATGACAATTCTTGGCAAGCCTGCCTCCGACGTTTCCAAGAATGAAAGAATCGGGTACCTCCCGGAAGAATCTTACCTGTATCGATTTCTGAACGCTGACGAAACGCTGGATTTCTATGGTCGCCTCTTCAAAATGACTGCCGCCGAACGCAACCGCCGCGCGGATGAACTCATCGAAATGGTGGGGCTTGGCAAGGCGCGTCGTCGGCAGCTTAAGGAATATTCAAAGGGCATGGCCCGCCGTATCGGGCTCGCTCAAGCCCTGATTAACGATCCGGACCTGGTCCTGCTCGACGAACCAACCAGTGGACTGGACCCGATCGGTACGCGAGAAATGAAGGACTTGATTCTTCGGCTTAAGGCACAAGGGAAAACGGTCGTGATGTGCAGTCACCAGCTCGCGGACGTACAGGACGTTTGTGACCGCATCGCGGTCTTGTTTCAAGGTGAACTCAAGGTTCTGGGGCGAGTGGAAGATCTGCTGGAAGTTCGGAACGAAATGCAGATGCGTACTTCAAATCTCAGCGACGCAGCGATGTCTGACATCCGTGAAGTATTGAAGAAACACAAGATTACCGATGTCGCGTTCAGCCGTCCGCGAGCGGACCTGGAAGAACTATTCCTGCGAACAGTTCGCGAAAGCGGTGAGCGACCAGGGCGTCGATTCACAACGGAAGAAATCACAGGAAAATCTGGTAGCCAGGCTTGATGTATCGCCTTTCGATGTGCCGCCTCTGCAGCAATTGCGAGGCCGCTTAAGCGCCGCGCAGCGTTGTTTTTTTCAAATCTTGTCTCTGGTTGTTCTCTAATCTGGGCGATTCATTCTTCAGTGATGACCCTCAAAATGTGAATCGGGAAACGTTCCCTATGGACTTTGATGTAGCTCCGTTCACACTTCAGGATATGGCAACAAGCCTGAAGTCGTGGTTGTTTTTGATCGGGATACTGGCCTCCCTTGGTCTGCTGATTTCGATACTGTTATCCGTCGCCCGCAACGGTGCGGCCGGGATCGGGATCTTCTTTAAGGGTCTCGTGAGCTTCCTGGACGACGTCGGTTCCGTTTCCCCTCGCCGCATCCTGGCGCTGACAACTCTGACCCTCAAAGAGGCCGTTCGCCGTAAAGCATTGCTGGTGTTTGCCGTGTTTGCGGTACTGCTGATGTTTGCTGGCTGGTTCCTGACAAATTCCAACGAACGCGCTGAGTTGCAGGTGGGTATCCATATTGCCTTTATCCTGCAGACGATTTCCTGGCTGATGCTGCCGGTCGTGTTCTTTCTCAGCTGCTGGTCGTTGCCGGAAGATATTCGCATTCGGTCGCTGCATACGGTTGTTACCAAACCGGCGCGACGGATCGAGATTGTCCTCGGCCGCATGTTTGGAATGGGAATTGTCATCTTGATCGTGCTTGTCACGATGGGTGGAATTGGCTACCTCTGGATTGTGCGACAGTTGCCGTCGGAAGCGAAAAGTCAGTTGACTTGCCGGGTTCCCGTGTTCGGGCGTTTGCAGTTCGTCAATCAGGAGGGGCAGCCGTCACTCAAAGGCATCAACGTGGGCGATGTGTGGGACTTTCGCTCACACATTCAGGGCAACACCCGCGCTCGCGGTGTTTTTGTGTTTGACGGCATTGACGACTCCTCACTCGTCATGGGAGCTCAACCCGCTGCAGATGGTTCAGCAGCACCTGAAATTCGGGGATTGAGAATGGAATGTCGGTTCGAATCGTTTCGAACCGTTAAGGGCAGTGAATCTTCGATTCGCGAAGGTCTGCAGGCTCAATACACACTATCGAACAATCCACGCGAAGAAGCATTTGGTCTGTTTTCTCAAAGTGAAACGTTACGTCCGCTGGCGGATGCACTTCGTGATGCGCAGTTCAGGACAGCGGCAAATCGCCTCGAAGAACTGGCGACGAAGGTTTCAGCAGACGGTGAAGCAGCGAAGAGCAAGCAAAACCCTGAACTCCAGCCTGCGGATTATATGGGACTGCAATTGGGTGCTGTCTACGCCGCCGGCGTGATGCGAGATCGTAAAGATGCAGATCTGGATTCTGCGGTGCTGGTCTTCCAGAAAGTTGCCAATGAAGGCGCTGCCCTGATCAACAAGATCACGTCAAACGATGAAGATAAGGACGAGAAACTGCCGGGCCTGCATGAAGCGTTTGCTCAGTCACTCCGGGAGCTGGTTGCGGTTCTGAATCAGGAAGCGGACACGCTGCACGAAAATTTGCCGAAGCTGGAAGTACCGCTGCCGTCGTTTCATGTGGCCGAATACCACGAAGGTGCAGCACAGAACGTAATGTTCGTGCCGCGAACGGTGCGTTTCAGTGCCGATGCGGAAACGCAGAGTCGCTTCCTGGCCGGTCTGTTTGAAGAGCTTAACGACACCGATCAGCTGGTCGAAGGTGATGGGCTTAAATCCGATCTGGCTGCACAGTTGCAGTCGAAAGGAAAGATTTCAGCCGAGAATTCCAATCTGGTCGTCGATGTGCTGACAGAACAGCTTGCAGCCGGTGCGTTGAAGGTGGATGGCAGTAAACTGGCAGTAGCTGACGGCCAGCGTTGGTTCCATTTTTTCGATTCGCTGATTCAGAAGGATCTGCTGATCTCCGCCGACAACGAAGGCTGGATGATGGAGCGGGATTTGATTAATGATCTCGTTCACGAAGGTCAACTGCGGGTGGAAGTCTCCTGTCTGAACGAGCAAATGTATCTTGGCATGGCTCGGCCGGACCTGTTTGTCCGCAAACCAGACCGGAATTTCATGGTCGGATACGGGAAGGCTCTCGTTAGTACGGCGTTAATGCTGCTGCTGATCATTGTGCTGGGGGTGACTGTCAGCTGTATCGTGAAAGGTCCTGTGGCGTTGTTTTTCACGTTCACGTTCTTCATTGTGGGGCAGTTCTTTCATGGATTCATGCAGGAGATTCTGTATAGTCCGACGCAGCAGGGAATGGGAGCGATCGCTTCCGCCGTGATGACGGCTCAGCATCGTAACCCGCAGGTCGGGATGGATGTGTCTGAAACAACGCAGCGCGTTGTGCAGGGAATAGATGCTGTTCCGCGAGCGATCCTGTGGGGATTCAGTCAGATCGTGCCTGACTTCAGTGTCTTTAACTCTGCCGCCGGATTTGTGGAAAACGGTTTCGATGTGCCATTTGCGGAAACCGTTGTGCCGGCGTTTCTGATATGTCTGGGTTTTCTTATACCTTGTGTCCTGATTGCGGGTGCTCTGCTGAAATTCCGGGAGCTGGAATCGAAATGAACAATCTTACTTCTCGACAACGCAAACTCCTGTATGCAGTCGGTATCATTGTGCTGCTGGGGCCGATCGTCTACCTGGGTTTCCCGGTGCAGCAGAGTCCCACAGGAGTCGCCTCGTCAGGTCTCGGTAAGCTCGGCAGACTTCGCCAGAACTATGACCTTGGCGAAGCCACGCTGGGTGAAGTTGATCCTTCAAGCTCCGTCATGAATCTGGTTCTGCTCGGTCTGCGTGGTCCGGCAGCGAGTTTGCTGCACTTAAAGGCGATTGAGTACCAGGAACATAAGCAGTGGGCCAAGTTACGCACGACAGTCGATTCGATCATTCTGCTGCAACCCCATTATGTGCAGATCTGGAAGTTTCAGGGCTGGAATCTGGCGTACAATGTCTCGCGGGAATGGGACAAAGTGGATGACCGGTTTTACTGGGTAAAAGAAGGCATCAAGTTCCTGCAACGCGGGACATCCCGTAATGACACCATTCCGATTCTGGAACACAATGTGGGCGAAGTGATCGATAAGAAAATGGGAGTCTCTGACGAAAAGAGATTCTTCCGCGAATTCTTTTTGCAGGATCCGGACGACAAGTTCAAAGATAAAGTCACAGGGATCAACGGGCCGGATGTCGAGATTAACAAAGAGGGCATTGATAGCTATCTGGTCGCTCGCAGGCACTTTCAGGACGCAAACGTGAAGGATGACAATGACGGTATCGTTGAAGTCAAGGGCATGACTCATGTGTTCTTCCGTCAGGGGCCTGTCAAATCGCTGATGAATTACGCGGATGCTCTGACCAAAGAAGGCAAGTTTTTCGGTGCAGCGACGACACTGACGGCCGCGACTGTGTCCGACGAATCCTCGGCTGGGGCTGCAGAAAGTCCCGGTGAAACACTGACGGCTTCGATCTGGAAGCAGGCCTACGACGAGTGGATGAACGACTACGGAAAATACGAATTCCTTGGTCTTGACAACCACAAGTACAGGCTCAACAGCTCCGACGCAGAGCTTGAAGCAATGGCGAAAACCAATGGCATCGACATTGGCATGCAGCGAAGGGTCTGGAACGGCAGTGTCGATATGGTTCACTATCGATTCTGGCGTGACTTCGCTGAAACCGAAGCGGATCCGGTGACGATCGAAGCGCACAAGTCATTCTTTGAGGCAAAAAAGGCATATGCGGAAGGCCGAGGATACAACGTCGTTTTACCAGACGGGACGATTCAGATTTCAGAAGCTCAGAGTCTCCTCGAAATCTCGATGAATCGGTGGCTTGAAGCATCAGCAAAATACCCGAAGATCTTTATCGACAATTCTTCGTATCTCGAAGAAGCGATGCTGACCATTCGATACTGGAAAGCCGTGCATCAGAACAACGGCACCACCGAAGCGGCCGATTATCCCCTGAAAGCCGCCTGGGAATCAACCCCGGACATGCACCTCGAAATCGATCGTTTGTTCCTGCAGGAAAGCCGGGGACGGAAGAAATAGTTCGTCCTGGAGCACAGCCGTCAGGCTGTTGTGTTCGTCGGAGTACATCATTCAGGCTGCTTTGCAACATCAAAACTATTCACGGAGCAGTTGAGTGGTTGCCGGTCCGATTTTTGTCCGAGAAGCGCTGACCGCGCCGCGACGGCTGAGTCATTATCTGATGCGTTCCGGATTTGTCGCCGGGTTGCTGATCCTGTTTTACAGTATCCGCCAGGCGACGATCGGGTTTCAGGATGTCCTGTTTGCGGGCGACGTTGCTTCCTTCAGTGCGATGACGTTTAAAGTCTTTGCTCTGCTGCAACTGACGCTGGGGATGTTCTTCGCGACGGTGTTTACTGCGTCGAATGTCGCTCAGGAGAAAGACCGCGGGACGCTGATTCTGCTGTTAATGACCGACCTGCGGAATCATGAACTGGCGGTTGGAAAACTTCTGGCGAGTCTGTTGATTGTGGGCGTCCTGCTGACGACGTCGCTGCCCGTGTTTTGTTTTCTGAAACTCCTGGGCGGAATCACATGGTCTCAGATTCTGTGGGCCGAGGCCATTGTCGGGTCTGCAGCGCTGGCGGCCGGGTGCTGGGGTTGTTTTGTGGCCTTCTGGCGTGACAAGACTTTTCAGACGCTGGCGATCAGTGTGCTGGGAGTCGTGCTGTTTGTTCTTGTCGCGCACGGTCTGGGAGCTTTCGCAAATCCATCACTGGCGCTGGCGTCGCCTTACGCCGGAATGATTGATGTGCTGGACCCGCTGAGTCAGGATCAGCTCGGTCCGATTGTCGTGTCGGCTTTGCCCACCGTCGCCACATTGCTCGCTGTGTCTCTCATCCTGTCGGCCGTCACGATTACGCAATTACGCCGCTGGAACCCGTCTAAAGAATTACATCAGTCTGTCGCGGAATCGATCCCGACGACTACCAATGCAGAAGTGGGCACTCAGGCAGCAGACAATGAAACTGCAGGGATTGTCATGCCGCCCAAAGGCCGCGTCCATCGCGTCGTCTGGGACAGCCCGATTATTTGGCGTGAGATGCGAACCCGCGCGTACGGACGTCGGATGATCTGGATCAAACTGGCATATCTGACACTTGCGCTGCTGATTGCTGGTTCTGCGATTCTGACGTCGTCTCGAGACAATAGCCTGATCCTTGGGATGGTGACCGCGCCAGCCTTTGCGTTTCTGGGGATCGGCATTCTGAGTCTGCTGCTGACAAACGCTCAGGCGGTGACATCCATTACCAACGAACGCGACGGTGGGACGCTCGAAATTCTGCTCGTCACTGACCTGCGGCCCCACGAATTTATCCTCGGCAAAATCGGCGGCGCGCTGTGGAATGCCCGCGAAATGATTCTGATGCCGTTGTTGATGATCACGGGCATGGCGCTCCTGGGTCGCGTGCCGACTCTGACGCTCGAAAACATGCTCTATCTGAGTATTGCGTTTCTGGTGCTGAGTATTTTTGCGGTGACGCTGGGGATCCATGCCGGGCTTACGTACCAGAATTCCCGGACCGCGATCGGGCACAGTCTGGGCACCATGTTCTTCCTGTTCATCGGGATCTTTATCTTCATGCTGCTGCTCGTGGAAGCGCGGTCTTCGTTCGCAATTCAACTACAGAGCTTTATCCTGTTCATCGGATTCGGAAGCCTGGGACTGTATTCTTCACTGACATACCGAAACCCGTCCGGTGCCCTGACGCTGGCATCGATCATTTTGCCGTTTCTGACTTTCTACGCGATCACCGCTTTCCTGCTGGACGGCAATCTAAGCGTCTGTTTCTGGATCTGCGTGGCCTACGGTTTCACTGCCTTCGCAATGATGGTTCCCGCGATGAACGACTTCGACATTGCCCTCGGCCGCAACGCGGGCGAATAGGATTGCCTGCATTCCGAATGTGCTCGTCTGGTCGATGCCTTGAGTACACAAGGCGAGCGACTGGGCGTCAGCCCTCCGTGTCGGCCACACGACTGCATCAGCGATCAGAAAGCACAGCCGACATACCCAGGAATCGCAATGTTTACCACGGAGAACCCAGCGCGGGCTTCGCCCGCAACCCAAGCTGAAAAGTTGTCAATCGCAAGCCACAAGGAGCGTGGCTCCGCTCGTTGCCCTGTTCTTACTTTTGTGACTCTTGTGAGTTTTTGTGGCAAGCA
>CAZFDW010000087.1:0-13664 GCA_964517865.1 uncultured Chitinophaga sp.
CCGCAATCGGTTCAGGCTGACCCCTAACGCCGTCATTCGTCTGTTGTCCTCAACGAGTGCCTTGAAAGGACCGGGAGTTTGGGTTGAGTTTGTAGTTTGTAGGCCGGACCAAGCGAAGCGCCGTTCCGGCAATTGCCAGACAGCTGCCGGAACTGCGCTACGCTTGGTCCGGCCTACCCCTCTGGAACTCAACTAAGAGAGCCACACTAAAGTGCTGGTTTGATAAAGTTGTCGCTCGCTTGATCTGCTGACTTTGAATAGTAGACCTTAGCGATGCCGCTCATCGCCACAATCAACAGGCCCAGCAGAATTGCAATCGTGGTCCATTTGGCGGCGTTGTCGCGAAACGTTTGCGTTCCCTTAGACCGTCCCGCCAGCACGGATGCGATGAAAAAAACGCCTAGTGCCAGAATGATCTTGGTATCAACCATCGCGTGCCACAGTCCGTCGCCCTTGTGTTGTGGAAAAGCTCGGAGATAATTATAGATACCGCTCAGAAGCAAACCGGCAATTGCCAAATGAACGAATCTTTTCCATCGACCGCGAACGGCTTCCCTAAGCTCGTGCGATTGATCCTTCAGCACCGGCCCAACGACCAGCCTTAAACAAATTGTTCCGCCTAACAACACGATGGCTGAGCCGATGTGAATCCAGCGGAAAACGATGTCGAGTATCAGATTCATTGAAAGGCTTTCAGGCAATTGGACGTGTGGTCAAAGAATTTTATTTCCGTCGTAACACAAATACGACATCTTCCGTCATTCCGGTGACCAACTGCGGCTGGCGGATGTTGTAGGAAAAGTCATACGTTTCGGCAATTTCCAGTTGAGGCACTGATTTTACAAGCGACCGAAATTGTGAATGTTTGTAAGTGCGGTATTCCATGTGATCCACAATCCGCATGCGCTTTGTCGGCGTGAACACGTCGATGTTCAGGCCAAGGTGTTCCAGACGCTTTTTGCGATCAATTCCCTTGGACCACATGTGTGAATTGACTACCAGATTGCCTCGCCGAGCTGACCAGCTTTCTTCCTGCATCGCCGAACAGGATGTTGGTTCCAGATGAATGCCCAGCACATACAGCCCGCCCTTATTCATGGCTTTGGCCATGCATTCCAGGTGATTGCGTGCCTGCTTTTCGGTCGCGAGGTGGCGAAAACTGTTGATCATATTGAACGAGGCGTCGAACTTCTTTTTCAACCTGAAGTTTGACATGTCCGCGACGACGACCGATTCCGGCAAGTTGTACTTGCGCAGCCGTTCGTTGCAGAAATCGACCGCTCTGGGGTTCAGATCATTTCCCGCGACATCATAACCGGATCTGCCTAATTTGATCAGCAGTCGCCCCGTGCCGCATGCAGGTTCGAACACTCGCTTCACTTCGCAGCCTGCGTGTTTGGCGAAACAGGCCTTCAAAAATCGAAATTCCGCCGCCACGTCCGATCCGAAAAGCAGGTCGTAGTATTTTGGATAGTCGTAGATGCTGGCGACTACTTCATTCGACATGGAGATAACTCAAAATGTTCCAATGGCTACTGGGTTCGCCCTCACTGTCGAGCGCAACGATTCCAGTCCGCAGCTTACCGTCTCTGCCTGTGAAAGCACCGCTCTGGGCGACCGGAACCCTGAAAAAAGCTGCGTCCGCAGGTTTTTCGCAACTTTCGGGCCGGATGAGAAGCCTTTGCGAATCTCAATAACAGTTATCCTTCTGGTGTTGAACGTTGAATTCCAGATCGATATGCTCCCTCGCTTGCGAAAAACCAGCCACGAGAGGAATCTCACTTCCACAGGCTGGTTTGCGGATTTAAAAAAATTGAATGTTCGACGGTGCCGAATGTTCGACGGTGCCATGCAGGAATGCGGAAATCATCGGACGTGTGGCGAATTCACTAGTTCTATCGAGCTTTGTTCAGGGTACTCCCAGATGTCGCAGGATCTTCTTTTAAAAGCGGAACGCCGCACAACACTCGGCACCGTTGAGACGCGCCGTTTGCGCAGTTCGGGGCGTGTACCGGCAAATATCTACGGGATGGGCAAGCCAGGCGTGTCCGCTTCGGTGTGCGGTGATGCCGTAAGTAAGCTGGTTGCAACGCTGTCGTCGGTTGTGGATGTGGAAGTCGATGGAACGGTCGATAAGGCTGTTGTCCAGGAATTGCAATGGGACGTGTTCAGCACAAAAGTCATCCACGTGGATCTGCGTCGCGTTGATCCAGGTGGACGTGCAACAGTCAACGTGCCACTGGAATTGCGTGGCGAGGCGGTTGGCCTGAAAGACGGCGGAGCTGTGCGGCAGTTGTTAAAGGTGATTCGGATCGATTGTCCCGACTATCGAATTCCAAAGTCCATTGTTGTGCGAATGGGGGCTTTGCAGATTGGTGACACCGTCAAAGCCAGTGACCTGCAGTTGCCGGACCATGCCAAACTGGTAACATCGGCAGACGAGGTTTTGGTTGAACTGTATGATTCTCGCAAGGTTGTATAGGTGATGACTGGGCCAGAACCGGATTCATGGCGATGAAACTGGTTGTCGGGCTTGGCAATCCGGGTCTACAATACGCAGGGACTCGCCACAACGCGGGTTATGATGTAATAATCGAGCTCGTGCGGCGCGGTAAACCGGGAAAGTCGCAGAACAAATTTTCGTCGGTCATCTGGGAATACGTTGCCGATTCAGGCAAAATTCTGCTGGTGACACCGACAACGTATATGAATCGAAGCGGCGAAGCTGTGCAGCAGATCGCGAGTTTCTATCAGCTTTTGCCGCAGGACGTGGCGGTTATTTGTGATGATATTAATCTGCCACTCGGGCGAATCCGCTGGAGAGCCAGCGGTTCGGCAGGTGGTCAGAAAGGGTTGGCTGACATTATACAAAGGCTGGGGACAGATCAGATTCCTCGGCTGCGTTTGGGTGTCGGGCGTCCTCCGGGGCAGATGGATGCTGCTGATTTTGTGCTGTCTCGGTTTCGTGCTGAGGAGCGTGAGGAAGCAGAGATGATGACAAAGACAGCGGCCGATTCTGCGGAAGCATGGATCGCGGATGGTGTTGTGAGTGCGATGAATCGATACAATCGGTCATCTGAAGAATAATTATCAGCCAGGGTTTTTCAGGAGCAGTTCTTTAGTGTCAGCCGTAGCAGAAAATCCAGTGCGTCAGCACTTTTACGAAGGCATGTTCCTTGTCGATAGTGGCAAATTTGCGACTGACGCGGACGCCGTCACCAGTGATATTATGAATGTACTTGCCAAGGCAGGAGCCACTGTAGTTGCCCACCGTCCATGGCAGGACGGTAAGCTGGCGTATGAAATTCAGGGCATGAAAAAGGGACTGCACTACATTGTGTGTTTCACAATGCGTGGTGCCGGAATGAAGACGCTGATCCGACAGTGTCAGTTAAACGAGACAATCATCCGCCAGATGTTCATTGTCCATTCTCAGCAGATCTTTGACGCGACAGTCGCGGCAATCAGTGGTGCTGCCGCGTCACCGGCCGCTCCGGAAGGTGAACGACCAGACCGTGGACGAGGTGTTCGTCGACGCGACGAAATCCCCTCGGATGACGATCAATAATTTTCAGTGACTGACGATTTCCGCCAGTCGAAGTGGTATCGGGTCTGAAACGGAGCGACTCATGGCTTCATTTAACAAAGTCATTCTGGTTGGCAATCTGACGCGCGATCCGGAAGTGCGGTACATTCCAAGTGGAACCGCAGTGTGCGATATTTCGCTTGCGGTCAACAGTCAATGGACCGATCGTAAAACGAATGAGCGCAAAGAAGAAGTCACTTTCGTGGAAGTCACATTGTGGGGACGCACGGCGGAGATCGCCGGCGAGTATCTGGCTAAGGGACGACCAGTTCTGATTGAAGGACGGTTGAGCCTGGATTCCTGGGAAGACAAAGAGACGGGGCAAAAACGTTCCAAGTTAAAGGTTGTCGCCGACGGATTGCAGCTATTGGGTAGTCGTGATAGTGGCTCAGGCGGTGCAGCAAATACAGGCGGAGGAGCAAACACTGCCTCACGCGGAACGGCTCGACCGGCTTCCGCGACTTCCAAACCGCCAGCGGGTGGTGGAAACAGCGGCAGTGTGAATGAAGGTGGAAGTGACCACGGCGGGGACGGAAATTCCTATCGGTCTCCGGACCAGACATTTTACGATGACATGCCCTCCGGTGGGGGCGACGAGGTTCCTTTTTGAGGAATCTGTGATACGCAGTCTTTTGATGATAACTTCGAATGATCGAACGGGGGTTTCCAGTGACGGAGCCGTCCGATCAGGAACGGTGAATAAGGAATCGGTTCCCGATGGCTCGAGCAGTTCAATCAACTTCACGCAATGTGGAAGTCCTCCTTGTACACGACGTTGACAATCTTGGTCAACGCGGTGAAATCGTGCGGGTAAAACCCGGATTTGCCCGCAACTTCCTTTTGCCGCAGGGCAAGGCGACCGTTGCGACGTTGCAGAACAAGCGAATGGTCGAAAAGCACAAAGAACGTCTGGCCGCAATCGAATTGGGTCGCGTCAAGCAGTTGCAGCGTATTGCTGATGCGGTCGGCAAGTATAGTGCGACGATCGAAGCTCATGCCACTGCCGAAAATCATCTGTACGGCTCCGTGGTGGCCCGCGACATCAGCGAAGCACTCAAGGCCGCCGGACATCCGGTTGAAGCCGAACATGTGCGTCTCGACGGACCGATCAAGGAACTCGGCATGTACACCGTGAAACTGAAGTTCCACGACAAGGTTCAAGGCGAAGTCAAAGTGTGGGTCGTTCCTTCAGCGACCAGCGGCTGATTGGAGTCTCCTCATGCGTCAGCACTCAGCACTCGGCGCCGCTCCAAGGTCAGGATGCAGAGTCTGGATGTCGGTGGCTGGTTCTCTGTGAATGATGAATTGATGAATTGATGGGTTGTGTGCCACTGGCTCTGCCAGTGTGTCATGCCGATGGAGAACACTGGCAGAGCCAGTGGCACACATCAAAGCACGATCAAAAACGAAACCACAAATCAAGATCCTCAGGCATTCGATTGTCTGAGGATTTTTTCTGGATGCAGCGACAAATTTTGGCTGTACAGAGGCTCGTGAGAAGTCAGGAACGATGGCAGACGACAGACTTAAACTTCCTCCGCAGAATCTGGATGCCGAACGCGGCGTTCTGGGCAGTATTCTGTTGATGAATGAGGCCATCGACGAAGTCGGCGAATCGCTCAAGGCCGAACACTTCTACAGCGACGCACATCAGAAGATGTACTCCGCCGTTCATCGGCTGTATGAAAACGGAATTCGTGGGATTGACGCAATCACGCTGGCGGAAGAACTCGTCCGGAGCGGTGAATATGAGAGCATCGGCGGTGCAGGTTATCTGGCTCACATTCTGGAAGCCGTGCCACACGCGGCACATGTGCGATACTACGCCACCATCGTCCGTGAAAAATGGATGCAGCGCAGTCTGATCTATGCGTGTACCGAGATTCTGAGCGACAGCTACGAAGCCAGTGATGATGTCGAAGGATTGTTGCAAAGCGCGGAACGCAGGATCTTTTCGATTCTGGAGTCACAGGGTGATACCGGCAGTTTTGCAATCGCCGATATTCTGCTGGAAGCGTTCGCCCGGATTGAGGAACGCCAGCATACTGCCGGCGACGTCACCGGGATCACCAGCGGCTTCACGGATCTGGATCGTCAGACCACGGGATTTCAGCCCACGGAACTGATCATCCTTGCCGCGCGCCCGAGTATGGGAAAGACAGCTCTGGTATGCAATATCGCCGAAGCTGTCGCGAGAAAATCGAACAAAGGAGTATTGCTCTTCAGCCTGGAACAGTCAAATCTTGAGTTAGCCGAGCGGTTCCTGTCCATCACGGCACGCATTGATAGTCATGCCCTTCGATCCGGCACACTCACTGACGCACAGCATGACGCGATGGTGCGGGCATCCGATGATCTTTCGCGATTGCCCCTGTTTATTGATGACAAACCAGGCCGCACCATGACGCAGATTGCCGCCATCGCACGGCGACAGCATCGCAAGTCGCCGCTGGGAGTGGTCATTATTGACTACCTGCAGTTGATTGAACCGGACGAGAAAGGATCTCCGCGCGAACAGCAGATTGCCCAGATTTCACGCCGCCTGAAGTTCCTCGCGAAAGAACTGAAAGTGCCCGTGATTGCATTGGCTCAGTTGAATCGCGGTGTGGAGTTACGAGAAGACAAACGACCGCGACTGGCCGACCTGCGCGAAAGCGGAGCCATCGAACAGGATGCGGATATGGTCATGTTTCTGCATCGCCCGGATGCGTACGATCCTGAAGATCGCCCGGGTGAAGCCGAGATTATCGTCGCCAAGCACCGCAGCGGACCAACCGGTCTGGTCCGTCTGACGTGGCGAAAGGAATATATGCGATTTGAGAATTACAGTCCGATGGCGGATAACGATTTTAATCTGTAGGGCCAAATCGATGAGTTCCTTAAGTTCTTTGCCTCAGGCATCTGAATCCTCCTGCGGAACGGGAGGAGCCTTCGTTCCGGTTTTCAACTGCATCGTGATTCTGACGCGGGACACCACAAACGGAAAAATGTCAGCGCGGGTTGCAAACATGGCGGGGATTACGGCGGAGGGCAATGCGGAACGAGAACTGCTCATGCTGCTCACAAAGCGGTTTAAGGCGTTCCTCCAGGAGTGTCTGCAGAACAATCGCGAGATTCCGTGGATCGATCCGGCGGAAGCGGCGCTGCCCGGCGAGCAGCAGCGCTTCATTCCTGTGCATTTGTAGATAGCCAGACTCAGGAGAGAAAAATATGTCAGTTGAAGGTACGCCTCGTGTCCCGAGTCGTCAGAAACTTGTGAAGACGCGCATCATCGCCACAGTCGGGCCGGCCAATGAATCTTTAGAAATGCTGCGGGATCTTGTGGCCAACGGTGTCGATATTTTTCGACTCAATTTCGCCCACGGCGAGTATGCATGGCTGTCCGATGTGGTGCGCAGGATTCGTCAGGTTTCCGCAGAGCTCGATTGCCCGATCGGTATCCTTGGCGACCTTTCCGGACCGAAGATTCGACTCGGTGAAATTCCAGGCGGCGACGTCTATTGTAAAGAAGGTGCGGTATTTCGCTTCATCCATGGGGTGACTTCGGATGAACCGACCAATCTGACCTGCACGTATGAACCACTGATCAATGACGTCAGACCCGGCGACAGAATCCTGCTGGCCGACGGCACAGTCGCGATGGTTGTGTTGGAAAAAGATTCGGCCTCCGGCTGGGTTCGTTGCCAGGTAATTCAGGCCGGAAGAATCCGCAGCAGGCAGGGCGTCAATCTGCCCGGCGTGGCACTCAGCACACCCAGCGTCACGCCGAAAGATCGAAAAGACCTGGAATGGGCGTTGCAGAATCATATCGACTTTATCGGACTGAGTTTTGTCCGGCAGGCAGCAGATATCATAGAACTGAAGCGACTGATCGAAGGGCATCGTCCCAAGGTCACACCACTGATCGTGGCCAAGATCGAAAAGACCGAAGCCGTGGCAGATCTTGACAATATTCTCAGCGTGACGGATGCCGTCATGGTAGCACGGGGAGATCTGGGGGTGGAAGCGGACATCTGCCGCGTTCCGATCCTTCAAAAGCAGATTATCCGCCGCTGCAACGAACTGCGTATTCCCGTCATCACGGCAACTCAGATGCTGGACAGTATGCAGACCAATGAGCTGCCCACGCGAGCCGAAGTGACCGATGTCGCCAATGCCGTGATTGATGGCACGGATGCTGTGATGCTGTCCGGAGAAACCGCCATCGGCCATCATCCGGTGCAGGTTGTACGGATGATGGATCGCATTGCGGCGGAAGCCGAACCCCTCGTCCAGGCCACCAGCCTGAACGACCTGCGCGACGACGAATCCCGCCGCGCAAGACCAATTACGGAAGCCGTGACGCGTGGTGCCATTGCAGCGTCCGAATATCTTCAGGCCGACCTGATTGTTGTCGCTACCGTCACCGGACGAACGGCATTGGCACTGTCGCGACTGCGCGGACGTGTGCCCATATTGGCATTCACGGATCGTGAAGAGGTCGCTCGGCGGATGTGTCTGTACTGGGGCGTGACGCCGATTCTCAGTCGCGTCGTGCAGCAGTCAGCCGACGCTCTGCTGGCATTCGTGCTGAAGTGGGGCGAACGCCAGCAGTTGCTCAGTTCGGGCAGCAAAATCATCATCGTCGGCCACACCAACTGGCTGGGCGAAACACATGATCTCATGATGGTGCATGTCGTGCCGTAGTCCATAGAAGAGAGAGAATTGGCGAGCGGCATGCGTCAGCTTGCCGGTACAAAAACGAGGTACCGGAGGCCTCACGCCGCTCCACTCGCCGGCCGCGCTGAGTATCTTAAGGCGAACGAATCGGACGTCGGCAAGCGTCAACAATTCTGGCGATCTGTCCGCTACGAATATTCAGCGCCATCCAACCTTCGCGATGTTACTTTGTCAGCTTCAAGCTGGCGGCATGAAAAGTGCCGGAACCAGACATGAAGAGGTAACTGTTTTTCGAGTTGAGTTTCGGGCTGAACGTCTTGATGTCCGGAATGACAAGTTCCAGGTCATCATCTGTAGGTCCGTCGTTTTCGGGGTCCACGATGAGTGACAGTGCATCTCCCTCCTTGACGAGTCGCAGCAGGTGAGTGCCAGCCTGAGGAACCTGACCCAGAATGGTTTTGCCGCCATCCACAACATTCAACACATTCACTTCACCATTTCCAAAAGACGGGGAATGCAGGCGCAGGTAGATCGAATCGTCGAGCTGGCTTCGTGAGTTAATACTCTGACCAGGACCAATTCCAACGTAGGCAATAGAGTCATCTTTTTCAAATGAAACCAGAACTTCGAAAATGAAATCGTGATTTATGAAATCACGTTGGCGTGTCAGAATCACACCACCACCATTAGATTCTCCCCGGCTGGCATCGCCCTGTAATCGCACTCCACCCTCAGTGGTTCTCTTCAGTGCTGAACTTGTCGTCAGAAACTTCGGCAGGGACCGTGACTTACCGAGCCCTTCCAGATCTCCGGAGGACTGAGGAGCGTCTGGCGTTCCTCGAGAATTCGAGCTATTGCCTGTACCACTCGAAGAACTGGAAAGTGAGGGCGATCGGGCTGAAAGTTTGACTGGAGCTGAAACAGCCAGCATGATCTCTCCGGACTCCACATCGATAAGACGAAGATGAGCCTTGCCGCTGTTCTTTTCCTGAATGATTTTTCCCGTCAAAACCATGCTCGCACCTGTTAGTTTGCCCAGCTTTTGTGCCGATTTTGCATCAAATAGTACAGTGTTCTGAACAAGCAGTTCGGACAGAACCATGTCAAGCGCACTACGTTCCACTACTTTGACATTACGCTGAACCAATGCACCGGTGAGTTCTTCTGCAATGCTCTTTCCAGTTGCGTTTGCGCTGCCATCATCATTCGAGAGCGGGCATACAGCAACCACCAGTGGTGTCACTGCTGGTTCAACTTCATCTCCCACTTCCAGCTTGACTTCAAAGTCGCCAATCATCTTCGCCTTTGAGATGTTCTCATTGATTTCCGTGACCTCTAACTCAGCGATTCTTGGTCTCTCGCTCGCCAGCACGTTACCGGTATCCGGATCCACTATGTCTCCCTCACCACGGAAGACGAGGATGTGCTGCCCTTTCTTAATGCCACTGGAAATCCCCAACGTCGTATAAACAATTTGGGGAGATATCTTCGCAATTTTCCCGACCGGCATTTTACGCGAGGCAAGCTGGCTTATCTTCCGGCCCATCACGGCTGGTAACCCAGCGTATCGAGCGGCGTCATCAAGAGTCGCAGGATTCTCAGTTCGAATCACATTAGATTTCGCCACCGACACGGAGCGATTCGTCTGAAAGTCAAACACCTCAATGGACTCTTCATCTTCTTTGATCAGTTCGCCAAGAATCGAGCCGTTTCCCTTTACGGAGACTCGCACAATCGGAGGTTCTTCCACCTGTCCCTGAACGGAGTCTGCGAACCAGACCAACGATGCTGCAACAACCAATAGCTGGCATACCGTAATTTTTGTGTGGCAGAAAAGTATGTGATGCAGCGGTTCAACCAGAGCCATCGTTCTCTCCCACAGACACGTCTCACGTTTGCCACATATTGTTTCTGAAAGGTGGTTCCTCGGCAGAATTCAATTCGCACCTCACTCGGAATCACAACGCAAACAGAGGCCACCGATGCTATCAGCGCCTCCGCAGCGAGTCAATTCGCTCGTCGCTCCGCACTTCACAGACGGTGCGATCGTGGGTTTGGTAAATTCCATTGACTCGGTTGAATCTCAGGGCCTTGATGGAAAATCCTGCTCAGTTTCGACACACTACTGCCTCGCGGAACGAAGATTGGTTATCGCAATGAGGCAGAGGCATGAGTGTCAGTGCTACGGAGTTCTTGTCGTCGAAGGGACCCATTTCGGCGCATGGCGTGCTGGTGATGTATGGTCCGGAACGATTCTTTCGGCCTGAGATCCTGCACTGCATTCCCGGTGTGACGGGCGATGATGCCGAAACATCGATCACGCGGTTCAATGGTGAGCATGCGGAAATTCGCACGGTGATGACCGAACTTCGGACTGTCTCAATGTTCGGTGATCAGCGAATCGTCCTCATCGACGATGCCGACGAATTCGTGACCGCCAATCGACCGGTATTGGAAAAGTATGTCGCAAGTCCGGCGAAGGGATCGCTGCTGATTCTGGACGTGAAGAGCTTCCCGAAGAATACGAAGCTGTTCAAGCTGGTCGAACAACACGGCATGGCCGTCGAGTGTGCCGAACTGACTGGCGCCAATCTGCTCAAATGGCTGCAGCGTGTGGCGAAGGATCAGTATGGTAAGTCGCTGGATCGTGAGAATGCGGCGTTGATTGTGCAGTTGGCGGGCGATGGCCTGGGAATGCTGCTGCAGGAAATTGCCAAACTGGCGTCGCTGGTTGGCGATATCGTTGAGATCACTCGCGAAGACGTCACGAAGGTTGTCGGCGGTTGGCGGACCGAAACCACATGGGTCATGCTTGATGCCGTCCGCGATGGGCACTCAGGGAAAGCTCTCGAGGCGTTGGATAAACTGATGATTGCCGGAGAAGCACCGCAAAAGGTCCTGGGCGGCGTCACCTATACATTTCGCAAACTGGCGGAAGCGACTGAACGCGCCAGAGCCGGGACTCCTCTGCGGGATGCGATCGCCGGTTCGGGTATTTTTCCAAATGCCATTTCAGCGAGTGAGGCCTACCTGCGACGAATCGGTTTTGAACATGCCAGTCGCATCCTGCAATTATTAATTGAAGCCGACACGGAGATGAAAGGTGGCAGTCGTGTTGATCCGAAATTGTTGCTGGAACGATTGTTCGTGCGATTGGCGGGTGAGCCTGTTGTCTTGAGTGCCACATGAGCGGACCGCTATTCCGCCTGAAGGAACTGACGCTCGCGGGGAGTGGTGCGCCTCGCCTCAATTCCGTAACGCTGCAGATTCCGTGCGGAGCGACTGCGGTAGTGGGGCTCTCCGGAGCTGGAAAGACATCGCTGCTCAACGTGCTGGCAGGGTTCGAGGCCGGTTTTTCCGGCGAATTGAAGTCAGGCATCCCGGCACGTGTGGCACATCGGCTTCCGCTCTTCTGGGTACCGCAAAGTGGTGGCCTTTGGCCGCATTTATCGGCGGAACAGCATCTGGAAGTGGTCGGCAACAACGACGTAGAAAAACAAGAATCAGGCTCCGAATCAGGGCGTTTTTTAAAAAAAACAGGCGAACTTCTGGAGTTGTTCGATCTGACACATCGTCGGCAGGCATTACCGGCTGAGTTATCTCAGGGTGAACGTTCGCGATTGGCGCTGGCGTTGGCTTTGGCAACGCGGGCGACCGTGTTGCTGCTCGACGAACCGCTCAGCCATGTCGATCCGGTTCGAAAGCCGGCTTACTGGAATATCGTGCGACGAATCGTTGCCGAAGAAAATATCTCAATGGTCTTCACGTCTCACGAACCCGAAACAGTGCTGAGACACGCGGAGCATGTGATTTGCCTGCAGGACGGCGCTGTCGTGTTTGACGGCCCGATCCGGACGCTCTATGACCATCCACCGAATGCCCGGGTGGGTGCGTTCCTTGGTCCCTTGAACTGGATTCGGGCGGAAGATGCCTTGGTGTTTCTGAATGGAGATGCGACGCATTCTGACGTTGCCATTCGTCCGGAATGGATGCAGATTCGCACTGCCAAAGATTCGGCGATTGAACTCGTGTCAACGCCATTTGTTGGGGCATATCAGGAATCAATCGTGCGGCATGTGGCATCCGGGATGACGAAGTCCTTGCTGCATCAAGTCCCCGAAGTTGTCATCCCGATCGGCCAGCGCGTGGCGTTTCGTGTCCAAGTGCGGCCAGGGAGTACGCAGTGAGAAGGTACGCTGTAGTTCAGCCTGAATCACGCTGCGTTGGGGATTGCCGCAACGCGGCGCAATGTGAAAGCCTGGGGCATCGCCCCAGGAATCGAGCCTCGAACGTCGGAGCCCTGAAAGGGCACAATTTTGAGGTACGATCATTTCGCCCCTTTGGGGCTCTGGCTATTTGGATTGAACTTACCCAGGGCGTTGCCCTGGGCTATCACATTTTGTGCCTTTGGCACGGAGCGCGTCGCCACCATTTTATCTCATGGTGGGCCGGCGCGGCTTATCAGTCGCTGGTCCCACCCTACAGACGAGTCGTGTTCACTGCCATTCTGCTTTGCCTGCTCGTAACTGGTTGTGGCGAACGAACCACCGACCCGGAACTCTCTTTCACAAAATTCGATACTTGGAAAGTCCCGGCATCGGGTCCGTTCCTGCCCGCACCGCGAGGCCTGTACGCCGACGAGAACGATACCGTTTATGTCCTTGATGACGCAGGCCGGGTTCTTGTGTACAACAGTCAAGGCAAACTTGAAAAGCAATGGGAAATGCCGGAGTTTGCGGCGGGCAAGCCGGAAGGAGTCTGGAAACTTCTCGACGGCCGTGTCGCGGTCGCGGACACGCATTATCACCGGGTCGTATTATTCAACGACGACGGTTCGGTGAGTCACAAGTTTGGCACGCAAGGAACTGGTGCCGGGCAGTTTGTGTTTCCCGTCACGATCGCTCAGGATCCTAAAGGCTTTATCTACGTGGGCGAGTATGGCGATTGTCAGCGTATTCAGAAATTTACGGTGGACGGGGTCTACGTCACGGAATTTGGAAAGCATGGGTCGAACGAAGGGGAGTTCCAGAGACCCAGCGGAATCGCCTGGCAGGACGGGCTGATTTACGTCGTTGATGCCTTTAACGATCGAATCCAGGTGTTTGAAGATGGTGGAAAGTTTGTCCGAGTCATCAATTTGCCAGAAAAATCGGCGCCGCTGGAGTATCCCTACGATATTCGCCTGGATCGCAATAATCAGATTTATGTGATTGAAAACAAGGCGGCACGGCTGACGGTGATGCGTCTGGACGGCACAATAGCGGGTCGGTACGGTCGCCCCGGTCGAGGACTGGATCAATTCTATCAGCCGTGGGATCTGACGATACTGAGTGACGGACGCATTCTGGTGGCAGATACCGGTAATCATCGACTGGTGGAATTGACCCCATGAACGAACTGAAAGGGATATTCACGCGGA
>CAZFDW010000087.1:13764-16549 GCA_964517865.1 uncultured Chitinophaga sp.
ATTCACGCGGATTTTTCCGCGACCACATCGCCGCGTGCGGTGGCAGGCTGGAATTCCCTTGCTGCTGTTCGCGGCATTGTTCGCGCTGGTGTGCTTTTCGATTCTTCCGACATTTGTTGTGACGTCAGGCAAGCCGCACCTCTGGGAAAAGGTCACCATTGCAGTCTGGGACGTCGAGTTAATCAACTTCAAGTGGCTGTCTCACTGGAACATCTCCAGGCCTGTGTTCGAAATCGTGAGAGAGCTTGAGTACGCTCAACCATGGGCGTTTCTGTTATTGCTGTTCACGCCGTGGGTCTGGTGGATGCAGGCGGCTGGTCACGCAGGGCTTCCGGCACGGCGCGGCGCCGTTGCTGGATTTTGTCGCCTTGTGATCTGCGGCCTGCTGATCCTGATCCTTGCAGAACCACGCGCCGTCCGGACGAGCGACGTTATTTCCGTCGTGTACAACGTGGATGTTTCAGATTCTGTCAATGAAGCGCGAAACCAGGCGTTAGAAATGGTGGCTGGGACTGCGGCTGAAAAACCGGCCACGGATCAGGCAGGGTTGGTGGTCTTCGGGCGTACGGCGGCAGTCGAGTATCCGCCGCGCGAAACTTTTCCGTTTGAAAAATATATCAATTCGCGTGTCAGTCAGGACGCGACCAATCTGGAGCAGTCGCTCGCATTGAGCGCCGCGATGCTGCCGGAAGAACATCTGGGGCGCATTGTCCTCGTGAGCGACGGCACCGAAACGGTCGGCCAGTTGAAAGACATCATCGACGACCTGCAGTCCCGCGATGTGCGAGTCAATGTTGTGCCGATTGAGTACGATTACACTCACGAAGTGTTGCTGGAACGGCTCGATCTGCCGCGATTTGTCCGCCTGGGAGAAACCTACGATGCGTCTGTCGTGCTGAGTTCACTGGCGAAGGGGAAAGGAACGCTGGTCCTGTCTGAGGGCGAGAACACGATTGCGCGCCAGGAAGTGGAATTCGAAGCGGGCAAGAGTCGATTTTCGGTTCCGATCAAAGTCGATCAGCCCGGCTACTATGAGTACTCAGCCAGAATCGAAGTCGCTACCGGCGACGACAGCCGCTCAGAGAATAACGAAGTACGAAACTATCTCTATCTGGAAGGCCCCGGCCGCATTCTTGTCGTCACGGATCCGCAAAGTAATCCCGCCGAATGGCGCGCGATGGTGCTGGCCCTGAAACAGGGCGAGCGTGAAGTCGAAGTCCTGAGTGCATTGGAATTTCCTTATGATCCGTTGTCACTGATGCCGTACGACGCGGTCATCTTTGCCGACGTTGCGGCTGATTCCATGCTGGGAACCCAGGTTGACGCATTGCACGATGCCATTCGAAATCTGGGGATTGGCTTTATGATGGTTGGTGGCCCAAACAGTTTCGGCCCCGGCGGCTGGCAGGGTTCGGTCGTGGAGAAGGCGCTCCCGATCTCGATGGAAATCACCAACAAGAAAATTCTTCCCAAAGGCGCGCTGGCCATTATTCTGCACACCTGCGAGTTTCCTCAGGGTAACAGTTGGGCGAAACGCATTACCAAGAAAGCCATCCAGGTTTTGAATTCCGAAGACCTTGTCGGAGCCATGGCTCAGACGATGAACGGTGATGAGTGGATTTTTGAACTGACGCCTGCTTCAAAGTATGCCGAACTGGTCCCCTTGATCAACAACGCGGAAATCGGCGACATGGGAACGTTCGCGACCACGATGAAGATGGGACTGGATGCGTTGGTGAAATGCGATGCATCCAGCCGCCATATGATTATCATTTCGGATGGAGATGCGTCACCGCCGACTCCCGAACTGCTGGGGCAGTTCATTGAAAATCAGGTCTCCTGCTCGACTGTAGCCGTATTTCCGCACAACGGTGACACTGCCATCCTGGAAGAGATCGCTGGCGTCACGGGCGGGCGATTCTACTATCCCAGCGATCCCAATCAGTTGCCGTCGATCTTCATCAAGGAAGCCAAAACTCTGCGCCGCAGTCAACTGCAGGTACGAGACTTTGTGCCGTCTCGCGTGAACACCGATCCGATGCTGAAGGACATTTTGGAATCGCCACAGCTCCACGGCTATGTACTGACGTCACCGAAAGAAGATCCTCGAGCCACGATTCTGCTGGCCGCTCCGCCTTCGGAAGCGGAAATTGCCGCTGGTGATACGGAAGCCGATCCGATTCTCGCTGTCTGGCGTTATGGACTCGGTATGACTGCCGCATTTACTTCCGACCTGACTGAACGCTGGGGGAAAGACTGGGTCAGCTGGGATCAGTATCAGCAACTCGTCAATCAGATGGTGACGCGCATCAGCCGGACGCGGCGTGAGCAGTATTTGCGAGTCTACACATACGTCAACGGCAATGAAGGCGTGGTGGTGGTGGAAGATTTCCATCCCACGGAAACGCTGCTGGATATCAGTGTGTCGGTCACCGGACCGAACAGTTTCGAACAGTCACAGCAGGTGCGCCAGATCGCCCCGCGGCGTTATCAGACCAGCATGCCGCTGAAAGGCGAAGGGCGTTATCAGGTGATGATCGGAGCAACCGATGGAACGCGGCGGGAAACAGCTTACGCCGGTTTTATCGTGTCGTACTCACCGGAGTATCTGAGATTCCGGGCAAACCCGATCGTGCTGCGCGACATCGCACAAAAGACGGGTGGCGTGGAACTGGATGCGGATCAAAACCCTGTTGAACTGGCCAGCACGATTTTTGGTGATCGCAAACCCAAACGCAGCAGTCGTCCGATCTTTGACTGGTTCCTGATGTGTATCGCGTGTCTG
>CAZFDW010000088.1:0-16242 GCA_964517865.1 uncultured Chitinophaga sp.
ACCGGAGCTGTGATGTCCGTCGGATCGATAACGCGCAGACGTGTCTGATCGGTGCCGACGTTGCCCTGTGTATCCGAGGCAGTCGCGATGATCGACGGCAAGCCGGGAGTCGTGGCTGTGTAAATGGCCTCATGGTTTGCGTTGAGCGCAAGGGCAATGCCGTTGACTGTCAAAGTGCGGGCGACGACGTTGACGTTGTCGGTCGCGTTGACAGTGATCGTGATGCTGTCGCCGGGGCTGACGACGTTGTCGCTGAGTGAGATGGCGACTTGCGGAGCCTGCGTATCGGGACTCACCACCAGCACGAAGGATTGCGAATCAATGGCACCGCGCGCGTCGATCGCACGCACGGTGAGCGGATAGCTGCCGATGTCGGCGTTGGACGTATGCCACACGATCTGGCCGGTGACTGGATCGAAGTCCATGCCTGCGGGGGCGGGGGCGGGGGCTCCGCTGAGTTCAAAATGCACGGCATCGTCAGCGTCAATCGCATCAACGTCGTAGCGGTAGATGGCATCGGCGGTCACACTCGTGACGGGTACAGTTGTGATCTGCGGCGGCGTGTTCGGGCCTTTGACGTGAAGCGTCCATGTCTGGAACGCAGCCTGCCCGGACGGATCGGTGGCTTTCAACTGAACGGTGTGCGGACCAATGTCGCCAGCCAGTGGAGTCCAGTCCAAAGCGGAAAGTGGAAAGCCGAAAGCGGTTGTGCCGATGTTGATAAACGATAATCCAGCAGGGCCGGAGACCAGCTGATAGCTGACGTTGAGGCCTTCCGGATCGATCGCCAGAGGTGTGTACGAATACGAAATTCCTGTCGAAGCCACCAACACCGGTGTGGAGCGGAACCACGGAGCCAGGTTCGGCAGCGGAATCGGCGGTTGCACGCTGAGCTGCCATGACTGGACCGCACTGCCGCCGTGGCCATCGGTGACGCGGACTTCGATGTCGTGAGTCCCGGCGTCGGCTGCGGACGGCGTCCATGACAACGCGGACTGCGGCACGCCGAGAATGGCGGTAGTGGTCACGGTCATGCCGACAGGGCCACGGATGATCTCGAAAGTGAGGGCGTGGCTGTCGGGATCAACAGCCATCAGTGGGCTGGTCCATGCAACGTTGGTGGTTGTTTCCACTGAGGGGATCGACGTAAACCACGGCGCGCTGTTGCCCTGTCCGATGAGCGAGATGTCGAGATCGAAGCGGTTCAACAGCGGGTTGGAAAACTGCACCGGGATGGTGGCCGACGTTTGACCCGGCAGCAGGCCACCGGCTGTGAATTCGCTGTCGAAGCGAACGAACGGCCGATTGTTGCCAGCGAACAATCCTTCAGCCGACGCAAGATCCACACTCAGCGGGTTGATCGAATCGAACACGGTGATGACCGGAGCATCCAGCATCGTGGTCGATGTATTCGTCAGAGCCAGATCGGCATGCAGCGTCTGTGTGAAGCGGTTGAAGGTCGTGTGCGTCCAGACCGTGGTCGCTCGATTGGTGACATCCTGCTGTTGCGAGGCACCCGGATCGAGAGGGCTGATCCCGAAAAGCGTGACCGTGGTGGAAGTCGTGCGACCTGCGGAGTCCGTTGCTTCGACGACAAACACATTGGAACCCGGCAGAATGGTCACAGGCGTAAAGAAATGTCCGTTGACATCTACAGCCTGGACGCCGGTCCCATTGACGGTGACATCAACGATCTGCAAAGACTGCAACAGGGCGGCTCCGAGATCCTCCGGGTCGCTGATGAGCTGCGTGCGTCCCGAAGACGCCGGATTCGCATCAATCGTGTCGGCCATGAACTGCAGTGAAGTGGTGACGGCCGTGCCGGAGATCTGGAATCCGAAGAAATCGATGCCTCGGTCGCCCAGGCGTTTGAGCAGCGCCGCCGTGGGCGCAGAAGCACCGCCGTCGGTCAGGAAGATGACTTGTGTCTTCTGCGCCGGGAGCGCACGTTCGAGAGCTTCGTCGATGAGCAGCGTCGTTGTTTCGAAGTTTGTGCCGATGCTCAGTTCAAATTCACGGAACTTGTCGACTCGACCGGCCTTCATCGACAGTACGGCTTCATCAACATCGAACCGGCCGTTACCGTTGACGTCGGCTGTTGGCGAGGCGAACGTCTGATGGAACACGAGCGGGCTGAGATCCACATGATCGGCAAACGTGGCGAACGCAACGATCGAGACCATTGCGTTGATGTCAATGTCGCGCAGGTTTTGCAGAATGCGAAGCAATGAACCGATTTCGACGTCCAGAATGTCGCCAATCGAACCGTCTTTGTTCAGGTCATCGGCAGCGTTGGCAATGCCGTCAAAATTGGCGTCGGAGCCGACACTGGCAGCAGTGCTCGCCGACAGATCGATGGCAAAAACCAGATTCGCTGTCGCGGGCAGTGCGGATGCGGTGCCGGAAAGCGTGATTGTGCTGCCTTGCGGAAACCGCTGACCTTCGGTGACGTCCAGCGTAATTGCCGGAGGACCGTCCGGCAGGGCCGCGAGATAAATGGCCGTGGGTTTGCTGATGAGTGTATTATTGGCTTCGTTTGTGAGCTCAAAGACCTGATTGAGTGCGTCGGTCTCGACAATCACGGTGAGGTCGCCAGCGAATCCGGCAGGCACGGTGATCGTGCGCGTCTGCGTGTAGCTGGCTCCGGGAGCGAGGGTGCCAGTGAAGGTGAATTCCCCGGCAATGCGATCGGCGGCGCGCTGAAAGACGTTGTCTGCCGAAAGATAAATTCGATCGGCCCATGTTGCGGCCGTCGTTGCCCCTGGGCCGCTGTTGGTCACAGTCCATGTGACGTCCAGGAAGACACTGGTTCCGACGGCCACTGGTGGCCGGACGACTGACGAAACAACAAGATCCGCAGGGGCGGGCAGCGGCGGTGTCAGGTTCGGGTTGATCACTCGGAAACTGAATTGTCCGGTCGTATCGGGGGCCGCGCCGTTCAGTTGATCAACGGACAACAGATACGTTCCCGATTCCGGCAGGCCGGGAATTGTCTGACTGGTCGCTGCGTTCAGGAAGAGCGTGCTTCCCGAGGGGCTGATCAGCTTCCATGCGAGCGTTCCGCCCTGGTTGAACAGTACGTCCAGCCGCAGCGGAGAGCCAGCTGTTCCAGTGAAGGAGAATGTGGGTGTCTGCCCTGGTCTGTTCAGGCTGCCCGTCACGATCTGATCAAACACAATCGGAGTCGGAACAGGCGGAGTGATGTCGAAGAACCGCAGCTGAAAATCGCCGACAGCGTCACCATGGCCGCGCACCGTCAGCCTGTAAATGCCGTCTGCGGGAATCGTGATCGGTCCACCGTCCAGTTGCGAAATCAGAAATGCTGACGCCGATCGGATCAACGTGCCGTCGGGCTTGCGGAATGCCCAGTCCAGCCAGGCTCCGTTCTGCTGGAAGTCAATGTAGATCTGCTGGCCTGCGTAGCCGTGGAATTCAAAAACGTCTTCGCGTCCGGGTGATTCGATGTTGCCCAGGAACAAGTCATTCAGGACGACCGTGTAGACATCTGGCGCGGGAACGTTCCACAGTTGGAAACGATATGTGGGAGTTGTCGTGCCGGGGCCGTTGATTCGCAGTTCCCACGTGCCAGACTGGTTCAGCAGAATTGGCCCCTGATCAAGCGCCGAAAGGAGAAAGTTGCCGGCAGAAGCGTAGACGGTCCCGTTCGGCGCAACGAGAGTATATTGAACGCCAAAGTCAGTAATCTGCTGGAAATCAATGTACACCGATTGGTCGGCCGTGGCGTTGAATCGCCAGATATCTTTTGCCTGCGGAGCAGAAATGGTGGCTTCACCGATATCGCCGATCTGGATGTTCCGGACGACAGGAGTGGTATCACGCACGGTGAATGTGTAAGACGGGGTGTCATCCCGCAGTCCATCTATTACCAGGCGATATGTGCCCGTTTCATTCAACGTGGCCGGGCCGTAATTGGGGCTGAGTTCATTAAAAATGATGGTTCCCGAAGGCGCATAAAGTGTGCTTCGAACAAAAAACGCACCGGTGATCGAATTGGACTGGAACCACAGATTTTGTCCGGCGATGACATCGAGCAGCCATTCGTCTGTCCCACCCGGAAGTTCAATCTGACCACTGAGCGGAACGCCGAGAATGACAGGCGAAACGTCGGGGGTGGTGACGTCATAAGTGGCCACCTGATAGCCGGGAGTTTGTCCGGTGAGTGACTCCACGCGCATTGTGTAGGTGCCGGTCTGCGTGAGCAGGAAGTTGCCGTCCGCTTCCTGAGGATTACTGGAGCCTGGCGAGTTCCCATATCCGATGAGTGTCGATCCATCCGGTCGCTTCAGGAAGACATGCAGTGAGCCGCCCTGAACAAGCTGGACATCCAGGAACAGACGCTGCCCGGCCGACGCCGTGAACTGGTATTCATCGACTTCACCAGGCACAGAGATTTCACTGCTGATAACGGTGTTGAGCGTGTAAGCGAAGGTGGGATCAGCGATACCTTCAGGGCGTGAATTGCCGCTGTCCAGGCTGAAGGCATCAGTGAAAGTTTCCGAGCCGCTCAGAAGGCTGCGCCCGTTTGCGTAGCGGTAAACGGTGTCCGTGTGTCGATCGACAATCCACAGATCGTTGCCGCCGCCGGGATCAATCGTGATTCCGGACGGCTGGCTGTTCCGGCTGTCGATGGTCCATTTTCCGAGGTACGCGCCATGGGACACGTCATAAATGAAGACCGCTGAAGCATTCTTATCGACGACCCAGAATTTCACGCCATCTGTCACAATACCGTATGCATCACTGTTCTGCGAATGGAGACTGAAGCTGCTCACTGCTGACTGCGAACCGCTGCGGCGTGAGGCGGCTTCGGCAAAGCGATAGACCCTGTCGTCGCTGCGATCCACAATCCAGATATCAGTGCCATCAGTCGCAATGTCTTCGGGATTATTCACACTGGTGGCCATCCATGATCCGAGCAGCGTGCCTGCGACAGAATCGTAGATGTAAACTTTGTCGTCGTTATCAATCGTCCAGATCGGGTTGCCTGCACCGGTCGTGGTGACGCCTCGCACGTTGTTCGAAGGCCCCAGCGAAAAATCTCCCTGCCCGGATCCGGTTGTGCCGTAACGAAAAGCTTTGTCGGATTGTGAATCGACGACAACGAAGCGTGGTTTGTTACCGGTAAGCGTGATTACGGTGAGGGTTTTGGATGGACCGGAAAACGTGCCGTCTTCGTCCACTGCGAACACGCTGATTGTGTATGCGGCGGCGACCGCATAAACATGAGCGAGAGTTATCGTCGGTCCGGAAACCGTTGATGTTGCTCCGTCACCCCAGTTCACAATCCAGGACGAGACCGTATCCGTTCCCGGATCGGTCGCCGACACGGTCAGTGCATACTGCGTTCCGACACCGATCGAATTCAGGCCATTGACGGAAATCGTCGGTGCTACGTTGAAGACCGTCACGGACAGCGGTGCCGCGGTCACTGAACCGTCGTTGTTGACTGCTGTCGCGGTGATCGTCGCGAGTTGATTGTCAGCGTAAATGTGCGTAACCGACGTTGCGTTCCCCGGAACTGTTTGCACAAACGTGCCATCGCCCCAGTTGATGTTCCACGCGGTTGGTGCATAGTCATTCGCGTGCAGCGCGAGTACATAGACGGATCCTTCGGCGACTATGGTCGGACCGCTGAGGGCTGGCGGCTGCGGGGCCGCGATCACAGTCACCTGAAACACGCCGGTCCCGACACCGCCGTCGTCATCGGACACGGTGACAGTGGCGGTGTAGGTTCCCATGGTAGCGAACGTGTGCGTGGCGGAAACGTTGCCGAGTGTCAGGACGCCTGCTGCGCCGTTTGTGATGGCCAGCGAAGCAGTCTCCATCGGAGTTCCATCGCCCCAGAGGATTGTTGCGGAAAACGTTTCACTGGCGTCTACGGAGGCATCAGAGTAGCCCTGATCCGCAAACGTTGCGACGACACCGGACAGCGATGTGCCGACGATCACCGACAGTGAAGTGCCCGCCACAACTGCCGGCATGAAGTTCTCGATGGCGGCGGCCGTCGTTCGCGAGCCGGACAGTGCAGAACTGTCGGTCACTGTGACGGCAACGTCGTAGTTTCCATCATCGGCGTAGACATGACTTCCTGTCACTGTGCCAGCCCCGGATGCAAAGGTGACGGTGCCAGCTGCCGTCGATCCATCGCCCCAGTGAATCAGCGCCGTATGGGTTTCGCTGTCGGCAGTGTCTGTAAATGCAGCCTGCAGCGCGATGAGCGAACCTTCCAGTCCGGGACTCACACTCACGCTGCTGACGATTGGTGCGGTCAACGCTGGATTGACGTTCACGATCACTGCAGATACGACTGCCGTCGCCAGATGACTGAAAGAATCGGTGACCGAGATCGTGACGGTGTACAGACCATCCTGCGTCCAGGCGTGCGAAAGCGAGATAGTCCCCGTGCCGCCCGTGAGGTAGACCGCCGTAGTGGATGTGGTGCCGTCCCCCCAGTCCACGGTGGCAGCGTGCGGACCTGAACTGCCGGGATCACGGACAGTGGCCACCAGCGTCAGCGCCTGGCCTTCTGACCCCGAGAGACTGTTCGACGACGAAATTTCAGGACCGTCTGAGTTCACAATGAATCGGAAGAGCTGGTTCACGCCGTTGTTCAATCGATTGCCGCTCAAGTCCACAACGGCGGTCGCAGAGTTCGTTCCTTCAACCACGAGTTGGTAGTTTCCGTCAGCGATGACAGTCAATGGCAACGTCAGCGAAGCGCGACGCGACGTGGAGTCGTAGATCGCCGCCTGCAGCGGGATCTGCACGTCATCGGATGTTCCAAAAACACCGTCCATCCCGGCCTCGGTCAGACGCCACGGGGCCAGCGTCGCCACAGAGCTTGCGCGCATGGCTTCAGAGAATTCGACAACGATCGTATTGCCGACACCCGTGTTTACGACATCCGCGACAGGGCTGATCAGAGTTGCCTGCGGCGGTGTATGATCGACCATGAGTGGCGAAACAACAACATCGGAGCCATACAACCCGACCGCGATATCGTCTTCGCTGCTTCCGCGAAGTGCCGTTGCGATGACGCTGACAGGCTGCGTCCCGAATGCTGCGAGTGGCACATCGGTTCGTGTGAATCCGCCACTCGTTGCTGCGGTGAAAACGAGAAGGCTGTTGGCTGCGCGATCGGTGATTAAGAGATCGGTCAGTCCGTCGCCATTGATATCACCGGAATCGACACCCATCGCATGCTGAAAAGAACCGGATAAAGTCTCGACAGTGAACGTGTCATTGGTAATTCGCTCCGGCGTGATGACGACGTTGTCAAGAACAACCGTGGATGACGTGCCACGCGGATTTCCGACAAGGTCGAAATACAGTGTCGCGTGCGTGCCTGCCGTCAGGCCTGAAATCTCGACCGTGACGGTCGTACCGTTGAACGTGACTCCGCTGGCCAGCGTCGTTTGTCCGTTCGCATCGACGTTATAGAACGACGTCGCTTCAGGCCGATGGGTCGCGACCAGGGAATTGCCATCGCTGTTGAGCAATGAGACTTCAAACGCATCCGGAATTCCCGTTACAGAAAGCTGCAGGCCCAAAGACCGAACTTCGAACGAAAGTGTCTGCGGCGACGCCGGAACCGTAAACGTCTGCTGCAGAGACGTGAGGAACGACTGATTCTCTGTGAACCGAGCAAAGCCATTCAGGCCTGCGACGGTGCCCGGCTGACCAGCGGCGGCGTGCCCAGCGATCTGCGTCGTCCAGCCGGTCAATCCCTGATCAAAACGACCGTTCACGATGGGACTGGACTTCAGGGTATCGCCCGCGTTCCACAGAACCATAGCCGTGTCCGTGGCCGTGACTGCCAGATCGGATTCTCCATCGCCGTTGAAATCATCAACGGTGATCGATTCGATCGACGCCGGTGAAATGCCGTTGGCAGCGAGAACGGTTTTGCTGGAATGCAGCGAAAAACCTCCGCTGCCGTCGCCCACGAAAAACGTGACCGTCCCATCACTGTGGGCGACTGCCAGATCCGAAGCCGTGCTGCCCACAAACTGGCCGGTCACGACGGCAACGGGTTCCGTACCACCAGAGGCATACCGCGCGGGTGTTGCAAATGAGCCGTTGCTGAGACCTCGATAAACCAACAGCTCATTCGTGCCGGGCACGACGACCGCGAGGTCTGTTGACAGATCCTGATCGAACAAACCAAACGTCAGTCCCACCGGCATTCCACCGCTGCGCGCCAGCTGTCCGGGCAACGCCGGAGTCAGCGTTTGAGTCAGCGTAAACTCGCCCGCGCCATTGCTGACCGCGATTGTAATCTGGTCAGCAGACTGAATCGCCAGATCGGCAAATGGATCTGAATTGACTCGTCCCGCTGCAAGACCGACGCTATCCGTCAAACCCAGCCCCGTTGACTCGATCGACGACCAGGAGCCATCGCCCTGGTTTAATGCGACAGTGAGATTTCCGGAAGCCGACAGCGTGACCAGATCGTAGCTTGCGTCGGCATCAAATCGCTCGGACACCTGAGCCATCGGTCCGCCGGGCACTGAGAACGGCTGATCCACATCGATCGTCAGCAGCACTCTCGCTTCGAGACTCTCAGTCGGCTGGGGGAACCTTGCATTCAGTCGTTGACTGCGTCTCTGACGACCACGGAATCCTGATGGAAAAGGCCACTGGCGAAGATGATTCAGCCAGCTGTGCAGCAGCATTGGATCATCCCTTGAGCAAGGGTGCGAATCGATAAACCGCCGGAGGACAATATGAAACGTCCTTCAAATCGTCAAATGAGTCCTTCACTTACGAGGTTTCCCGAAAAGGCTGTCGCCAAAGAATTTCAAAGCGGTGTCAAGCCACCGCACTCCAAATGTTGTCGGTCAATACCCGGCAGGTTGGCCGTGTTTTCTGGGATCGCTGCCACCGGTGAGTTGTCCGGTCTGAAGAGCCGCGCCCTGCGTGGCGGCCAGGGATGATGCACGCTGTGTGATGTGGCCTTTGGCTTGCAGTGGCGCGGAGACTGTCTGGAAGAGTTCAGGTTCCAGCAGTAGCTCATCAGGTGACCATTGATGATGAAATCGCGGTGCGGCCACGGCCTGATCGACGGGTATCCCGAATACCGTGTGATTGAGAAGATTCTGCAGCGTGGCAGTGATGATTCGCGGACCACCAGATGCGCCGCAGGCGTAAGTCGCTTTGCCGTCTTCAATGATGATTGTCGGTGTCATGCTGCTGAGTGGTCTCTTGCCAGGGACAATCGCGTTGGCTGCGCCCTGGATCAAGCCGAACGCATTGGCCTTGCCGGGATTGGCGGCGAAGTCGTCCATTTGATTGTTGAGCAGGATGCCGAATTCCGGCACGACCACAAAACTGCCAAACGTCAGGTTGATTGTTTCCGTACAGGCCACCGCATTACCTTCCTCGTCCATGACGGAAAAATGACTCGTGCCACCGTCGTCGTTCGCAAAGAAGCGACCGTAATCCTGCATCGGTTGCGTCTTTTGCTGGTCAATGTGGGCCGCAATCTGTGCGGCATATTCCTCGCTGAGCAGTTTTGTGACGGGGACTTCAATGAAGTCTGCGTCACCCAGAAACTCCGCACGATCCGCGAAGGCGTGCTTGAGTGACTCCGTGACGACATGAATGTAGTCTGCGGAATTGTGGCCGAGAGACTGCAGCGATACCTGCTGCGTCTTTTCCCATGCTTCCAGAGATTGCAATGTCTGAAGCAGAGCAATTCCGCCGCTGGAAGGCGGAGGCATCGTGATCAATTGTCGCCCGTGAAAGTCGGCCTGCAACACGTTGCGCTCTGACGGTGCATACTTCTGCAGGTCCGACAGTTGCATCTTTCCTGATTCATTGGCGACAGCGTCACAGATTGCCTCAGCGACGTCACCTTCATAGAAACTGGCCGCTCCGTGAGCAGCGATGCGTTCCAAAACCTGCAACTGAGGCGAATGGAATCGATCCCCGATCTTCCATTTCACTCCGCCGTTCAGATATCCCTTCACCAGCGGGGCGAAGCGGGCGTTGTAGCCGTTGTGGCTACGGATCTTTTGCAGCGTTGACGCCTGCACTTCGATATCGTGGGCGTCGATTTCGACACCATTGCGACACAAGTCAATCACTGGCTGAAGCAGTTGTGACATCGGAAGCCTGCCGTATTCTTTTGCGGCATAACACAGTCCGGCGACCGTGCCTGGGACGCCGACCGCCGTGCCGCCTCGAACGCTGACCGGTTCGTCTTTTCCGGCGTCCGCAGCGCCGCCATAGTCTTTGGCGGAAACATCTGCAGGTGCTCGTTCGCGGTAATCCAGAGCGACGGCCTTCTGCTTTTTTGCGTCCCAGATCACCATAAAACCGCCACCGCCAATTCCGCAACTGGCTGGTCGGACCACGGACAGTGCAAACGACGTTGCCACAGCCGCATCGACGACGTTGCCACCTTCGCGAAGTATCTTCGCCCCTGCTTCACTGGCCGCTGCATGATCTGCGGCGACAATGCCGTGCTGATAGACGTGTGGCGTTGAGGTGACTTCAGCAGCGGCAACGCATGGTCCGCTGAAGCTACAAGGAACGCAGATTAGTACAGTAACATCGTGTAACCAACGCATGATCTATTTTCCATCGCGTGCATTGTTGTCTAAAACCACGATTCATGTACCTTGGACATTCTTGTCCGAGACCTCACCAGAAATCATCGACTTTTTGAAAGTCGCTCGTAGCGCAAATAAACTTCGCATTGACACTGTCATCTGGCAATGCGACGGACATGAATGTCCATCCTACATACGGTTCTATCGTTTCAAGAACATCTCATCGACATTCAGCAGTACGTTGCACACAACGGTCATGGCGGCGGCGTTGATGGGGTCTATGCCTTCGGGCAGAGCACCGAGTGGATCGGTTGCGAGTTTCGCCGCGTTGTCCGGCTGCGAAACCAGTTCCAGATGCATGTCGTTAAACAGTGTGACCAACGCCGACAGTTCGGACTCTGACGGATCCCGGAGCAGGCAGCGTTTGAAGCCATCGTTGATTTGATCTTTGACAGCACCTGTGTGTTGCAGCATCGTGCGAGCCAGCGCCTGAGCCGCTTCGACATAGACAGGATCATTCAAGGTCACCAGTGCCTGGAGCGGCGTGTTGGTTTGATTTCTGCGCAACGTGCAGACTTCCCGATTTGGCGCGTCGAAAGTTGCCATTGACGGATAGGGATTGCTGCGTCGCCATGTGGTGTAAATTCCGCGACGATAACGATCTTCGCCCATGCTGGTTTGCCAGTCGGTTGAACTTCCAAACGCGGCTGTGAGCCCTAAATTTGGCTGCGGTGGCTTGACCGGTGGCCCGTACATTTTCTTACTCAACAGACCTGCCACCTGCAACGCCTGGTCTCGCACCATTTCCGCACTCAGACGCACGCGCGGACCGCGGGCCAGCCAGCGATTGTCAAGATCCGCAGCAGCTGCCTCGGGAGTCACTTTTGAAGACTGACGATACGTGGCAGATGTGACGATCATCTTCAGCAGGTCGCGCGTGTCCCAGCCGGATTCGACGAGTTCCCGCGCCAGCCAATCGAGCAGTTCGGGATGAGTCGGAGGTTCGCCCTGTGAGCCGAATTCTTCACTCGTCAGCACAATGCCGCGACCGAAAAGATTCTCCCAATATCGATTGACGACAACGCGTGCGGTGAGCGGATTCTCATCGTTCACAAGCCACTTCGCGAAGTTCAGGCGGTTCGCTGGTTCGCCATCAGGAATCGGTGGAAAGACGGCAGGCACGCCTGCGTGGACTTCGTGGCCCTTGTCCAGATAATTGCCGCGAAATTGCAGCAGCGTTTTACGCCGCGCGTCACTGGCAAGTTCCCGCAACACCGGCAGCGAGGCGTCAGGTTTCATGCCTTCCTGTTCGGTCGTCAGAGTCTTCAATTCCGTCCTCGCTTCGGCAAGTTCGGGAGCAAGGTTGAGCCTGAAATGCTCGGCCAGCTGCGAAACCTCTGCGCCCGTGCGCTCCGCTGCAGGCTTTTCGACGATCGCGAGAATGCTCTGCGGCAGGCGGGCTCGTTCGATCGCCGCTGCGTCATTGCTGAAACTCATACGAAAGTTGCCGAGAACATGATTCGGATAAGGCGAATTCTGTTCAATGATCAGCCGCAACGTTGCTGGCTCAGTGGTGATGATCGGGCTGCTCGGCACAACCACCAGAGCGTGGCTGTCTGTGATACTGCCGCCGACTGCCCAGCCGTTTTCCGGATCAGTTTTTCCGTCGAAGATTTCTTCGGGCGCAAAGCCTGCCTGCTGATAATCGGCAATGGCGGCAATGAATTTGATGTCGCGCACATTGCTGGGTGAATAGTCGGCAGTCGGATTTGGCGGTTCAGCAACCGTTTGTTCCCAGACGACTTCACGGACGTCGTTGAGCAGCGAAATGCGAAAATCGGACAGTCGTGTGTGAATGCCGCCTCCGGTCCGGTTCCAGATTGTCAGACGTTCGATCGCCGTGTCGCTGCCCAGATCGATTTCCCACCACGGATTGTCCGACACGGCAGTATGCGTCACGGATTTGTTTTCGAATTGTCCGTCTGTGTTTCCATCGATTGCAAATTCGGCGGGTCCCGCATAGTCGGTTGAACTCTGAGTGGCTTTGCCGGATTGCGCCACGTTCGTCCCGGCGGAGAAGACTTGAACCTCTGCGAGTGACAGGATTTTCTGTGGCCCCGGAATCTCAATTCGCACAATCCGTGCGGTCGGGGCTGATTGACCTGCGGGGATAATCTGAGCCTTTAGCTCCGTGATGACAAAGTTGCCACCGCCATGCCCTGCGCCACCGCTGGCCAATGCCGCCAACGGCAGTGTTTCCAGTCGAATCGCCGCGATGCCTTTGCTGTCAATATCTGCCGGATCGATCGGGATTTCAGCGGTATAC
The DNA here is from genome assembly GCA_964517865.1 of uncultured Chitinophaga sp. Classification (GTDB taxonomy): domain Bacteria; phylum Planctomycetota; class Planctomycetia; order Planctomycetales; family Planctomycetaceae; genus SXXK01. The sequence continues at coordinate 12,904 of CAZFDW010000088.1, forward strand.
ACATCTTTCTCTGCAGCGGTCGCGAAGAAAACCGTGCCGTCGTCAGCAATGCTGGCTTCACCGCCGGAAGCACGGTTTACGAGCGATGGTTTCATCGCGGCCCACGTCGGCTCAGCCTGCACACGCTGCTCCCATTGAAGCTGCGACGCTGTGATCGCGTCGGTCGGGCTGGCGAGAGTCTGATTGAGTACTGCGAGTCGGTTTTCGATGACCGATCGTCGTGCCTTCTGTTCTGGCGTGTAGAACTCCAGCAGCGGCGATTCATCGCCGCGATCGGCATCCTGCGTATTGTTCAGAATCGCAAAGATCTGAAAGTATTCATCCTGGGTGAGCGGGTCGTACTTGTGACTGTGACACTGAGCACACGCGATGGTTGTGCCCATCCAGACGGCCATCGTTGTGTTGACTCGATCGACCACGGCGACGTTGCGAAACTCTTCATCCTGCGTGCCGCCTTCATTGTTTGTCATGGTATTGCGGTGAAACGCAGTGGCCATTACCTGGTCGTCATTTGCATTTGGCAGCATGTCGCCTGCCAGTTGCTCGATCGTAAACTGATCAAACGGCAGGTTGCTGTTGATCGCTCGAATGACCCAGTCGCGCCACGGCCAGATCTTGCGCGCGGGATCGTCGGCGTAGCCGGCGGAGTCGGCATAGCGCGCGAGGTCCAGCCACTTGCGCGCCCAGTGTTCGCCAAATTCCGGTCGTTCAAACAGATGATCCACGAGTTGCAAACAGGCGGCCTCATCGATCGCAGAGGTCGTGTCGGGCTTCGCACCTGCTTCCAGTCGCTGTACCCATGCATCACATTCGTCAATGGTTGGAGGCAGTCCGATGAGATCCAGAAACAGACGCCGGACCAGCGCTCGCGCGTCTGCCGGTTCGGTTGGTTTCAGACCCAGTTCCCGCATCTTGTGCAGGGCAAAATTGTCGATGGCGTTTTTCGGCCAGTTCGCAAACGGAGCACGGGCGATCGGGAGTTCGGCGCGGATGGGTTGCACGTAGGCCCAGTGCCTTGCGTACTGTCCTCCCTGTTCCACCCAGCGCTTCAGAGTTGCGATTTCTGACGGCGTGAGCGGCTTACTGAATTCGGCAGGTGGCATGCGCACGGATTCATCGTCACTGGTGATGCGTGCGACGAGTTCACTCGCACTGGCGTTGCCGGCAACAATGGCTGCGTGACCGGATTCCAGAATCTTTGTCGCAACGTCCGGATCATCCAGTCGCAGCCCGGCTTCCCGTTTTGCATCATCGGGACCGTGGCAGGCCAGGCAATGGTTGGAAATAATCGGTCTTACGTCCCGATTGAAATCAACTTTCTGAGCCCTGACAGACGTTGAGGAGGAGGCGAAACTGGCCAGTGAAAGCAGGGCGGTTAATGCGAATCGCATGAGCTAGATCCAGCGAAAATATTTCAAGGCGGGAATCAGATCGGGAGGGAGTTGTCTCGGGTCCCTCGATTGTAACGTACGCTTTCTCTCAGATCACGCATGAAACGGAATTCTTGTAGCATTGAAAAACCAGATGACAATTGCAGAATGGCTCGATAGACTGCGCGTGTTCCAGCCCGGGACGATCAAAAGCGTTCTCAAGCAGGCTCGTCTTACTAAGCAGCTCGGCAGAAGCAGTTTGGCATAATTTGGCATAATATCGTTTAACCGCGTGGGCAACGCCCCGCGATTGGCAGCGAAGCGCGGCCCGATGGGCACGCGGTTAAACGACTCATTGGCGACCGTGCGCGGTGTAAGGAGTAATCTGTTTGCGATACATGGTCGTTTTAGAGCAAGGTCCGACGAGTTGTGGCGCGTATGTGCCAGACCTTCCGGGCTGCGTTGCTGTGGGTGAGACGCAGCAGGAGGCCCTGCAGCTGATTCAAGAGGCCATCGAATTTCACCTTGAGGGTCTCAAAGAAGAGGGGATGCTCATTCCCTTGCCTCATTCTTCAGGCACGTTTGTTGAAGTGTCTGCCGAACGATAAATCGTTCAATGTTGGTGAAGCAAATGTCACTCATGTGGCTGTGCAGGTCTGAATCTTTAACGACCATCTAACGGAGATTCAACAATGGTTCGCGTGACCCTGCAGCAACACACTCTGGTCGGCTCGATCGTGCCCATGCTTGCATGGACCTTGACATTGCTGCTCCCTGCATTTACGCGGGCCCAGCCGCTTGATCACATCCGGGTGAGCGATGACAGGACGCATTTTGTCCACGGTGAGTCCGTTGAACGGTTCATCGTCTGGGGCGTGAACTACGACCACGATCATGCGGGGCGGTTGCTGGACGAGTATTGGATCGACGAATGGCCCACCGTGGTTGAGGACTTTGGCGAAATCAAGGCACTGGGTGCCAATTGTGTGCGGATCCACCTGCAACTTGGAAAGTTTCTGGACGCACCCGACACGCCGAACGTGGCGGCGCTGGCACAGCTGGCGAAGCTGGTTCAGCTTGCCGAGGACGAGGGACTGTATCTCGACGTGACAGGCCTGGCCTGTTACCACAAGCAGAACATTCCGGCATGGTATGACAAATTGAACGAACAGGATCGCTGGAAAGCGCAGGCCGTTTTCTGGGAAGCCATCGCGCGAATATGCAAAGACAGCCCGGCGATCTTCTGCTACGACCTGATGAATGAGCCGATATTGCCAGGTAAGGAACCGGAGTCCGAATGGCTGGCTGGTGAACTCGGCGGAAAATTCTTTGTGCAACGCCTCGCTCTGGAGCTGAAAGATCGCACCCGTGAGCAGATCGCCGAAGCGTGGGTCAACACCATGGTGGATGCCATTCGTAAACATGACGAACGTCACATGGTCACGGTCGGTATCATTCCATGGGTGTTTGTGTTTGGTGGCGGAAAGCCGGACTTCCACGGACCGAACGTCGGCCAGCGTCTGGATTTCGTGGCCGTGCACTTCTATCCGAAAAAGGGCGAAGTCGATAAAGCGCTGACCGCATTGAAGGCGTATGACGTGGGCAAGCCGATCGTGATCGAGGAGATGTTTCCGTTGTCGTGCGGCGAAGACGAGTTGATCGAATTCGTCCGCAAATCGTCCGACATCACCGACGGATGGATCAGTTTCTACTGGGGCGTGCCCGCCGCGCAGTTGCGCGCCGCCAAACCACCGACGCTGGCGGAAGCCATCACGGCGTCATGGCTGGACAAGTTTCAACAGGTTTCCAGGGACGTCAAAGCGGGGCAACTGCCTGAAACAGAGTGATCGGCAGCTAAGCCCTTGAGCATCCAGGATCTTCCGGGCCGGGGAGTCTTTCTGAATACCGCTCTTCTTGTGAGCGGCAAGGCGCTAGCAATCTGTTGATTTAGTTCTACTCGTGAGCCGTA
>CAZFDW010000089.1:0-16227 GCA_964517865.1 uncultured Chitinophaga sp.
ACGCAACGATGTGTCCGTAACGCGACAGAATCTTCCGCAACAGTTAGACTAACAGGCGTGCCTGACGGCTCCATCTGTCTATCAGTCTGTCGTTCCGCCCTTTGCGGAGGCTGCCATGTTCATCATGAAATCGTTCCGCGAAATCTTCTCCCGCAACTCCGTTCCGATCGTGGCATTCCTGTGTCCATGCATTGCAATCAGCACGGCATTCAGCCTGGCCGCTGAAGATCCCGGCGTGTCCGACAGAGCCACGCTCATTGTGCTGGCTCCGGTTGGGCCGGTATTTATCGATCTGCATTTGACGGTGAGTCAAATCCCGTATCGCGAATGGGTTGCTCGATTTCTGGCGATCGATATGGATGTCGATCATTCCGGTCGACTCAACGAGTCCGAACTGAATCTGCTGACGGACAGCGTCAGGTCGTTGGCCAGCGTCAGCAGTGCGAAAGAGATCCTGAATGAAATGCAGGCGGATGCAACCGACGTCGATGTCGAGGACTTTATTTTCTGGCTCGGCAATCGGATTCCACGTGCGTTTGATCTGATTGCGCAGCCGCAGCCAGCCGACGACGCTGTGCGATTGGCATCCTTGCTGGACACCGACTATGACGGTTCAATTTCGCATGAAGAACTGATGGCAAGTGCGCGGACGCTGCGATTTCGCGATCTGGACAATGACGAAACCTTCAGCGTATCCGAACTTCTTCCCTACCGCGATCCGCGCAGCCAGAACGCTGCTGTTGCACCGAATGCCGTGAGTCTCCCGTTTTTTCACGTCATCGACAGCGATTCTGCTCGACGAGCCGCCGAACGCATCGTGCAACGCTACGGAAAAGAAGGATGGATTTCAGCGGAACTGCTGCGTCAACGTGGCGGAGTCACGACGATTCCAGGTGCCACGGATATGCCCCTTTCAATCGACGACCTGCAGAGCGAGATCGAGACGCCTCACTTCCACATGATCGTGAAAGTAAATCTCTCGGTGAAAGCAAACATCAGTAACATCAAAGTCGCCGTAGATCGGGACGCATCTGCGTTTTGCAGATCTGCGGCAAAACAGGCTTTTGGAGAATACAGTCTCGTGATCGATGGGCAGCCGCTGAAAATGATGGCGCTCGGAGGCAGCGCGAACGATCGCCGAAGCTCGCAGGGTTATCTTGGTCAGACGTTTGTGATGTCGGATAGCGACCGAAATCAGTACCTGGATGAAAACGAATTTCCCGGTATGCTCGAAGCCTTGAATCGCGCTGGCGTCCGAACCGACTTTGCCACAATCGATTTTAACGGCGATGCCATGGTCACACGCGAGGAAGTGTTTTCGTTTGCCAGACGTGACCAGATGGCAGCCGCCAGCCGCGTGGAAGTTTCCGTCCGCCAGGACGGGAAAACTCTCTTTGGAATACTGGACAGGAATAGTGACCGACGCCTGTCAGCCCGGGAACTTCGTGAGGGCAGCACCATTCTCAAAACTTACGACGTCAATCAGGACCATAAGTTCGCGGATTCAGAACTCGGGACGGAGTTCGTGCTTGCCTTCAGCCTGGGTCGCCCTGAATTTCGACGCACGTCCGGCCAGACTGACATGATGTCAATGCAGATGAGAACCGGAGACGCCATTCTCCCCGGAGCCGAATCACTGCGTGGCCCGGAGTGGTTTCGGCGGATGGACAGAAATCAGGACGGCGATGTTTCGCCGCGTGAGTTTTTGGGGACAGCTCGGCAATTCGCACAAATCGACAGCGATCTCGACCAACTCATTTCCGCAGATGAAGCGATCTCACTTGATGGCACAAAGTGAGTCGCAAAGTCAGACAATTCAATCAGGGCCTACCGCGATTGTAGAGCTTGTGACAAAACACGATTTCGACTGTCTGTGATTCGCTGGTAGTCCCGGGTTTAGCCGGAAACCGGGCTGAATATTGATGGTTTGACACGGTGAATTTCCGCCCGAAGGCGGGACTACCAACAAAATGCAACAGTCAAACTATCGACCACGCCACTTTGTCGGTGCCGTGACTTGCCCCTTTGTCACCGGTGGCTGAGGATTGACTCCATGCCAGCGAGGCGGTTCCTTGGCCGAGTTGTCGGATTGGCCAGTCTGTTCCGGCAGTACTTCATGCGACACGGTCTGGAACGAACTGCGGGGATCTGTGTTCGCTGTCTGTTGAGTTGACTGACTGGGAATTCCAGCCCCCACAGGTTCCTGAATGACCGGCGACAACAGCGTTGACGACTTTGAAAAATGCTGCGGATTTGCTTCGCCGGACCCGAACGGCAGCACCCGATCCGGGGTCTGAGTGCGATTCGTGAACGCAGCGCGAACACTTGGCGCTTCGAATGATGCTGGTTCGAGCTGATCGATTGTCGCATGCCTGAACTGGCTCGCGACTGCGGGCGTTGATGGATTGGCAGACGGGTAGGTTAGCGGTGAATTTCGTTGTCGAGAATTCCGCGGCGACAGCTGCGCCAGCATCGCTTTGGTTTTCTCCGCGGTGCGGGAATCAGGATGCGACTGCAGAGCATTCTGAAACCACTCGGCGGCTTCAGTATCATTCCCTTGCTCATGCAAAACGTAGCCAATGTTGTAGTTGGCGGCAGATTCGCCGACCGCGTAGGTCAGATGCGACAAAGCCTGATCGTATCGATGGCTGCGGGCGAATGCGACACCCAGTTCATACCGGCACACCTGGTTTTCCCGGTCAATTGCGGAAGCGTCTTCAAACGCAGCTATGGCTTTCTGCCAGTCTTCCTGCTGAGTGTAGAGTCGGCCCAGTTCCAGCCGCACGGACGCATTGGTCGGACGTTGCTTTGCAACCTCCGTGAGGATGTCTTCGGCCTGCTTGACGCGACCACAGGATCGTTCAATGCGCGCCAGCCCCAACTGAGCTTCAATGTTTTCGGGATAGGCGACCAGAAGTTCGCGATACTTCCTGCGTGCTTCACCATATTCGCCGATATCCTCCTGCCAGAGCGCCCACGCAAGCAGTGATCCTTCCGGATCCTTCTTAAACTCCTTCTGTGCGGCACGAAATTCCGGACTAAGTTCTGATTCCGACGCAGGTTTTGAATCGTCCTTGCGGAAATCCAGAGACGCAAACTTGTCCCGGAACGGCATCTTCAGTCCGTCGGTGGCGCAACCAGAGCAGAAACTCAGCCCCGCAATCAGCAGCAGTACGTTCAATATTCTAAGAGTCATTCAGCACCTCCCTGTGCGCATTACTTCCTTTCTGAATTCGTCCGCTCCACAACGCAGAATTCAGCAGGAAATGCGCCTCAGAGAGTTTCCTCATTTTTTGTCAACGAGACGCAGCAGATTTCGGCAGTTTCATGCAGCATCGACGTGATTTGGCAGACAAGTCTGTCTGAATGCCGCTGTTTAGACTGCGCGCGGTCATGAGTGAGACAATTGGCGAGCGGCATGCGTCAGCTTGCCGGTACGAAAACGAGGTACCGGAGGACTGACGCCGCTCCGTTCGCCGGACTCATTTCCAGCCGCGCGGAGTATAAGATCCGGTCGTAATTACGGCGTTCCGGTGGCTGCTGCGGCACCGGATCCACCCGCAGACGAGAGGCGAGGCGAGGCAATGCTGCCGTTGTACATCGAATTGATCGTCTGCACTTCCGAAGCCGCGCGGCCATATTCCCGACATTCACGAAGCGTAATCGGCACGTCCATATTGCCATGGCAGATTGATGCCACTGCCGCCTGTACAATTTCCATACGAGCCGCATCCATGCCGGCATCGTGTGTGGACTGCACGTAAACAGCGCGACGTTCCGGCGGACTGACGTAAACGATGCGTTCCAGATGTAGCTCACCGGCACGCGTCAGCGTATGGGCTTCCAGATCGAAGTGGCGGTTGTAGATTGTCGTCTCTTCCTGCCAGCCCAGCGACACCTGCATGTCCATCATGTCATGAACAGCCTGTCGATCCCGACAAACATAAGGCAGGGGCCAGTAATGCTCGCTGTGATAAGTGTGCGAAAATTGCTGCGGAGGCTCGGTAGATCTTGGACGTGCCGGCCAGATCTTTCCCTTTTTGCATTTCTGCCGCTCACCCGGCGGCAACAGCGCTTTTTCAGCCCACCACTCATCTGAGCCAGGCTCGTAGCAGCTGGTTTCGTCGGTGCGTCCAAAAAACTGCGGACCCGTGGCACAGCCCTGAATCGCTCCGGCGATCAACAAGGCCAGCGGAAAAGCTAGCTTCCTCATGGCACAATCCACTCGTAACGCTGAGGTTGATTTCTAAAGCTGACCTCCAAGTCAGCCACCTCAGTGTTCGGCAGATTCCGCCTGATGACGTTCATTGCGCATGATTTCACTGAGGATTCATCATGCTGTTTCGGCGATTGACCTTGCACAGTTCCAATGAAACCTGACCCAACCGACGAATCTGTCGCTGTTGGATTGGCAGAATGGGAATGGTCGCAGCATTACGCCCAGCTTCTCATTCCGTACTCGAAAAGCAGTGAACTGCGATGACTCGATGCCAGCAAAGGAAAGTTTCTCTCGGTCCTGCACGGGGATGCACTTTCCGACGAAAGACTGCTATTCTTTACGTTTCAGCCTCCAGCAAACCGAACACTTTCCGGCATCGACTAAAAGTTTCCAATGATTTTTCTGCTCGACAATTATGATTCATTTACTTTCAATCTTGTGCAGCGGATTGGCGAAATCGATCCGGAGGTGGAAATCTGCGTCGAACGAAATGACCAGATTTCCATCAGGCAGATTGAAGCACTGTGTCCCGAACGCATCGTTATTTCGCCGGGCCCCTGCACACCCTCCGAGGCCGGTCTGTCGCGGGAACTCATCGCCCACTTCGGACCCAGGATCCCGATCCTTGGTGTGTGTCTCGGTCATCAATGCCTTGCGGAAGTTTACGGTGCCAAAGTTGTGCGGGCAGATCGCCTCATGCATGGTAAGACTTCCATGATTTCGCACACCGGCAAGGGCGTTTTCGCAAATTTGCCCAATCCATTTCAGGCGACGCGTTACCACAGCCTGATCGTGCCCGAAGACACCGTCCCGGATTGCCTGGAAGTCACTGCATGGGTCAACGACGATGGTCAGTCATTCGAAGTGATGGGACTGCAACACAAAGAATACCCGGTTCACGGTTTGCAATTTCATCCTGAAAGTTTCCTCACCGAACACGGCTACGACCTGCTGCGAAATTTCCTGCGGATTTAGAACCCCTGACAAAACCTGCGTGAGACGCGACGTCAGAGGCTAAACTTCTGTCCTGATACTCCAGGATCGTGAGCGGCGCTCAGACAGACTCCTCGATGATCATTCCGTGCTGCAGTTGGATGACCCGTGTTGCATGGGCGACAGCGCGGTCATCGTGAGTCACCAAAAGCACGGCTCCTCCGCCCGCCGCGAACGCAGCAAGATATCCCAGCACTGCGTCGGCATTCCGGTGGTCGAGGTTGCCCGTTGGTTCGTCCGCGAGGATGAGCTTTGGCTGGTTCAGCAACGCCCGAGCCATGGCTGCGCGCTGTCGTTCTCCGGTGCTCAGTTTCGCCGGCACATGCTGACTTCGATCGGACAGGCCAAATCGATCGAGCAACTGCCGCCCCCGAGCATGCGCTTCGACCGCAGAAGCGTTCAGCGCGAGTGCCGGTGCCAGCACATTGTCGAGTACGCTGAGATAGGGAATCAGATGAAACTGCTGAAACACAAAACCGATTGTCCATGCACGAAATTCTGCCCGCGCATCGGGGCTCAATGCGTACGGGTCCTGTCCGTCAGCGAGCACCTGTCCGGAATCCGGTTTCAACAAACCGCCCGCGATCAACAGCAGCGTCGATTTACCGCAACCACTGGGGCCCTGAACCGCGATAAACTCGCCGTCAGTGACCCGCAGGGACACGTTGTGCACAGCCCGGACAGTTGACAGACCGTCCGCGTACGTTTTCGAGACATTGTTCAGCTGAAGCAGCATCTTGCTCATCCACCCTGCAGTACAAGGGCAGGGTCCTGTCGAGATGCCAGAACGGCAGGGACCCAGCTGGCGATCCCCGTGAGTACAATCGCGAGAACCGGTGCTGCGACGATCGTCGATATCAGATCGCCTGCAGCAAACAGCTGCGACCTACTTAGACCGCTGCGCGACAGATCACCGAGAGACGATCCGACCCAAAAGCCAAGGCCAATACCGAGCAGTGCTCCCACGCAGCCGACGGCGGCGGCCTTCGACAGGAAGACGAGAATAATCCTGCGGGATTTCAGTCCGATGGCTCGCAGAATGCCGATCTCTTCTGTTCGCTGGCGAGCGTTTGCGAGTGCCAGCAGAAATATCGTTACGGCGGAACCAACAAGAACCAGAGGAACCATCACTGCCGCAAATCCGGCATGCTGTCGTTCCAACTGGTGGCGCGACTGTTCTTCCCGCAGCAAAGTGGCCTGCCCGGATTCCTTTTCCTGTACCAATGCTGATTCGGCTGCTTCCTTTGCTTTAGATCGGGCTTCTGCCCGAGCAAGGGCCTGCGAATACTTTTCAATCACCTGTGTACCTGGCAGAATCGCTTCAATCTCAGCCCGAATTGCTGAAATGCGATCGCCGGCGCAGTCGCATTCGAGGGCCAGGATTGCGTTGATCAGGTTCTGCATTCCCAGGAGTTCCTGCGCCTGGCGCAGGTTGATCCAGACGGTGACGTCATCGGCGGAGCCACGTTCGGGATGTATCGCGGAGATCGTGAACTCCTGCTTCTGAAACGTTACTTTATCGCCAACCTTCAGCCCCAGTTCTTTCCGAATTTCATTGCCGACCAACATTTTGCCTTCGGCGACTTCTTCCAGCAGCGGCTTCTTTGACTCTCGATGCTGAATCGGAACTTCGCCCCTGGTGCCGATCAGAATGACCTCCCGGTTGTGTTCCGGCCAGAGGACTCGTCGAGTCACGCTGGGCAACAGATGGTTGATCGTAACAATGTTGGACTGTCCCAGCTTTTCGACATGGCTCTCCGGCATCGTGGCTGTCATCCCGTTGAGCAGCAGTTCAGATCGCGACTGCTCTTTCGGAAGGATCAGAATGTTAAAACCAAGACCAAGCATATGCTTCCGCAAGGCGTCTTCAAGGTCGGCACCCGCCTGCTTAACGACTTCCTCAGTCGCAGCAAGCGCCTGCTCAAGCTCCGACCGCTTTTTCTCAAGCAGATGCTCTGTAATGATGCGGTCCGCCCGCAGCAGCGTCTGCGCGCCAACAAGGCAGGCGACTGCAGTCGTTACGGAAATGACGCTCATCAGAAAGCTGAGTTTTCGATGGCAGATTTCACGAATAGCAAGCCGCCAGACGGTCATAATCTGTCCCGATATTCAATTCGTACGGGGTATAAAGTACACGGTCGCGACAACGACCACGACAGCAAGCATCGTCAGCACGAACAGCACACTCATCCCCATGCCAGTCGACGCAGGGAGCGCTACGCCGACATCGTTGACCTCAGTGAGGCCAGAGTTGGATTCTGTCACATCTGCATCGTCTTCGGTATCTTTCCTGTCAAGTTCGTCGTCCGGTCTTCCGAAACCGGAGAAGCCAGCCAGAGGAGGCAAGTCTTTGCCGAGTGATTCAGTGGGAATCACCACCTTGTCCCAATCGACATTCATGATCAGATCGACACCCGGATTCTGAGCCTTCACGGTGCATTGACAACCGGCGGTCAGAAACAGTGAAGCTTCCGCAACGACGTCCGGGGCGATGCCGTTTCCAACCAGTGCATACAGAACTCGACCGCGTCCAAACACCGGAAACGCCATCGGCTGACTGACCTGCGGTTCTTCCAGCAGATCAGATTCGACCCGCAGCAGCATCGCCACAAGAGCCCGTTCCTTCGCATCATCGCGTGAAATCCGAATCGCTGAAAAAGCAACTTTCAAAGCATCCGGCGCGACCGACAATTCACCGTGGTCTGCGACTTCGATCTCCGGCAACTTAATTGTGCTTTCAAGCTTCCTGAGTTCTGTGGTCAGCAAGTCAAATGAGTTGTCGTCCTCTTCCCTCCGACCGCATTCGAGGAAGACCCAGACGACGGAGTCTCCATCGATGAGTTTTTTTCTGATCTGCGCCCGAGCCGGTGAATCCAGCACCATCGCAGCGTTGTCTGCTGTGAGTTCGCCCTGCCACGTTGTTTGTGCTGGCCCCCACTTTGGCGGGGAAAGTGCGACCATCCAGGGCAGTTTGCCGGATTGATGATCCTTCCAGATCTGCTGTGTGACCGGATCACTGTCGGCGTCGATATTGACGACTTTGACACGCACGTTGGCGACCGAAATTCCATGCGCATTTTTAGGTTGCATGGAATCGACGAAGAGCTGTTGATCTGTCGTGAGATCTTCGCTGTGAAAGACAACGACGACGTATGGGTCCGGTCGCCAGTGTTCCAGAGCATAGCGGAATACCGGCACCGAGCAGGCAATTCCCAGCGACGCGGTGACAACCAGAATCAACGTCGCCGTGGTGATTGTGCGAAGTCGCATGGCTGATCTCGCTTTGCAGACGCTGAATGTCGGGAAGGGCAAAACATTTCGCAAATGGTGGGATAGACGAAGGAAGGCTGTTACAGTGTACGGATTGCCGTCCAGCCATTCAACCTTCGCGTGCGGCTCAGGGTTAAACGATTAAATCAACAGACCGCTGGCTGCGGGTCATTCGCCTGCAGGAATCGCAATCCTTCGCGTTCATAAAGAGACGAGATGCCTTCCTTCGCCGGATTCCACGTTGTCATCATCGCACTGTTCGCATGCATTGCCTTCGAATATGAGCTTCTCCATGCGGCAGACTGGCCCACTTTTCGAGGCAACATTGCACGAACTGCGTCCAGCAGCGAACAGATTTCTGTTCCACTGAATGTTGCATGGAAATACGAATCGCCGGCGTTGCCCAGAATGGCATGGTCTGACGGCCAGGGCCGGGTCATCGAAGAAAAGCTGCTCGGAAATCGAGTGAAGTTTGACGATGTGTTTCATCCGGTCGTGGTGGGCGGCAAACTGTTTTTTGGAGCAACGGATGACCAGTTGCACTGCATGGATCTCAAAACTGGTCTGACGGAATGGACGTATTTCACAGGTGCCCCGATTCGTCTCGCGCCTTCCGTTGTGGACGGTCGCGTCTACTTCGGTTCAGACGATGGTCGTGTTTACTGCGTCAATGCAACCACGGGAAAGCTGCACTGGGAATTTCGCGCTGGCCCGGAAGAAGATTGGCTGATCGCCCGCGGCGAAATGGTTTCGCGCTGGCCGGTTCGCACGGGTGTGCTTGTCGATCATGGCGTGGCGTACTTCGGGGCGGGCGTTTTTCCGCACGAAGATGTCTACCTGTATGCCGTCAGTGCGGACGATGGCTCGGTCATCTGGAAGCAGGACAATCTCAGCGCCGAAGACGCTGGTCGGAACGATCTGTCACCGCAGGGATATCTGTTGGCCAGTGATGACCTGCTGTTTGTACCGTCCGGTCGGTCGCTGCCAGCGGCCTTTGATCGTAAAACGGGGAAGCTGCTGCATAAACGATCACACGGCTGGCGTGCAGCGGCTGGTGGATTCGTGGGAGGCACCAATGCTCTGCTGGCTGACGGACAGATCTACTCGGGAGGAGAGCATCATCTGCTGGCGATGGAACAACAGAAAGGGGATGTTGGTTTCGGCTGGTTTGCCGGACACCAGATGGCCGTCATCGACGACTCCGCCTACGTTGCAACCGGCACGGTTGTCGCTCGGCTGGATCGAGAGGTCAATCGCCACGATGGAGCCGTGGGCCCGCTGGCCATTGGCGGCCGCTTGTTTGTGCAGGGTGAGACAACGATCCGCGCGTACGACGCCTACAACGGCCTTTTTCTGTGGAACTATGACAATTTCACATCGCACCATCGCGCTCGGTCCGGATCGTGTATTTTTCGTCGATAGTACGATTACCAGCGAACAACGTGCCGAGATTCTGCGTCAGGACAAGAGTGCGCTGGAGACATTGACAGGCAAGGAGCGTGAGATCGCCGAAGATCGGTTGAAAAAAACTGATCTGCGTCGTGCCGTCGCGATTGATGCCCGTTCCGGCGTTCAACTCTGGACTCATCCTGTGGATGTCACGGACTGCAGTGAAATCGGCATCGGCGGCGGCATGTTGACGCTGATGTATCAGAACGGCACGCTGATTCTGTGCGGCGCCAACGCCAATGGTCACTACTGGAAGCAATTTGTCGCCGGCGAATTCTCCCGGCGTCGATTGGTCGCCCTCTCAGCCGATGATGGCTACAAGTTGTGGGCCAAAGACGCGAATTACCGGCACCGCCCGATCCTCGTTGGCAATAAGGTACTGGCAGAACCGTGGATGTTTGACCTGCACACTGGCACGCAGCAGACTCGAAAACATCCGATCACGGGGGAGGACGTCCCGTGGTCCATCATGCGTACCGGTCATCACTGTGGCATGCTGACCGGTGCCGATTCGGGCATGATCATGTTCCGGTCCGGATTCACAGGTTTTATGGATCTGGAACAGGATGCAGGTGTGCGACATTTCGCCGGCCATCGTCTGGGCTGTTGGATCAACGCTGTGCCCGCGAATGGCCTCGTAATGATTCCGGAAGCCAGTGCCGGCTGCGTGTGTCTGTTTTCGATCGCCTCCACGATTGTGCTGGAACCACGAGAGGCACGTCGCCCATGGGCAATTTATAGTTCCGTCGGCACGACAACTCCGGTGCAGCAACTTGCCCTGAATCTGGGAGCACCTGGCGACCGCAAGGACGCGCACGGCACAGTCTGGTTGTCATACCCTCGTTACGCGGCATACCAGGAAACGTCACTCGACGTAAAATTGGACCTGCAGCCACAGTTCAGCGACGGAGGCGGTTACCAGAACGTCAACGAAGGCTCCACCATCGTAATCGGCGCTGAGACTCCATGGCTGTACACGTCGTGGGCTCAGGGACTTAAGGAACTCACGCTGCCGTTGCTGGGTAAAGACGACAAACCGGCAACCTTCTCAGTTCAACTGCACTTTGCGGATGCGCGAGAAGGCGCGACCGACGTGTCGATTTTCGACGTTCAGTTCAACGATTTAACAGTTCTGGCCGATGTCACTCTGACTGGTATGAATGGCAAAGAAGCCACCGCGACTGTCCGCGAAGTGAAAGATGTCGATGTGACGGACAACCTGAAGATCACACTTGTGGCGAAACAGGGAGTGCCGCTGCTGAATGCCGTGAAAGTACTGCGAAACGAGTGATAGCATCGAAGCCATGGAACGCTTGGCGCGGGCTTTGCCCGCAGCCCAAGTCTCAGTGATACCGCAAGCAATCGACGATGGCACATTCGTTTATACCTCACGCGGCCATGAGTGACACGTATTAGAAAACCTGAAAAGCGACATGTTTGAGGAGCGTTCCCGTTTGTTGTCCGTTGCGTGGTTTTTCGCGCGTTTCATTCGGTTGTCCCCATTCGGTTGTCTCAACTTCTTCGCATGAATATGCGACAACCGAATGGGGACAGCCGAATGAACAAAATCGCCGGGAACATGAGGGTTTGGGCCGCAATCCAGGTCCGTGTTCGGACTTGCCGTTTTCGGTACTGAAGAATTTGCGTGCCTTGCGCAAATTTTTGATGTTAGTAGTACAGATGCGTGGTATGTAGCTTGGACATTCATGTTCGAGATTTTGGTCAAGCGACGGACATGAATGTCCATCCTGCGTTTGATCGTTTTGCCATCGCAGCGAATCGCACCTTACGATTCAACGGATTCATCCCAGATCAGATGGTTCGCTGTCAGGCTTCATCATTGCCAGTCCTGGTTTGTCAGCGTATCCTGACGCAGCATGGCGCTTCAGCTTTTTCATCCTGTCGTTGTTCAGTGGTTTCAGTCCCGGTTTACCGGGCCGACGGAGCCACAGATTGAAGGCTGGCCACATATTCATGCAGGCCGAAATGTTCTCATTGCGGCACCGACCGGAAGCGGCAAGACTCTGACGGCCTTTTTGTCAGCGATCGACCGGTTGCTGCGGCTCGCGGAAGCTGGCGAACTGTCGGATGAGATCCGCGTTGTCTATATCTCGCCGCTGCGTGCCCTGTCGAATGACATGCACCGTAATCTGCAGCAGCCACTGGATGAGATTCTGGCACTTGCCGCGCAATCCGGCCTGCAGATTCCACAGATTCGCGTCGGTCTGCGGACCGGCGATACGACAGCTGCAAAACGGGCGGCGATCGTCAAACGCCCTCCGCATATTCTGGTGACCACTCCGGAATCTTTGTACCTGATGCTGACGAGCACGCGCAGCCGTGACGTGCTCAGGACCGTCGAAACGGTCATCGTCGATGAGATCCATGCGCTGGTCCGCGACAAACGAGGCTCCCATCTGGCGCTGTCACTCGAACGTCTGGCTGAAATCTGCCCGAGCAGGCTGCAGCGGATCGGATTGTCGGCGACACAGCGCCCGATTGATCAGATTGCTCAGTTTCTGGTGGGTGTCCCGGAAGATCGATCGGCAGATACGATGCCGGTAATCATTGACATCGGTCATCAGCGGCAACTGGACCTGGCAATCGAAACGCCGTCGAGCGACCTCGGTGCTGTCTGTATGCACGAACAATGGGCGGAAGTCAACACGCGGATCGTGGAGTTGATCAATTCGCATCGCGCGACACTCATCTTCGTGAACACGCGGCGACTGGCAGAACGATTGACTCACCAGCTCAGCGAAATCCTGGGCGAGGACGCCATCAGCAGTCATCATGGATCATTGGCATACAGACATCGGCAGGACACCGAACAGCGATTGAAGTCGGGGCAGTTAAAAGCCGTGGTTGCTACGGCGTCGCTCGAAATGGGTATCGACGTCGGCTACATCGATCTTGTGCTGCAGATTGGTTCGCCGCGTAATATTTCCACGTTTCTTCAGCGGATTGGACGTTCGGGCCATGCGCTCGGTTTGACACCGAAAGGCAGGCTGTTCGCCCTGACGCGCGATGAACTGATCGAATGCATGGCGATGATCCGGGCGATCCGACAGGGGAATCTCGACATGATTCCCATTCCCGTCGCGCCGGTGGATGTGCTGGCTCAGCAAATCGTCGCGGAAGTGGCGTGCCAGGAATGGAGTTCCGACGAACTCTTCATGCTGTGTCGCCGGGCTGCACCGTACCGAAATCTTGACCGCACGACATTTGATCGTGCCGTGGGATTTCTGAGCGAAGGGCTCACGCCCTCTGCTGGCCGGGGCCGGGTCTTTCTGCATCACGATCAGGTGCAGCGACGACTGAGAGCCCGTCCCGGCGCACGCATGGCGGCAATCGCCAATGCCGGTGCCATCCCCGAAGTGTTTTCTATCCGCGTCATTACGGAGGAAGACCATATTACCGTCGGTACGGTCGATGAACATTTCGGGAGCGAGACCCAGGCCGGCGACATTTTTGTGCTGGGAAATACGTCGTGGCGTGTGCGATATCTGCGCGGCGGAGATCTGTTTGTCTCTGATGCCGGCGGTGCACCTCCATCGATTCCATTCTGGCAGGGTGAAGCGCCAGGGCGGACGGCTGAACTTTCCGAAGCTGTTTCACAGCTCCGTGAAGAACTCGAATGTCGCATTGTGGATCGAGCTGCCGCGCAGGACTGGCTGATCGTTGAAGCCAGCGTCACGCCAGACGCAGCACGACAGGCCGTCGAGTACGCTGCCGCACAGAAGGCGGCAATTGGATTACTGCCCACATGTCGGCGAGTCGTCTTCGAACGATTCTTCGACGAAAGTGGTGGAATGCAGATGGTCATCCATGCTCCGTTTGGTACGAGAATCACGCGTGCCTGGGGGCTGGCGATGCGAAAGCGGTTTTGTCGTTCGTTCGATTTTGAGCTTCAGGCGAATGCTGACGACGATGGCATTGTGCTGTCGCTGGGGCCGCAGCACAGCTTTCCGCTGGAAAGTATGTTTCCCATGCTCAACTGTCGCAACGTGCAGTCTTTGTTTGAGCAGGCGATTCTGATCGTCCCGATTTTCCTGAATCGCTGGCGCTGGAACGCAACTCGCGCGCTGCAGATCCCGCGTTCCCGGAATGGCAGAAAAGTCCCGCCCGCGCTACAGCGGTTTCGCAGTGAAGATCTGCTGACAGCCGTTTTCCCGAGGCTGACGGGTTGTCAGGAAAATGTCGTGGGAGATATCGAGCTTCCCGACAATCTGCTGGTTCAGCAAACGATGGACGACTGTCTTCACGAAGCTCACGATATGGAAACCCTCAAGGAAGTGCTGGCAGCGGTCGAGCGTGGAGAAATCGAGTTCATCGCGCGGGACACGCGCGAACCCTCACCATTCAGTTATGAATTGCTGAATGCCAATCAGTACGCTTTTCTGGATGGCGGTGAGGCCGCAGAACGCCGGGCGCGCGCGGTTACCACGCGCCGTTCGCTGTCGGTCGATGATGTGCGCGACCTTGGCCGACTCGACGCCGCTGCGATCGCTCAGGTTATTGCAGATGCTCAGCCGTTGGTGCGGAATGCAGATGAACTGCACGACACCCTGCTCAGCAGGATTCTGTTGCCGGTCGAGGAAGGAGTTGAATGGTCGAGCTGGTTTCGTGAACTGGCATGCCTCGGACGTGCGACGATGGTCACATTTTCAACGCAGTCCGTGCCCGAAGAAGTCGTACGTTCCGTTCGAGCCTGGGCGGCGACAGAGCGAGTTCCGGCAGTGCTGGGGGCATTCCCGGATGCGGTGCATGTACCGGATGTCCTTGTTCCGCAGGGCGTCAGAAGCGAATGGGATTGCACGGAAGCCCGCGTCGCCATGGTCCGCGGGCTGCTGGAAATCTGTGGCCCGGTGACGACGGAAGCCGCAGCGGCACGCATCGGGATCACGGTGAGCCAGACCGACGCAGCACTGGAAGCTCTCGAAGGTGAAGGCATTGTGTTGCGCGGCAGGTTCACTCCGCCCGCCGCGACACAGGCGGATGGTGCGTCTGAGGATGAATTGTATGTCAGCGACGACCGAAAGGAACGGTCGCATGTCGCTGACACTTCCGGCTCCATGGCCCGCAAAACGGAATGGTGTCATCGCCGTCTGCTGGCGCGCATTCATCGACTGACAATGGACGGACTGCGGCGGCAGATTGAACCGGTCTCGGTCGATGTGTTTATGCGCTTTCTGTTTCGACATCACGGTGTTGTTGAGTCTCATCGCCGTGAAGGATCGAACGGTCTGTTTGAAGTGATTGGCCAACTACAAGGGCTCGACATTCCAGCCGTGGCCTGGGAACGCGATATTCTTCCGTTGCGAATCACCGGGTATCAGTCCGAATGGCTGGATGAGCTGTGTCTGACGGGCGAAGTCGGATGGGCCCGAGTTTTTCCTTCGCCACGGAATCCGGACAAGTCACGCCCGATGGCAAGTTTAACCCGCGTCGCCCCGGTTTCGATTTTTATTCGGGAAGACCTGCCATGGCTGGCCTCCCGCGCGCCGACACTTGAGGTTGAAGGACTCAGCAGTCCTGCCGCACAGATTCTTGAAATCCTGACATCGAGCGGAGCATTGTTCGGGACAGACCTGCAGGAGGAAACTCGCATGTTGCGTGATCATCTGGATGATGCACTTGGCGAACTTGTTACGCGTGGCCTGATCACGGCCGACGGATTTTCGGGCTTGCGCGGCCTCGTCGCTGAAAAACCGACAACATCGCGGCGATCGAATCGCGGGCGTGCCGAACGAATTCGGATCGCACGAACAGCCATCGGACGATGGTCGGTCACGCGACAACTGACGCCTTCTGATGATACCGGCGATTCAGGGATTCCCGCCCACGATACCCACACAGAATGGGCCTGGCAGCTTCTCCGTCGGTGGGGTATCGTGTTTCGCGATCTGTTGTCCAACGAAGACGGCGCGCCCGCGTGGTTTGAACTGCTGCAGGTGTTTCGCCGACTGGAGGCGCGGGGTGAAATTCGCGGCGGTCGATTCATTATGGGTGTTGCCGGGGAACAGTTTGCTCTGGCCGACACGGTTCACAGGATGCGACAGCTTCGAGACGAGGGGCCTCAGGAGGAACTGCTTCTCATCACGGCAGCCGACCCGCTGAACCTGGTGGGAGTGCTGACAAAACACGATCGAGTCCCGAGGATTGCGAGCAATCGAGTGGCTTATCTGGACGGTGTCCCGATCGCGGTTGTCCGTGGCGGCAACACCGAGATTCTGGAAACTGCCCCTGAAGAACAGCTTGCGGTTGCGTTGAATCGACTTCGTCAGGTGTCCGTT
>CAZFDW010000090.1:0-16220 GCA_964517865.1 uncultured Chitinophaga sp.
CGAACAATCTGTTATTGATCAATCTGCGGACAATGGAGTTCCGGAAACTCCCCACGGTGCGGGATGATCGGTGTCCGGTCTGCAGTAGCTTGACTCTCTGAGTCGAGGATTTGCGATTCCCGTAGGATGGACATTCATGTCCGTCAGATTTCGGGAAACATCCGATGGGCAGTTTCATAATTCAGATTCGCTGAGCGTCTGAAATGCGTTCTGTGCCAGGGGCACACAATGTGAAAGCCCAGAGCAACGCCCTGGGAACCTGCGAAACGAAGGACAAAAGCCCCGAAGGGGCGAAATTATTGTGCATCCCCATTACGCCCTTTCAGGGCTTCCACGTTCGATATTGTCGTTTCCTGGGGCGATGCCCCAGGCTTTCACATTGTGCCGCGTTGCGGCAAGACCATTCGTACACGCCCTCCGTGGACTTCTGTCTGAATTGACACGGAGGGCTGACGCCCAGCCGCTCGCCGAATTACGAAAACAGGGGCTGCTGAAGAATCAGCAGCCCCTGTGAGTCTAAGTCATCCTATGCCAGCCATCGCTGGTTAAGCATTATGGCAGGAACGGAGCGAATCCGATGTTCGGGAACAGTGGGTCCGCTGCAGCTCGCAGGTTGTAGCCTCCGTTTGTGAACGAATTCTGAATATTCTGAGTCACTCCGAAGTTGATGAAGGTGTTGTTTGGATCATTCAGGCTTGGACCATTGTCAACCTGGAACAGATCCGTCTGACGATTCGACGCTGCGATTGGACCAAGGAAGATGGCTTTCAGCGGATCGAGTGTCGTGTAAGTGGCACCCAGAGGTGTCACATCGTCGCCTCGTGAACTTGGCAGGATCTGATTCCCGTCATTCGTCTGGAATCGCAGATCAAACTGAGCGGTGTCGTCCAGATAGATGGCGTCAAAAGTATTGTTGCCGGCGTCATCCACCGATGTGAAGGTCTCTCCAGCCGACAGGAACGACGCAGTGCGGAAGTCCTCTTCCAGATTCCCACCGAATGCATTGTTCTGGACATCGGCCGCCACATAAGCACCCGTTCCGACGTTGATGAACAGACCTTCGCCCGTCACAAGATTTGTTCCGTTGTTCTGAATTGTATTGTTCGTCACAGTCAGGAAACTGTTCTGAACAGTTCGCAGATTCAGGTACGGATCCTGATACGCCGTATTGCCGTTCACACTTCCCAGGTTCAGGTTCGTGAACTCTGGTTGAAGTGGTTCGTAGAAGAATGGAATTTGTGGCCGGTCGTCTGCTGGATTAAATGGTGGATTGGGAAACGGGAAGTTTGCCAGATACACAATGCGACTTTGATTCATATTCGCATCAGCTCGGTAAAAGATCCCCTCGGTTCCGTTGGAAATTACTGTGTTGTTGTCCAGCGTAATCCGAATCGGATCAAACACAGGCGCTCCGTTCTCGCGGTTGCGAATCCCACCAGCACCAGTCAGGAGCAGATTCACTCCACGTTGACCATTCTGACTGATCAGATTGTCGGTCATGGTCAGTTGAGGGACGGGACCAGTCGCAGTCACGCCACCACCGATCAGCGGACCAGCAGTCTGATCTGTATTCAGATTGGCTGGACTCAGGAACTGGTCAGACGTAAACCCCCCGAACAGATTCAGGCTCACACCATCACCACCGTTGCCGGCGGCAACTCCGTCGAGGGCCCCACCGATCGTGTTGCCGGTGATCGCGATGACAGGCCGAGGATCCCCGGTGCCGTTGCCGCCCGTCGTTGTGAGAGCAATTCCGTCATCTTCGTTCGACTGGATCATGTTTCCTTCGCCAACACCACCCACGATCAATGTCGCCGTAGCAGAACCTGAGAAGTTGGCCTGGATACCGTCGCCATCTGCCACATCGACATCTTCGTTGGCATTGGGATCTCCGACTTCGGTCGCACCTGCAATGTTGTTCGTGATGATCGTGCGAGATGCCCGCACAATACCATCCGACGTGCCGGATGCGTTCCAGCGGATACCGTTACCTCCAGCGGTCGTCCCATTGCCATCGATGGTCGTCTGTCCTGTTCCTGAAGTGATCAGGATATCAGACCGGCCACCTGTGGTATCGATACGCACACCATCACGACCATTGCGGGAGATGCTGGTGTCGCCGTTTGTGTTGGATCCGGCATGAGCTGCCGAACTTCCGGGAACGCTGGTGCTGGTGATTTCCACGAGGACGCGGGAATTGTCATTGGCCACCAGTTGCACGCCATCCACTCCGTTCTCATCGTACGAGTTGCCATCAAAGATCGAGCGACGACCGGGCGGCAATCCGTCCGTTGGGTCTCCGAACGA
The DNA here is from genome assembly GCA_964517865.1 of uncultured Chitinophaga sp. GTDB lineage: Bacteria > Planctomycetota > Planctomycetia > Planctomycetales > Planctomycetaceae > SXXK01. Next base: position 2,308 of record CAZFDW010000090.1, read on the forward strand.
AGAATCCTGGGTGGTCTGGACGAGCACGCCATTCTGACCGTTGTTATTGAAGCTGCTGCCCGTGACGTCGCTGATCAACGTCGCGTCGCCGTGGGTGCGATATCGAGCTCCGTTCTGGCCATTGTTATCAAACGTGCTGTTGAGCACTGTCACCATGTTCGCGGTTCCGGACATCGGCTGGTTCGGATCGAACCGATCGTTGCCCTGTGCTTCCACGTCCATTCCATCACCTTCGTTGCCGGTAAAGGTCGAATCCGTAACAGTCGCCAGAAGCAGAGAGGAATCGGAGCGAGAGAAGCTCAGGCCGTCGCCGTTCCTGAGTGGATCAGCACCGTCCACAGTTCCGGTGACCGATGTGTTAATAATATCCACCACGGCCTTGCCATGGCCCGCCACGTTGACACCGATCCCGACATCGCTGTTGCCATTAATGATGTTTGCATTTCCGACAGCAGTTCCACCGATCGTCAGGTTCAGACGATTGTTATCGACAATGGCCGGTGGAAACGGCGGTGCGTTGTTCGGGCCAAACAGGTTGGAAACAATACCTCCTCCGGTATTGTCTGAAATCGTATTACCCAGCACTGTGGCATCAAGCTGTGCTTCATTGTCAGCAGCAACCAGTTGATTGAACAGAATGCCTGCACCACCGTTGCCCGTGATCGTGTTGCCCGCGATGCGGCGGTCCGGCAGAGTTCCAAAGTCGATGAATCCTCCGTTGTCGATCAGGAATGCGGCACCATTGCCGCCGTTATCCGTAATCGTATTGTTCAGGAGGTTTCCATCGATCATGCCGCCATTTGCAGCCAGTGCACGGAAGCCGTCACCGGCGTTACCAGAAATGATGTTGGATTGATTGTAGGATGTTCCGGCCAGTACGTTCAGTCCGCTGCCGCCGATGGTGCTGTCAGCATCGATGAACGTGCCTGCTCCGTTCGCCTCGAGACGAACGCCGTTGCCTCCGCCATTCGTGATCTGATTGCTCTGAATCGTTACCCCTTCCGCAACGGCGTTGTCATTCATCACGATCGAGATTCCGTCAACCTGAGCTCCTGTAATCGTGTTGTTCAGAAACGTCGAACTCAGCAGTCGGGCGTTCTCCGTCGCGTTGACGCCGATCCCCGTTCCGGTCGGTCCGGAAACAAGTCGGGTACCCATGGCTGTCGTCAGCTGGGCCACATCATTCTGATTGAACGGTGCTTCACCTGGCAATTCGCCGGGATTCGTGCCGGCCAATGAGAATTCGACTGGTTCCACAAGCGCTTGCAAAGGAAGGTCAATCGCCGGAGTTCCCATGATCGGTTGGCTACCGTTGGGAGTCACAGAACCAGCTGCCGTAATATGTCGCAGTGAGACCGTATGCCCCAATTCATGAGCCGCTACGAATCCCAGTGCTCGTCGGGTAAACGTCAGGTTCCCTGAAGTCAATGCTGTCAGGGCATAGGGTGCCGAGTTCCCGTGGTCGACCGTGATTCCTTCGTTAACACCGTTGCCAAAGGCATTTGGCGGATTCAGGAACGGACTGATGCCGGCGATGGCGTCAGTGTAGACTCCCATTGCAGACGCACCGTTGGGCTGCGGGGTTCCCGTCAATCCCAGCCCCGGACCTTGTCCCTGAGCATTTCGGATGTTGCCGATATCTCCGGCAAGACCTGCTAACCCGAATGCCGCTGCAGCTGGCGACTCACCGATTGTCATCACATAGTATTCTGTGGCTCCGTTCGACGGTGCGACACCGGTATCGCCGATCACGAAGTCAATGTCCAGTTCGGTGCCGGCCAGAAGCGGACTGAGTGGATTCTCTGCATTCGTAGGCAGATCCCGGAAGTACTCTTCCAGTGTCGCCAGTACGGCATTTGTCACCGTGTCATATTGGCTGGCATTGAACCCGAAGGCAGTCACATCAAATGTGTTCACCTGAAAACCACTGATATCGACTTCCGACGCCTGACCGGGATCGATGAAGTCCAGCACGATTGTCACACCAGGCACCGAGTTGCCACCCTGAATCGTATTGAAGACGGCGTCAATCTGGGCCGTTGCGTCATCCCTTAGGTCTGTCAGCAATCCGCCCTGTTCGTTTCCAATAAACGTATTGCCCAGAGACGCCGTCGGACCACCGACATCGAACACACCTGTACTGGTGTTTTCACCGAAGATACAGAGTCCCGCGATAATGTTGTCGCTGGATGTATTGGACACGATGCCCTGGTCGAGGCGTCCGTTTCCGTTCAGATCTTCGCCTGCATCCAGTGTGCCGTCGCCGTCCAGATCCTCGGAAATCGCATTGAAGGTGCCACCGTTCAGGTAATGGATAAACAGACCGTTGCTGAGATTCTCGTTGGTGAGGTTGCCGGAGAGACTGGCGAGGTTGAATGTCCCGGCATCCGCTGTCATGACGATGCCGTCGAATGTGTTGTCTTCAGCCGTATTGCCCTCCACGACTGCGTTGATCGTGGCGCCGGCCCGTGCTTCAATGACCATACCGGTGCCGTTGCCGCTGGTTGTGTTGTTCACAATTCCTGTGGGAGTGGTTGCGTCGCTCGGATTGTCCGCGTTAATCGTCGAACCGGCTTCCGCGATAATGTTCAGACCGACACCGCTGTTGTCGTTGGCAACGTTGTTCCGTACGAGCAGGTCGGACGTTGAGCCTGCGGCAATCGAAAGGTCAAGGCCGTTGTTGGATGCTCCCAGCAACCCATCGAATGTGTTCATGTCGATGATCACGCGACCTGACACGTCCTGCAGGTTCGCACCGGTCGTGTAATTCGTGAATGTGTTCATCGTCAGGTTGACGTCGGTGATGGGGAGCGTATTCAGCACTCCATTGCCGAAGATCGTGCTGGTGGCATTCGCCGCATCAATTCGCATGCCGATGACTGCATCGTTATTACCCAGTCGTACGACGCTGCCGCCCGCTAACATTGTCGGATTGGAAATCAGCGGGCCAAGAGTGGTCGGGAAACCGATGTCTGCCGGAATAATGCAGTCCGGTGCCAGGACCAGGGGCTTCAATGATGATAACAGAGTCTGGTCGTCAAACAGGCCGATGCCTCCGTTGACCGTCAGGTTTGTGGTTGTATCGTCGGTTCGTGGAACCACGCGGATAATGTCCACGCCCGCGTTGTTGGCGATGGCGGCCGCCTGCAATGTGCTGAACGGGTTTTCAAACGTACCATTTCCTGCCAGCGTTGCATTCGGATTGACATTCAGAATATTGAAGGCAACCCCGGTTGCCGTGTTGATCACCGCATCATTCAGTGTACGGTTATCGCGGTTCACGTGGATGCGGTTGTCGCGGACAACTGGATCCTGCAGACGCTCACGCACAGTCGAAGGACGCAGCACGCGACGGTTCTTGTAGTTCGGAAGGTCGTACTGCAGACTCACCCAGCTGTTCGTGCCAAATGTGTCGTCTGTCGTCAGATAGGTGTTGACGCGCAGACTCTCTGTGACCAGTGCCTCCCAGCGAGCCTGAAAGCCTCCCGTGTCGTACCCGTTGCCATTGTGCAGATAGTAACCGCCGACGTACATGTTCAGTCCGTACTGGCCAAGGAGCGGCAGCGGACCGCCGACTTCGGCCTGAATCCCTGAGTACGCATTGTCCAGCACCTCACTGCGAACCTTGAAAGCACTGTTGCCCATCAATCGCAATGTGTTGGAAATGTTACTGCTCAGCAGCGTCGAATCGTCACCGACCACCTGATAGCCGTTGACACGGAAATCCAGATATTTGCCAAGTGATTCGAAACCTGCACCGACCTGATACCAGTCTCCGGTTCCATTGCCCTGGTCATAGTCACCATAGGCGTTCCAGCCGAAAATCCGGTTCAGTGATGCGTCGTAATTGCGATAGATCAGACCGACATTAGCCAGAGGATCTCCGTTATTGGTGACCGAGGCTGAAATGTCCCCGATCAACACGTTGGTGTTGGGGACAATATGGTACGGAACACGAGCGTTCAGTCGCTGGTAAGACTCCTGGTATCCCAGACCGTCGTTGATGTTCGATTCGAACATGATGATCGGACCGAACGGCTGAGTCGGCTGATACGCCGCATGCGGCAGCTGCTGCGTCGCTCCTGTCGATCGCTCAAAATACGGCGCGTAGGGAGCGGGCTGCGGATAGAGGCCTGCATCAGGTGCCGACGATCCGCCAGCCACCGTTGCCGCTCCGGTACTCACCGGATCCGGCATGGGCGTTGTGGCAGAACCTGCCTGAGTGGGATTCGATCCCATTCGGACAACACCCGGCTCTTCGCCGACTGAAATACCCGCGGCTGTAATCAGAGCAAGGCTGCTGAAAATGAGTGTGGCCGAGGCAAGAATTCGTGTGGGTTTCATCGATTGTTCCGATCGAGCCGTTCTGAGAATGTGTGCCGGATATGCCGACAGTGACGGTTACTCTTCAGGATCGGAATTCGGAACCCGTTTGGTTGAGTTAAAATGTGACGGATATACGGATCATTCCGAATCTGCCTGATATGCCGAGGGACGGCCCGTGTGGTTGAGACGTCCGGCAAAGCAGAAACATGGCTCGAACTTCAGCAATTTCTGCCGAATGCTGCCCCGCTCCGGCCAGATCCATCAGCAGTAGGCCGGACCAAGCGCAGCGCCGTTCCGGCAGGTGTCTGGCAATTGCCGGAACGGCGCTGCGCTTGGTCCGGCCTACATAATAATCACGTACAAGTTGGTGTGCCTGCACGGCATGTCAGCCGTTTGTCACACCCTACAAACCCAGGTCCGGCGTCCATGCTGAACCAGATTCATAGCGACCACCCCTTTCGATATTCAGCGTGGACGAACTGATTGATTTCATCATGATTTGTGACTTTCAGCTCCGGCGAATCCCACAGCAGGCGACGCCCGGGAGCTCGCAATGAAAGCACGCCCAGCAGCACGGTTTCTGTCATCGGGCCGGAATAGTCGAAACTTGCGGCAGGAAGTTTTCCGGACTTACACGCCTGATACCATTCTTCATAGTGCCCGGGCGAACGTTCCATTGTCGGCGCGACAGACTTCGCCTGTTCCAGAAGTTCTCCGGGCAGAAGTTGCGGCATTCCGCCGTGCGAGCTGTGGTACATCTTGCCTTTGCTGCCGACGTACAACACGCCGTTGTCCGGCAAACGCTGGTCGCCGGACATCTCAACGGGCGTTGGAGGCATCAGACCGCCGTCGTACCATGTCATCGTGACGGGCGGCAACTTGCCTCCGTCGCGTGCAGGGAACTGGTACGTGATGATCGCCGCTTTGGGGAACGTCTCCGTATTGAGTTGGTTCTTGTCATCCAGGGTTCCGTCGTGAGTCACACTGGATTCCACCGATGTCGGCGCTCCGAGCTTCAGCGCCCACACGGGATGATCGATGATGTGACATCCCATGTCTCCAAGTGCACCAGTGCCGAAATCCCACCAGCCGCGCCAGCCAAATGGAGCATAGGCGGGGTTGTAGGGACGTTCCTGAATCGGTCCGAGCCACAGGTTCCAGTCGAGCGTTTTCGGGACTGGCGGAGTTTCTGCCGGACGACCAATGCCCTGTTTCCAGAGCTTGCCGGCGCGGTCGGACCAGACATGAACTTCCCGGACTTCGCCGATCACACCGGCCTGAATCCATTCATTGGTCAACCGCGCGCCTTCGGTGGCGTGTCCCTGATTGCCCATCGAGGTCATGACCCTGGCGGCCATCGCCGCTTTGGTCAGCTCCCGACATTCAAAGAGCGTGTGAGTCAATGGCTTCTGACAGTAGACGTGTTTTCCGGCTTTGATGGCTGCCATCGAGGCCACGGCATGGATATGGTCCGGTGTGCCGACGGTCACGGCATCGATGTTGTTGGCTTCTTTGTCCAGCATCTCCCGAAAATCTTTGTATCGCCGTGCTTTCGGATGAGCGTTAAATGTGCCAGCCGCTCGTTCGTCGTCCACATCGCACAAAGCCACGAAGTTGGCACCGAGCCTGCTGACGGTCGCAATGTCTCCTCCGCCCATACCACCGGCGCCGATCCCAGCGACCTGAAGCTGCTCACTGGGGGCAATGTACCCGGGGCCACCCAGCACGTGCCTGGGAACCAGCGTGAATCCAAATGTCGCAGAGGCAGCGGTGGAAATAAATTTTCGCCGAGTTGGCTGAAATCCCTGTGGCGTGGTTTTTCTGACGTCGGTCATCACAACTCCCTGGGAAAGTGGCGGGGTGGCAGCGAATCATGCACGAACGCGGAGTTCGTGCAAATCGGCAGGGGAAGGCAGGTAAGCATGCCGCAGTGTATGCCACTCGTCATCCGCAGACCAGCGAATCAACGAATCCGGCGAGCGGCATGCATCAGCTTGCCGCTGCGCTGCAATTCAGGCATTCCGCGTGTGATACAAAAACCACCATTGTATCGATGCGCTGACAGCTAATGGCACGTGTTCAGAAATTGAGTGCCGCAAGGCGCTAATCCGACAGATCGACCTTCATGAACCATAACCGGCTGCGGTCGCCAGTGAGGCGGACCTGTTCCAACAGGACGCGGATGTCAGGGTCGTAATTGACCGTAACACGTTTACTGCCCTTGCGGATGAGATATGGCTGCTGGATGTCGAAGTCCGGCATCTCGGGAGACAGCAGCACGGAACATGCTTTGCCGGGTGCGGCTTCCACCGCAAGATACTTACTCGTGCGACGCGCTTTCAACCTCGCGGGGTGAAAACCGCCGTCACCTGGCTGACTCGGTGCGTCAAGTTTCGTGAACTGAGCAGGCACAGATTCCAGCTGCACCCACGACCAACTCAAGTCCGTGCTGCGCAGAATGTCGGCATAGATTTCTTCCGGAAATCGATCGCGACGATGAACTCCCATCCAGGCAAACACATCGTCAGCTTCTTCAAAGTATCTTTCCGGGCCTCGATTCAGATACTTAACAATCATAGCGTCGCAGAATTGACCACTGTCATCAGAACGCTTCATCAGTTTCGTCAAAATGATTCCGGCACGTTCATACCAGCCGCCCTGACCGTCGCCCACGACAACATACCACGGTACGTTAACGGCATTCCATACAGTCCACTGCAAATGTTTTCGGCCAAGTCCACAGATGGAGACTACTCCGGCAAACAGATCAGGATGCGACGTCACCATATCCATCGCGATTTCCCCACCGATACCGTGCCCTGCCACAAAAACACGATCATCATCAATCCGCAGACCAAGTTTTAACTTGCGCAGAAAGTTCAGAAACCGGGTATGTTCTGCGGCCGATGCTCCATAAGAGATCGCTCCGTCCTCTGCGAGTTGCGGCACCACAATGATTGAGCCAGACTGTTCAGCCTGAGACTGCCACCAGACCAGATAATTTTCCGGCGTCGCAAACTCCCCTGGAAATGCGATTACCAATGGGTACTGGCGAGATTCATGGTACTCCGGCGGCACAAACCCAATTGCGCCGGCTGAATCCTCTGTCGCGGGAATAAGAAATCGACCAATCGCACCCTCCGTATCGAACTCCACGGCAATCGGCAGCGGGGATGCCACGTTACGTACAATCGCGGCAACTCGATTGGCGCTCATGCCTTCCAGTTTGATCAAACGATCCACAAGACTGCGACGTTGATCGACCTCGTCTTCATCCGTCGTCAGGAAGTCAATCACCAGAAGCCGTCCTTCAAACAGCGACAGTGCTTCCGGCAGATTCTGAATGGAGAATTCCGCTCCCATCAACCAGCCGGACATCGCCATTGCCAATTTGTTCGCCGGCGGAAGGTCCGCCGTATCCGCGATAAGTTCATACGCTGCGCAGCGATCGATTGTGTCAGCATCAAGATGATCGACGACGTTTCGAGTTGCCTGTTGGGCCTGTGTTCGCAGTGGTACGTCTTCAAGTGAACCAGCCAGTTTCGGCAGTGCCAGACGGATTGAGGCAATGCGGCGATCAATGTCGTCATAATGCTTTGTCAGTTGACTGACACGCACCAGAGTTTCCGGCGTCAAATTTTCCTGAGGGTAACGCTGCGCGTACTTGACAGCGGTTCGATGTTGTCCGACCTCGCTGCATTTTTCAATACCTGTCGCAATCTGCCGCGCCAGTTCTTCGCGAATTAATTGCTGATATTCTGCCTGCTGATCCTTGAGTTCCGGAAAGTCCTCCTGCATCGAGAGCAGCACCTCCCCGGCTTCCGGAATGCGTTTTCCCTTGATCAGCATCCGGATCACCTCCAGCCTGCGATATGCATTGGTTTTGAATTCCGGCTCCTGTTGCAGAATGCTGACGAGCTTATCGCGGGGAATTGCATCGAACGAAATCGCATAGTTCCAGCGATGAGTCAGCGAACGGACCTCTGCATAAAGTTCGTTCACAGAAACGATCCCAACGCTGATCTTTTCCTCCTCGCCGTCCGGCAATCGAATCATGCCGTCTGCGATACCGTTTGCTTGAAACGGACCCATTTGAGGAAAGCCCTGTGGCAATGCGTCGTGGGACACGGACTTCTGCGGAATGGTGAACGTAGGGGGCCATTGAGACTGATCGACCACTGGAACATCAGCCTGACGGTTCGATGAAAAAATCTGCCGTGCCCGCTGATCCACCATCCGCAATTCCAGTGGAGTGGCAGGCGCTTCAGGATGGAGCAGGCTTTCTCTGGAACACATGCCGGACAACTGCAGGCCATTCTTGAAACGGACTGTGCCCGGCAGCGGTTTCTTCTGTTGAGTCGCAATGATCCTGAGTTGACCACCCGGATCATCGGCGTCGGCAAAATTCAGCAGCAGTGCTGACAGGAGAATCAAGGCGATCCGCTGGAACTTGAACACATTCTGCTCCGCTTAGGTTTGCTGTTGAAGATGCCGTTCAAGCGTCTCCAGCAGCGAATCGATGGTCAGATCCTGAATGCGATGCGGGGGCTTCCAGCTGAACCAGCGATAGCCGTCATGTTCCGTAACCGTAATCTTCACCGGGTTCTTCAGCCTCGCCAGATAAACCAGCAGCTTCTTTTCGACGAAGCCTCGTCCTCCGTAGCGTTTCTGATTGACCATGTAACGGTTTTCGTAGCTGAACGTCGGGTCAATTTCGATATCTTCCGCCACAATTCCGGTTTCCTCACGGAGTTCGCGCAGCGCGCACTGCAGTTCTGTTTCGCCTTCGTCCACATGTCCCTTCGGCAGGTCCCAGCGCCGAGAATGCTTCATCAGCAGGAAGGATTCAATCGGGTTACCGCGCACGATCAGAAATCCGCAGGAAATCGGTTGTGTCATCTTTTTGCAAACTCCCTGTCGCAATCAATGGATGCCGTTCACCGCATCGGGCGGTGGAAATTGCGGATGGTAATCAACCTTCGACATTCTTTGCAGCAGATCTTCTGCCGTTGCTGTAAATGGTTGCCTCACGTCTTCACCGTTGAGCGACAAAAAATCGCGTAAAGTCCAGTGATTCACAGGAAACGCCAGTTCGTCCCACGGAATTCCCGCCTGCGTTCCCGGAAACAACTGCACATCCAGACTCTCGTCACCCGCACGGAATTCGTCTCCGACCAGATCGGCGAGATAAATCAGATGAACCTGCCCGATCCGTGGCACAGCATAAACACCCAGCAATGAACGAATTTCAACGGTGGCTCCGGCCTCTTCGTAGACCTCACGCTTTGCGCCGTCTTCCGGAGATTCACCCAGTTCCATAAATCCGCCAGGCACCGTCCAGTAACCGTATCGTGGCCGAATTGCGCGGCGGCAGAAAAGCAGTTCATTTCCTGAACGCACCACCGCACCGACAATCACACGCGGATTTTCGTAGTGAATCCAGCCACAATCGCCACACACCAACCGGTCGCGGTTGTCGTCCGGCGGTTTGATGATGGCAAAATTGTGGAATGATCCGGGTTGTGAAGTGCTCATTTGTCAATGGTCAGTCTGGTCAGTTACATACGTCCTGTAAGTCATATATGACCTGTGGGTTCATGGTCCTGCTACCTGTGCTTCGCCCGTTTCACTCTTCGCTGCCCTGGAACAGCCGAATTCTCCGCAAACAGCATCGACAGGAATTCCAACGCTTTCCGATAGACATCTTTCCGCGAACTTCCGCGCGGTCCGGCGACGTTCAGTGTCTGAATCTGTTCCCGGCGAATCCAGTCGCCGACTTCTGTAACGCGGTCTTCCAGCGACAACGCTTCGGTCAGCAACCCCGGCTTTGAACTTTCGCACAGGTATTCAATCCTCAGCGGCTGTCCTTGCGATTTTGCAGAATCGACCGTTAGTCGCGTGCCGCTGGAGATATGATCCAGGACCAAAATGAGCGTCGCATCAGAATCCCGTACGTTCCATTCTGTCCGCACCGCATACGATCGCGATGCTGTTTCACGCAGCGGATAACGCGAAGGTATGATTCCGTCTTCGGAGCGTCGATCACGCGGACACCAGCCACCGATTTCAATCCCGGCTGCCAATGCGGCATCCAGCGCGGCGCGATCGACACCGGTCTGTCCGCCGGAAACGATGCGCCTGAGTTGCCTGAGTGTAGAACGACTTCGACCGGAAATAGCTGACTCCATTACCGTTCGTACCAACCCTGAAGTTTCACTTTGACATCAAACGGAGTGCGCACAGGATCACGCCGCACCTGAAACGTGACTTCATCGCCAGGCCGGAACACCTTCAGCAGTTCGATCAATTCATCGAAATCCTTCAGCGGCTTACCGTCGAACTTCAGCAATAAATCAGTGGCCTGAATTCCGGCATTGAATGCTGACGAGCCGTCCTGGACATCGGTGACTTCCACACCGCTCCGACCGGCGTCCTGCGGCTGATGTGCAATTCCAAGGCACACTGCACCACGAGAGGATACGCGGGTATCGCCAAAAATCGCCCTGAGTTCCGCGATTTCTTCCGGCTGCTGAGTATGACCATCGATCAGGTAGACGGAAACCATGGTGGTCCCCTGCATAAAATCATGACTGACCAATGGCACGAGTCGCCGGAGCAATTCAAATCCCTTTGCGTCAGCTTTCCAGTGTTCATCCACAAAAATCTTCAGATGATTGTCGCCTATCGGACTCTGCCTTTTGAACAGACCGGAATATTCCTGGTTGCTTTCCCACAATTTTTCGGGAACTTTTGGCAACATCCCGGCCCCCATTTTCTGTAGGTCCAGCACGGCGATTTCAACACGCCGTTTCCAGTGGCGTTCCAGCGAATCCCGAGCCGCTTCTGCGATGAACCAACGATCAGATTTTGCTGCTGCTTCAAGCGCGTGCGACGCAATGCGCACGACTGCAGAATCCCGGTCACCGGTCGCATAGCGTCGCACCAGCAGGTCCACGCAACGACGAGCGACTTCGTTTTCCGGACTGGTCTGAATGGCCAGTGCGAGCAGGTCGATCTGTTCCGCATTGACAGCCTGCAGTGTCTCCATCGATTTCTGCCGCACGGCAAAATCAGGAGATTGCAACTGCTCAATTGCGTCGTTTACCTGTTGCGTTGTCAGCGCAGGTACGGAATCTCTGCCTTCGGCAGACGGCGCAGGATCATCGGCCAGTGACATGCCGTTTGACGACAGACTGAAGAAAAGTGGCAGGCAAAGGATGAGTCGCGCCATAGAAAAGTTCCGTAATCTGAGGCGCATTGTTTCCGCCAGCGACAGGTTTCGCAAGGCCATCTGAAAAAGTTGCGGACAAGCAGTATTCACGGGAAGCTGTCTGAGGCACTCTACTGCTCATTCGGGCTGTCTTGCTTGTCGCTGCCACGACTCGCAGCAGGAAGGAACCGCTGGATTCGCAGGGACTGTGGTCTTAATCGGTTAAACGATGCGAAGCAGGTTGAAATTGTCCGTGATCAACCCATTGAACAACACGTTGTCATCGGCGACACCGTCTGCCTGAATTACAAACGGACGAAAAATCATCAATGACAGGAATTCCCCGTTGATTTCTGCCGAACCTGGAACTGCGGCGACTGGGACTTTTGCTGAGACTTATTTACACTCAACAGAATAATGCCTGCGGGTTCTGAATCGCAGGATGCGTGAAGCACACCACGGTTGCAAGCGTAAGAAACCGATGTGTATCCGGAATTCACCAGTCCCTGCCTCGACGTCTTCCGACGAAAGTCATCGCGATGCCTGAGTTTTTTCGAAATCACGGCCTGCTGCTGTTGATCACACTCATCGCCGGTTCAGGTTTGAGTCATGCGGGTGATGGTCAGCTTCGCGCTGCCCCCAATGACGTTGAGTTGCGTGCCTGGCTGGAAAACATGCTGTGGCATCACCGGTATTCGCTGGACGAGATGGAACAGGTCACGGGACTGGACGCAACGCAACTCAAAGCCCGACTGACGAAGTTCAATATCTCGGACACCAACCGACCACAGCGAACCAGGGAGCATTTGTTGATGTTGCCGTATCCCGGCGGACGACATCCGCGGATTGGATTTCTGGACGGTGCTGTCGAGCCACAGCGTGAAACGAAACTGAGCGTTTTCTGTCCGTGGGATGATCACAGCTACGTCGTGATGGATGTTCCCGAAGCGATCTGGTCAAATCTGGGGCTCACGTATCTGGCTCACACGCATGTGAAGACGATCTGGGATCTGCAAAGCGTGCAATTGGAACAGCAGGAGTGGCAGCACACGGACGACGGTCGGTTTCACCTGCAGCGTCGTTTGCCCAATGGCATTGAATTCGGCACCACGGCGAAAGCAATGCCGGATCATATCGCGATGACGATGTTTCTGAAGAACGGCACCAGTCAGCCACTCACTGATCTGCGAGTTCAGAACTGCGTGATGCTCAAGGGAGCCGAAGGCTTCGACCAACAGACGAACGACAACAAGAGGTTTGCAGACGGCTACGCCACGGCCGGATCAACTGACGGGTCTCGCTGGATCATCAGCGGCTGGGATCCGATTCACCGCGCCTGGGGAAACGCTCCCTGTCCGTGCCTGCATTCAGATCCGAAGTTTCCGGACTGTGCTCCTGGTGACACTCAACACCTCCGAGGCTGGCTGTCGTTTTATCAGGGGACCGATATTGAAGCAGAGCTGAAGAGAATCGAAGCGACGGCGTGGCGTGAGCCGACAGTCAGGGCGGAGGATTGATTGTCAGCGCGATTCAAGGCTGCTGCGGATGACTTCTTCGGCGAGCTCTTCAAAATCGACGCGGTTGAGCGACGTCGAGACCAGATCCTGATAGACGCCCTCGGTGCTGCTCATGGCTTCGGCGGTGACTTGTTCTCGCATCTTGCGGGCAAGCAGCATCTTCGCGGCTTCGCGTTCGGAAACAGTGCCTTCACGCACGGCGGGAACATTTTTTGCCGATTCAAGTTGCTTCCTGGCTTCGTCCTGCCAGCGCTGGGATGTGCCGGGCTCTTCCATGATGGAATCGGCAACCATCCCGGTTTCGTTCTCCATGTTCTCGCGGGATCGCATCGAGCCGCGACCTCGCCCCGATGTCCGGCTTTTCGCGCCCGGCACCTGACCATTGAATTCGGATTCAAACAACCCCGCAGAATCGGCAGGCCGGTTGGAATGTCCCGACAGACTATATCCCACCGGGTCTACGAAATACCTGGCGACGGAATCTTTGACTTTCTGGTCCTGTGAAACCAGCCACATCACCATGAAGAACGCCATCATCGCAGTTACAAAGTCGGCGTACGCGACTTTCCATGCACCACCGCCACCGGCCATATTCAAATTCTCCTGCAGTTTGCTCAGCGGAACGGCGCTAGCCGGTTGTTAATGTAGTGCTTCTCATGAGCGGCAAGGCGCTAGCCGCCGGTTTTTGCAGGCGAATTACCCGCGGCTAGCGCCTTGCGGCTCACAGTTTTGGAGTATCGGGACAGACTCCGTGCCCAATGCCATCAGAGTCTTACGATTTTCCTGCGATTCATTGGTCATTTGAAATTGGGCATTGGTGCTTCACGATTTTTGCGAGTCCACTTCCTTCAGCATTTCAT
>CAZFDW010000091.1:0-16192 GCA_964517865.1 uncultured Chitinophaga sp.
CTGGCTGATTCGCCTGCTGGTGGCCGACCGCCTGCACTGGTTTGCGATTTACTGTTTGATCGTTGGAAGTCTGACGATTGTGTGGCAATCCGGGTTACTTGTGCGGTGACATCCGATTGCATAGTTTGTCCGAACGCGGCACCGGCGATCGCGAGAAACCCGGCGGCAATCGACACCACGGTTGGCCACTGCAATCGCTTGCGGCTGAAAACTTCAATTCGTGAGCTGTCTATCGGATGGCCACTGGCCATTGCGACAGTCCGCTTTGATTTCCCTGTGAATCCTCGAATGAATTCTGTGCGTGATGCACTCAACTGGATAGCCATTTCGTCGGACGTCGGGAGTTGCTCGGTTGTGGTACTTACCGGTGTCGAAGTGTCCGGCTGCAAACGTGTCAATCCGTTGGCCAGATCTGCACGAAGCACAGTGTCCAGTTCGCCTACCGGAATGGCTCGTACGTCTCCCAAGAACTGTGGTCGTTCTCCTTCGGAACTGGCCACCGTCACGCTGCGGCGAGTTTCGCAATCCGCGGGAAATGGAGCGGCAAATTGCAGCGTCGTGGATGCAAAACCATTTTTCGCACGTTCGCTCATCCACCGAATCTGAATTACGGTCACCGATTTCGTGAGATCCACCGTCACTTTTTCGCGTGCCGTGTCTTCCCAGCGGATCGCTTCTGCCGTCTCGAGCTCCGTGACGACGGTTCCGTTCGGAATGATCAGCGAACAGCGTGCCGGCGTGCGGGTTGCGAAAATTATCAACGTCGTCTGACCAACGGCGGACTGATTCGGATTGGACCAGAGCGTAGAGTCTGACACTGCGAACAATGTACGCACGGGGGCTGTTTTCGGATCGTCTCCGACGGTATTCAGGGGAACGATCAATTGCAATCCGGTATCTGACAGCTCAACCGCGTCCTCGAAAATACGTACTTTCAACGCGGCCAGATCCTTGCCGAATCCCAGCGCGCTGGAATCCTTCAGCCATGCAGGAATCGCCTTGTCACCTGCTGTCGTATTGATCGTGCCTGGCGTGCTGTCGAGCGGAATCAGCTGTCGATCCGTCCATTGAATGCGGTCCGAGATCTCTGGCCATGGAAAGGTCATGGATTCCTTTCCATGCACGGATTCAGGGATGGGCATGCTCCACACGATCGCGAAATCCGGCTGGTCAAAGAGTTCCCGAATCACATCCTGGCCAGCGACGAATTGATTGGCTTCGCGAATCAAAGGCAATTGTCGGCCATCGACGAGCACAGAAGGTTCTGTCAGAAACTCCATATCGTCTGCGAACTTCATTTCGAGCGGGCCAAGGCTGCCGGACCATTGAGACAGATGGACGACAAAATCAGCCTGATCGACAGCACGCATGACGGCAATTGAGCCGAAAGGTTCCACTGGTCGCATGCGTTGCAGAACGATGGGGGCGGGTTTATTGAGGATATCCATTCTGACGGGAATGCCTGGCTGAAGCAGATCATGGCTTTCGGTGCTTTCATTCGGAACGGCGGTCCCCGGTTGTTCAAACGCGAGTCCGAGGCCGTCCTGATCGATCAGTTCCAGGCGAGAATCCTGGATTGTTGCATCGTGTACATGAGGAGTGCGGAGCGAGATTTGTGTATCGTCCGGACGCAGCAGTTGCCGTCCGGAAATCTTCAGAACATGCAGTCCCGTCGTGCCTTCCTTCAGTTGTACGACAAGACGATCGCCTCGACGATGCCACGTCGCAAGGCGGTTCGCTTCACCGGCATTGACCTGCACATCTGTAATTTCAATGTCGGAGCTGATCGTCAGCCGGTGTCGAAACACGGGTAGTACCGACGTATCGATATCGATCTGACACTTCCAGTCAATACGCTGATTCTGGAGTGTGAAACTCTGATCGATCCGGACTTCGTTCAGGCTGTTGCGAGCAGTCAGGCGGACCGTACACTCAGGAATTCCGCTGGGGACGGTAAACACACTGTCGGAACGACGCAGCCATTGTCCCCATCTCGGCTGGGCGTCGGCGAAAGCCAGGGGGGTGACCTGGTTGTCTTCGATCGGCAACACCGAGAATACGGGATTGACGCGCACCGCCAGCAACAGATTTGGGGGGGGCACACAGTCAAAAAACTGAATCAGTTCAGCAGTAGGAATTTTGCGCTGCAGCAGTGGTGTCGATGCCGTCGACTTGAGTTGCAGCGAAAGGACAAACTCATTTCCGATGCCATTTGGCAGAAGAATTGTGGCGATTCGATCCTGAGTGGACCACAACAGGTCTCCGCCGTTAACACTATCGACAGAAACCAGTTGATAGCCCTGAGGCACATAATAACGGACTTCAGGGGCGAGCGGATTCCAGCGGGAAAAGCGGCAGAAGCAGGAAAGCACCGGTTGTTCCGCGACGGCTTCGGCCATGGTCAGGATCTCGACTGTGGCCAGTTGCGGACTGCCATTTTCGTGATCCGCCTGAAACAATCGCATGTCGATCCCTTCGGACATTGCCAGACTGTTCAGTCGAATGGCACCATCCGTCGGTTTCCACTGCACGACGCCCGCCGGAGTCTGCGCGCGGACGCCGGTAAAAAGTCCTGCGGGCGCGGAAACTTTGATTTCAGCGACCGGGCAGGGGAGCGCGGGCAGGCGAAACTGCAAACCCGAAGCCTGGCGTGCCGTCACGGGCCGCAAGCGACATTCGATCTGATGTACGGTGAAGGCGGCGCGTGGTCCCGCATCGACAGCAGCGGAGGGCACTGTGTCGTTGTCGCGATTGTCGTCAGGCGTGTCGTGCTGTGGACTTTCGTCGCTACGACTGCCGCGCGCATCGACGGCAAAATGTGCGAGCGTGCGTGTCGGGAGCAGTGATGAAGCAGGGACAGGAATGAGAATCGCGTCCGGTCCCTCGGGTTCGGGCAGCACTTTGTTGCCGTCCATCGTGCATTGCACAAGTCTGGAACCCTGCAAAGGAATTCGCAGGTAGGATAGTTCGTCGCCACTGACGGCAGCGACTTCCAGTCTGAGCAGCAATTCGACGGATTCGGCAGATTCCGCAACGATCTCTGTGTGCAGCGACGTGACGACCGCAGCGGGCAATGACGATTGTTCCGCTCCGAACTTCTTCTGCCATTTTTCGAGGACTGTTTTTCGGACGTACGCGACGTCGCTGTCCGGAAGCGGCGTATCCGGCAACAGCACATCCGGCAGAATTTCAGTGCCTTGCGGAACAGCAACCGTCGTTACGGATGCTTCTGATTCGGCTGGCTGCTGTCCGGCGGATGGATGGATTGTGATCAGCAGCAGAATTGTCGCCGCAGTCGATCGCACAAACGTCCGCCTGCTGAACAATTGCAGCCACTGCCAGCGCGCCATGGTGATGACAGTCAGGCCGATCAGCAGTCCCCAGAATGTTCCGGTGAGAATTGCTTCTGCAATTGAAACGGTCATCAGGAAACTGAGTCCCAACACGCTGAACGCGGTGAATGCATACGCCAGCCGGTATTCCAGTACCGTGTCTCGCAGGACGATGCACAGCGCCACGAGCAGCAGCGCCACGCCGACGGCAATTGCAACTCGACGACGCAACTGAGTGACGTGAATGATAATCGGCATCTCAGACTCTGCCGTGTCGATGAGTGTGCGCTGCTGCCAGTCCTGCGTTGTCGCGAGTTGCCAACGCGAGATGAAACTGCGAATCTCAGCCGGCGCGCTGGTGCCCGGAATGGGCCGAAGATCTCCGTGTGGTGATTCCGTTGCGGTCAACAGTCGGTCCAGAATATGCAGCACATCGGTCGAATCGGAGGCTGCAAACTCGGTCACTGTCGCGCGGAGTTCCAGTTGTGGACTCACCAGCAAATGATGTGTACACTGGGGTGCAGAGAGTTCGCGGAGAAAAAGTCGAGGGAGTTCGCGATTGCCGGTGACGGAGTCTGGCCGTTCCGCCGGTTCGGTCCACGTCAACATCACCTGACAATCAACAGACGAAACAGGCAGCGGGATGGCAAGCCCTTCTTCCGTTTCCTGTAACTGGACCCGATGGCCGTTCACAAGGACCAATGGTCGCACGCCCGCAGGCAACGCGAGGGGCAGAGAATTCTGTCCCGCACTGCGACTGACGTCGGCGACTGCGAGAACCTGCTGATTCAGGCCACCTCGGTGTTCGTCAATCATGTGCAGCATATGCACGTCGATCGTCTGGCCGAACCGAATCCCGGGGTTCTGGCCCAGCACCAACCTTACGACTGCCGGTACAGCCGGAAGTTCCCAGGTTGTCGATTGGTCGTCAGCACTTGAGCTCGCTGAATTCTCTGATACAGCCGGTTTCAGTCCGGGCGATGTGAGTTGTCCTTCATCAGAAGAGAACAGTTGCAGAGATCCATGAATCGGAAGGTCCATGTCGGGCATCGGAATGGTCGCGACAATGTCCTGCCCGGCAGGTTGTCTGGATTCGCAGCGAATTACGGTTGCGATGCCTGATTCTCGTCCTTCCAGATTGAGCGCCCAGCGGTGCCATTCCTGCGGTTCGCCAGCCGCGTCGTCGCGTCGCGCCGGAATCGGTTCACCGTCGATGGACCACCGCAATTCATTTGCGGCGCGAGACGGGACCAGCAGCGTGAGAGATTCACCAAACTGCCGGTCAGCGGGCAGACGGATGCGGGATGTTTCTACGATTTTGCCTTCCACAATCCGCACGGCATGTTCCAGTTCAACGACGTTTTTGTATAAGGTGTCGGCAGCGACCGCAGCAGCCAGATGTGTCGATTGGGAAGCGCCGACCGCATAGAATTTCCCGCCGCCACTCAGTTTCGATTCGGGTAGCCATCCCATTGAATTGCGGACTTCTTCCAGTGAGAGCGAAGGTCGTCCGGCACTCCAGCGACGCTGCAATTCAGTGCTGAGCGTAAACGCGGGCGGAAACACAACGACAGCACTGATGCGTTCGATGCGGCGATTTTCCGCGAGTGGCAGATTGATGGTATGGGTGTCTGAGTCATCGGACTGGCGAAACTGAATCTCAACGACGCGAGACGCTTCGGGTTCGAGAGATTCAGGCAAATGCAACGTCAGTTGCGAGGTGGCTGCTTCAGGATCAGGCTGCGGAAATTCGAAGAACAACGCACGGGAATCAGATGCATAACGCGCCGCGATTACCTGCCAGCCCTGTGACACAGGCCACTGTAATTCCACCACCGATGCTCCTTCGCAATGCACATTCACCAGACATCGAACTGTTGCGAGGCGTCCCGCAGGTTCAACGAGCGTGACGACGGAATCCGTGAGCCGTGGTTCACTCATGGACGTCCGCGCAATGGCGGAGGCTTCAGGCAAAAACTGCGTGAGCTGGTATTCGCGACTCTGATCGGGGCCATTCACGATGTCGCGTTCCTGAATGCCGACGAGTGTCCATTCGTCAAGATGAACGGTTTTCGGCATCAACACGCTGATCTGCCCGATGATCGACTGGATCGGTCCTCGCTGTTCGTCGTTGCGACTGAACCACTGAGCCAGTGAAAGTATGGGCAGCTCCCAGGATTCAGTCTGGGGCAACACGGAGGCCGCAGAGATGTTCAGGATTGTGGATTCTGATGCTTCCGGCAACAGCATGCTCAGAATCTGCTGCCGGTTCTCTTCAGTGACCTGCCATTCGACCGGACGATTATCTTCCAGTGTGACGTCAGCCACGCGGACTGCGCTGGAAATCCTGGCTGTCAATCGAGCGCGGCCATTCAGTTCCGTTGGCAGGCCAATCGTCCAGCGGGACTTCAGAATGTCGCCCGCCAGCTCATGAGTTGCGTTGAACGATGCGAGCGGCATCGGATCCAGCGACTGCAACTGGCGTTGTTCGCGGCAACTCAAGGTCAGCCGAGCCGCATCACCAGGCAGGATGGTCCACTTCCTGAGTTCACCATCCTCGCTGGTTGCTGGCACCGGTTCCGGATCCAGCACCAGACCGCCAGCACTCGTCAGCAGAATGTTTGGATTTGTCAGCAGTTCAAACCGTGAGATCGTCGCCGCCGGCAGTTCAAGTCGAAACGTGACTACGTCGCCGGCGACCAGGCCATCCGACGTCCATGATCCCGTCAGATTTCCCGGAAATCCGGGTTTGAGCAGAAACAGGCGTCGCGCAGAATCGGATGCCAGCTCGATGGAACCCTGTTCATCGGCGATTTTCAGCTGTTGTAAATTTGTCTGGCCAATCAGCAGGGGACCAGTATCAGATGGACGTGACTCGGGATAAATGTCAAATTCCAGATGACCCTGATCCAGGTGTGTTCCGATCAGACGGGCCACGTAACGTGCTTCGCGAATCCGAGGTAATGCTTCGGTTGCCGGTGCGGCGCTGCGGTCGTGCTTGAGCAGATCCTGAAGCTGACTGCGAGGTACGGGAACATAGTCCTTGCCGGCAACTCGCTGTCGCAGTTCATCCAGTGGTACACGTTCCACCAGCATGCCGGGCAGTTCAGCGTCGCGCGCAGCAACTGCGTCGCTCGACACACTGGTCGGGCCTTGCAGCAATGCGAACAGCAACAGATGCCAGATTGTCATCATGTGATCCCGTAGCTTGACTCTCCGAGTCGAGTGATGTGAGTTTCGACTCAGTGCGTAAAGGAACTGACGTTAAACTCTGATCTCGTTCCCGACGGACTTACTGCGGGTTCTGACTGTTCCCCGATTGCTTGAGACAACATCCCTGAATAACCGAACACAGTCGGATACTCACCCACCTGCGACGCTTTCGGGAATCGCATTCGCCGGTCAGAAATCAGGCGCTGAAAGGTCACTGATACCGCACCGCACACGACTCCCATCGCCACAAACGGTGCCAGGAGTGAAGTCCATTCAGGAACAAACAGCCACGCTACCAGCGCCCCGCACCCGATCAGCAACAGCGGGACGATGATCGTTATCCGCCGCAGTATGGACAACACGACAAAGAATATGACGCACACAACGGCACTGACGAGCAGTAAAGAAACGAAGGGAATCAGATTCAATCGCAACGCTCCGTGTCTTGCAGAGCCGAAAAATAAATCGTGGTGGTCGGACGTTGATATCCAGTTGTCCAGCGTTTCCGTCGCGGCCAGTTGCATCTCCGTCGGATACGGCGACAGAATGGCTTTCAATTTTCGATCCTCAAGCAGACGAGCACTCTCGCCCCACGGCAGGAAAGTCGCCGGGTGCTGCGAGAGTGAGATAAAGTCGGGCGACGCACTGGCTGTTTGAAATTCCTCCTGCGATCCGGTGTACCAGACGACTGGAACAGCAGGTGATTCACCCACGATCGTCGCTCGCTCCAGGGTAGCAGTCATCCAGAGTGATGATTGCTGTGGAATGAGGTCACGAATACTACATTCCACAACATGCGGACCGCTGCGGCCACTTGTTGCCGGCCGCGTTGCGAGCGTCCGTACGGTCCAGCGGATAATTCCGCGTTCGACGATTTTTTCCCATTGTACGTTGCCCTGCTGCTGGGCTTCCCGAGATATCATCGACTGCCGGTCAACCAGAATCGCGGGCAGACCGACGTCGAGCGGTGTCTCAACGATGATCGTGCCAGGCAATCTTTCGTAAATCGCAAGCGTTGTCGTAAGTATCTGATTTCCCAGTAGCTGAGTCCGCGCGAGAATCAAATCCGGACTGTCGATGGATGTCAGCGCGAGGCCCTTTTGCCAACGGAGAGGAACGGTCGTTACGGGCCGGCTGGTTTTCCATGCCGCATCGAATTTTTCAGAATACACGGGTTGCCAGTTTGCAGCATCCTGCACCGTTAATCCGCTGCCCGAACCAGTTCCCACTTCGATGCTGAGCACTTCTGCAGCTTCCGGCAGGATCAGTGGCAGGGTCAGTGGCAGGGGATCCGTTGCGACAGCCGGCGTCCACAGGTAATTGACATCGAACGTCAGACTTCCCCGCCGCGCTTCAGGCAGGCGGAAACTCCAGTGTGTTTCAGAATCTTCCGTGGCTCGAAGAATTTCGCTCTGTCCGGAAATCCGGACAGTCGGTCGAATGCCGGCGGGAACATTCAGAGCCAGACTGGCCAGGTCTCGGTGTTCGATTTCAAATCCGATAGTCTCCAGCACTTCAATCCCGGAACCTCGCGGCTGCATTCCGAGCCGCACGTTTGCCCGCACGGAAGGCGCTTGCGCCGGAAGTTCCAGTCGAATCGGAATCGACGCATCGTCGTGCAGCCAGCTTTCTGACTGGAGCCCTGATTCGACGGCAACTGTGGCCGCTGGAGCGGGCAGGGGGACCGTCGGCAACGGTTCCCCTGTTCCCATGCTGATGGGACGAATGGAGAATTCATCGGATTCGATTGTGATCAGCACAAACGGCTGACCGAGTCGTGCCTGAATTTCCGGACAACGCAACTGGATAGCTCCGGAACGCACTGCCGCCAGCGGAGCATAGGCCCGGAACTCCACAATGAATTCCCCGGACTGCCGTTCGCGAAACGTCATCTGCAGCACATCCGTTTCGCTGTCGGACTGCTGCGGTGAAAGTGGAACAATGGTCTTTCCGGAAATCAGCCGGGTCGTGCCTGGCAGAATCTGCCATTCGCCGCTTGAATAACCAGGCCAGTAAATTGCCAGATCCAGCAGTGAACCAGTCAGGACGTTGATCGGATAACGCGCGGTCAGGATCACGTTTTGCGTGTCGGGCTGCAGCGTGATTTCAGGTGAAACAGCAAACTGCGACTCGGTTTCTTCGACATGCAACACGACATGTGATTCTGTCGAACGCATCCGAAAAGCCGTGGCCGCAACGCTGAGATCCGTATCAGAAGTCACGCGCTTTCGCTGCGCTCCTTCAACCACGGTCTGTTGCACCAGCAGGCCCGTTGGAAACAAAATGTCCAGATCTCCGGACTGCACGTTAGCATCCTGAATGGCAGGCAGCGCAACGCGGATGTCCTGCGGAAACGTGCGATTTGCAAGTTCCAGATCAAACGAGAGCGTCAACGCACCTTCAGTGGCTGTCGTCAGTCGAACGAGTGCTGTCTCGGGTCCGGAAGTTGATGTCCTTTCGAAATTCTTAAGCACAGAGATACCGCTCGCGTTCCTGGCATCGACTTCCTGGAGTTGAAATCCATCCGGGAATGTGACGCGAACTTCGTTGATCGGACTGCCGCTGATCTGCAGCTGCTGAGTTCCTGTAAGGTTCACGGGAATCGTTGTCAAATCCAGCTTCATGCGATTCAGAACCTGGATCACGGGCTTCTGAGCGATGCGTTGTACAACATCCGACCACGACAGACTGAACGCCTGTGCCAGACCCCAGAACTCGACGGAGCGAACACCTTTTTCGTCACGCATGGGCCTGTCAACCGAACCGACCGGCAAACTCTGAAGTTCCACTGGCCCGGCAAACTTGATATCCGCGTGCGATGCTGTCGCGGACGCAAGGTTAAGATTAAGCTGACGTACCCCTGGTGCCAGCGATCGAGCCTTGCCCATCATTTCCAGGCTGATTGTATGCAGGCCAGCACCGAAAAGATGCAAACGCCGCGCGTTCTGCTCACCAAATTCCGGTACGGCCTCTGTCTTCATCGCGTCGGACCTGTGATCAAAACGCTTGACAAACACGTCGCCAAATGACATCGGGATCGTCACCCACTCATCCGCCGGGTGGACCTGAACCTGCATCTCAAGCATGATCGTGATTTCATCGCGATCGACGGCCGCCGAAAGTTCCTGTTGCGCGAGCGTATAACGCGGCACGCTCCGCTGTTCCAGGCCTCGCTGTAGCAATTCGTCGATGACCTGATCGCCGAGCAGTTCTCGGTATGGAATCAGTTCCCCAGATTCCGTTCGAAGCAGCACCTCAGGTTTTCCGGGTTGCGGAACTGATGCCGCAGGCACATTGACGGAGGGTACAACAGGCGATGTTGCAGGCGGAACGGTTCCGGATTCCTGCGCGCGCAACATCCCGGCACCGGTGAGCCCGGACAGAAAAAGCAAGACCGCCAGCAGAAATCGCACAATTGCCATGCTGATAGTCTACGCGGGATTCGGTGGTTAGAGAAGACGTTGAGGAAAATCAACGCAAGGCGGTTACGAGTTCTCGACCGAGTAACGTAGTGGCGGCGGACAGCAGGTCTGGAACGAAAATATCGAATTTGCTGCCGTCGAGCTTTGTGATGGTTCCACCGGATTCCGCGACCAGCAGGGCTCCGGCTGCGACGTCCCAGGGATGCAGGCTGCTGGACCAGAAGCAATCAATGCGACCGCTGGCCACATACGCCAGATTTAATGCTGCCGAACCACTCCGCTGAACGGTTTGCAGTTTTGTGAGTGCATTCAGGAATCGTTTGACAGCTGGATTTTCGGGGTCGGTCGCCACCGGCAGACTGGCCATCGCCATGGCCGATTTCAGGTCGCTTTCTCCGGAAGTCCTGATCGGCTGACCGTTCAGGGATGCGCCGTTTCCGCAGGCCGCTGCAAATGTTTCATTTCGCGTCGGATCAAAAATGACGCCGACCTCGACGTGATCGCGAACCCAAAGTCCGATCGACACGGCGTAATACGGGAAACCATGAACGTAGTTCGACGTTCCGTCAAGCGGATCGATGATCCAGAAGGCTTCGGTATGTGCGTCACGCTCATTGAGGTTTTCTTCTCCCAGAAAACCGTGTTGAGGAAAGCGATTCTTCAAAGTCTGCACAATTGCCGCCTGTGACGCTTCATCGGCTTCTGTCACCAGATTGGCACGACTCTTTTCCCGCACGGAAAAACGACCGATCCAGTCCTGAAGGACGCGCCCTCCGACATGTGCCGCGTCGATGGCTGCTGAGAGGTATATGCTCTGAGCCGATGATTCCTGATCTGTGGGGGTCATAGTTAGATTTTCAACGATAATTTTAACTGAACAGTTTCGACTCATTGTCCCGATGACAGTGATTGTAACGATCGTCGTGCCTGCGTCCGTTGTGGCAACAGAACTGCAGGTAGTTTCGCCAGAAAACACGTCAGTCGGAAGTCTTCGGAAACAACAATTGAAAAAACAGGGTTGCCCATGGGTGACTTCACCTTGAATTCAACTGAAATCCCGCACAATGTCTGAACTGACTACTGCTCATGTCGTGTTGTTGCTGTGTGTGGGCGTATTTACGCTGGTTGCCGCGATTTGTGATCTGCGGTTTCGCAAGATCTCGAACAGGTTGACAGGACCGATGTGCGTGGCAGGCGTCTTCTATCAGTTGGGATTCTACGGAATGGACGGACTGTGGTCCTCGCTGCTGGGATTTGCGGTCGGATTCGGAATTCTGTTCGTACTGTGGATGGTCGCGACTGCAGGCGGCGGCGACGTGAAACTTATGGCCGCACTCGGGACATGGCTCGGCTGGCTGACGACACTCAAGGTTTTGTTCTGCAGTCTGATCTTTGTGACCATGGGTACAGTCGGCATCATCCTGATCGGTCTGATGTCGCATGGCCTGCGTCGTACGAAGAATCAATATCTGACAGTGAATAAAACGGGCAAAGGCGAATCTTCCGAACAGCGTCAGAAGCGACGAGTCATGGCATTTGCTGTTCCGGTCGCATTCGCAACGTGGTGCATCCTGGCGTTGCAGTTATTCGGAAACCGAGGGTGGTAACGCCGGGCTGCGAAACGCTCCGACTGAGCGGCATAATCTGCCGATTAACGAGAACGGAGACGCCCGGGTCATTTTCGGCGCGTATTGGTTCAGCAGCATTTTCCCAGTGAGTTCGGCCCATGAAAGTTCATCGCTCCGGATTATCAGGTCGCAGAGGCGCGATCTTGTCTATGGAGCTGGTGCTCGTTATGCCAATTTTCCTGCTGCTTATTTTTTCCATCGTTGAATTTTCCATGCTCATGTCGGCGCAGACCCGAGTGGCCAATGCCGCTCAGAACGGAGCCCGCTTGTTGAGCATCTGTGGCATGCCGTCGCTGGCGGCCGAAGCCGAGGTTAAAACCCGGGTCGAACAACTGCTCGGCCCGTCTCTGGCACGGCAATGCGTCATCACAATTGAGCCAGGAAACTATGCGTCGGATCTGGGTCATGTTCGCGTACAGGTTCCCATGCGAAATGCGTGTCCGGATTTGTTGTGGATGACCGGATTCAGCGTAGCCAACCGTTCCATTAACTGCGATGCCGCAATGGCGATGGAGCGCACCGCTTCAGCCGCTGATGTCCAGCTTCAATAATGAACTCCCCTGTGTTGAACTGACTTTGTCTGGAGATATCGTCGTGAAGCTGACCCCCTGGATGCTCACCGTAGCTGCTTTTGCGGTCATCTGTCTCCTCGCCGTGACCTTTCTCTTTAAAAAACTCTGGGCGACAGAAGTCGTTCAGGCTCCGCCGATTCCTGCTCGAACAATGCCGATGGCCATCACTGAGATTGAGTCTGGTACGGTGATGACTATGAAACACATTGGCAACGGTCCTGTGGGATCGGGCGAAAAGCTGGCACCGGATACGATTATGAATCTGGATTCTCTCGTTGGCCGCATTGCCAAAGTGAGAATTCCATCTGCTGTTCCGCTGCAGGGGTCGATGTTCTACGCCATTGGAGACTATCCAGGTCTGCAGATCGAGGATGGCAAACGGGGTGTTACGATCAACGTCGATGACGCCACTGCGATCCTGAGTGGAATGATCAAGACAGGGCAATATGTGGACGTGCATATGACGACTGATGCCGGGGCGGGCAATCGCCTGCAGTCGACCGGCGGATCGGTTGTGAGCGAACGAACGGGGATGACAACAACACTGTTCAAAGGCGTCAAAGTCGTGGCCATGAATCGTGCGGGTTCCGCATTACAGGGTAGCGGGACGTCTCACAATGTCACTCTCGAACTGGATGAAAAACAGGCACTCTACATGCTGCTTGCCCAGCAGAAGGGCCAGATCGCGCTGACTTACAATCCCACCGGCGCTGGACCTGGCGGCGTCAACGTGAAGTCGGAAAGTGACCGTGTCACGATGGAACAACTGCTGGGGCTGGCTGAAGAACCTGAGGAAAAGAAGCCGTTCAGGACAGAACATTATCGTGGGGCCGGTCGTTCTTCGTCGTACTGGCGTGAAGGCGAACTCATCGAATTTCAAGGCAGCGGCAACGACGCTGGCGGTACAAATCTTCAGAGCACGGGTGGTTCTGTCGGCGGCTTTCAAACCAACGCAGTTCCTGCCAACCCGGGCAACGACCTGACCCGGCAACAGCAACCTGCGGTTAGCGGAACGTTGTGAGTTTTGTCGTGATTCAAGTAGGGTGTGTGCAGCGCTAGCGGAACACACAAGTTTCTCATGCGTTTCCAATTGGTGCGTTGCGCTTCGCTTCACGCACCCTACGATTAAATCAACAAACCGGTAGTCACGGTTCGTTCCGGTTCTGAAATGAAAATCAGCCCATCACAAGAATTGCAGCCTGACTTGCAGAAAAAGCAACCTGAACAGCATCGTTCCCGTCGTGGTACGTTGATGATCTGGAGCGTCTGGGTGATGCTTGCGATGCTGATGATCGCGGCGTGCTTCCTCAATGTCATGTGGTTGGCGTGTGTTCGAGCCGAAGCGCGGCGTCATGCGGAATCGGCTGTTATCGTCGGAGGCCATGCGTTTCTGTCCGATGACATCCTGCGACTGCGGCAACAGCCGTTTGAGAATGATGGCCGAGCCGTGCGGTCTCGCAATGCGGTCGTAGCCCATATCCAGCAGGCAGGCAACCGTTCTCTGATTCCCATGATCAATGAGAACGATGTTGATTTGATTCAACCCCTGGCAGCAGCCGGGCCAGGCCAGGCGGGACTGACGCAGTCAGCGGCCACAGTGCCTGAACAGATTCGCGTCACGTTCGGCAAAAGTCAGTCCAGCGATCAGTTGCGAATGTTTTTCAGCGGGTTGACCGGAGTCCGTCATGCTCGTCTGGGTATCTCAGCGGCGGCAATGATTGAACATGCGCCTGTCGGATTTCTGCCGGGCGGAAGAGTCACCATTCCCGTGCTGCCATTCTCAATCGTCGATCAGAGTCACGGCGATGATTCGATGCTGAATGCCAATGGACCATGGTCACAGCAGATAGAGTCAGGGAAAGGGTCGGACAATCTGAGTTGGAATCCGGAGCAACGCACCGTCGAAAACGGACCGGATGGACTGCCGGAAATCGTGCTGACACTTTCGCCGAATTCCGCCGGCAACAGGCCTGACAGCTTTGTTCCATTGAAGTTTGCCGCTGCATCTCCCATGGGCAATTCGTGCCAGACCGTGAACTGGATGCAGCACGGCGTAACCGCCGCCGATCTGAAAACACTGGGATTGAATCAACTGGCCTTTCCATCCACCATGTCGACATCCACGCTGTCTGATACGGAATGTGCTGAGATTGCGGCATGGATAAATTCACATGCAGGGCAGTCGTTCATTGTGTGCTTATGCAATTCAACAGTCCGCTCAGCAGGTTCAAAGGATGAACCGGATGTCGGCTCTCAATTGTCAACTGTTCAATTGAATCGTGCTGTCGCCGCCAGAATCATGGCTTCCGGAATTTCAGCGGACGGTGAAGTTCGGATCTGTCTGCAACCGTGTGTGCTGATTACGTCCACAGCAGTGATGTCTTCGTCTTCGCCGGCCGCCGTGAACCGTTATATCTATAGTGTTCGACTCTGTGACTGATCATCAGGCAGATTTTGCCGGTTTTGTCTGCTTCCCGGAACAGGCTGCCTTCAATGGCAGTCGCGGACATTCTGGATTCTCCTGTACGGATCGCTCGATAACAGATTCCTGTCCATTGCGCTCCGCCTGCAAGCCTGTCGCTGGTTGATTGCATCACAGCGATTTATTCTGAATTGAGAACACATCATGGTCGCTGCAACAGAAGCAACGGACAACACGGTTCGCGATTTTCAGAAACTGAAAACATCGCTCCATCATCAGATGGTTGATGTGATCGACTTCAACAAGGCAGAAGGTCTGTCCGAAAGCGAGTTGCGAGGACAGTTGCGTTCGCTGGCCGATTATCTGTGTACTCAGCAGTCGCTGAGCCTGGACACTCAGCAGCGCGAAACGATGGTGTCGGAAATCATGGACGAGATCTACGGCTTCGGCCCGATCGAGTCTCTGATGGTCGATCCGGAGGTCTCGGATATTCTGATCAATGGTCCGGACCGGATTCTGGTTGAGCGTAAGGGCGTCCTGGAGTCCACGAACATCCGGTTCGCGGATTCAAATCACCTCATGCAGTTTATACATCGTCTGGTCGGTCGCGCCGGTCGTCGTATCGACGAATCCAGTCCGTTTATTGATGTGCGTCTGCCGGACGGTTCACGTTTCAATGCCGTGATTCCGCCGCTCGCGCTGTGCGGTCCGACTGTTTCCATTCGTCGTTTCGGCAATCGCCGCCTGCAGATGGAAGATATGATCAACCACGGTTCATTGGCACCGGCGATGGCCGACTTTCTGATTCTGGCGATTCGTGGTCGCATGAACATCATTATCAGCGGCGGCACGGGTGCCGGCAAAACGACATTGCTGAACTGCATGAGCCGCTTTATTCCCGATTTTCAGCGTGTGGTGACGATCGAAGAAACAGCAGAACTCAGTTTGCAGCAGACGGACGTAATCCCGTTGGAAACTCGCCTGCCGAATCTTGAAGGCAAAGGTGCTGTGACGCAGCGCGATCTGCTGCGAAACGCTTTGCGAATGCGACCGGACCGCATTATCGTCGGCGAATCCCGAGGCGGTGAAGTGCTGGATATGCTGCAGGCCATGAACACCGGCCATGATGGTTCCATGAGTACTGTGCATGCCAACGACACACGCGAAACTCTTGACCGACTGGAACTGATGATTGCGCTTGCGGGTGTCGATCTGCCATCCCGCATCTCTCGACAGTACATCGCGAATGCGATCGATATCGTGATTCACGTCACGCGTCTGCACACTGGCGAACGTCGCATCACGCGAATCTCGGAAGTGTCCGGACTGCAGGATGGTGAATACCGTATGGACGACATCTTTGTTTATCGGATCAGCGGAGAGGACAAAGACGGTCACCCCGTCGGCGGCTTCTTTGCCACCGGCTATCAGCCGGTTGCGCTGCGACGCCTGGCAATGACCGGTGCGAATATTGAACAGTATCGCCCGTTGTTCGAAGCCCGTGAACTGAAAATGACCAGGAACTGAAAATGAGCAAGAACTGATCGAAGAACCCATCCATCAATAAATCCGTGTCTCCGGGCGGTGACAGGGGCCGTGGTTG
>CAZFDW010000092.1:0-16104 GCA_964517865.1 uncultured Chitinophaga sp.
ACTGAGCACGAGCACGCCAATTGCGTGTGAATGCGAACTCTGAATTACACGCGCCACGGATATCACAATACTGACGCGCCTGTGGGGAGTCAATCTGCTCGCCTACGCTTCGCGGTCACGTCACTCGGCCGGAGACTCGCTGGTCGCCGGACACGCAGGAGGCCATACGTCGCTCGCTGCGTCCCAAGGATGTGCCGTAGCGCTACTCCGATTTCGACTCTTTTAAGGCATCAGTAGACGGCTTGGCAGCTTCGGGAGATTTCAGGGACTCGTCGAATTTCTTTTGTGCCTCTGCGGGCGACTTCCGAATTAACTCAAGCTTCTTCTCTACTTCTGCTGTCGTCTTCCGGCTGGACTCAATGACCTGTTGAGGATCAGGCGAGTTATCACACCCGAGGAAGAACAACACGAGAATTGCAGGGAAACACCGGGCCATTGCTTCTCCAGTTACTTCGAGTTACGGCTGGTTCGATCGACGCAATGCGCATAACGCACGAGTGCCTGTTGTAGATCACTCGAGTCGAAAGACAAGCCGGAATGAAATGGAGGTAGTTTCACGCTTCGACGTTGACTGATGGCTTGCGAATCGTTGCGGGTGAATGGGCCGGCGAAAGTCGGGGGCACAGCAGGTATGACGTTGACTGGTGGAAGGAGAATCGGCGTGGGCGGATCGGCCGACCAAAGAAAGGGGAATAGCCGCAGTTCGTTGCATGAGGAGAAACGAAAGCCGTGCCTCGGCGGGTGAGCCTGCGTTGGTGATCCGATAGATGGCAAGCGTCGCGAAAAGACCAGCGGCACGACCAATATGAAGGCCGCACTGCGAGCCGCTGGAGAATGGCAAGCTGAACTCAACGCCAATGGAGCGGCGTCACCTGGCTTAATGCGTTGGGAACCATTCCGTGAAGAGTTCTCCGACAATTACCTTCGATCACGGAGATCGGGCAGGCAGCGAAAGTCAAAGTCGATGAGAAGGACGGAAAGGAAAAATTCGCATCTGCCCATGACCTCCGCAGAGCATTCGGAACCAGATGGGCCAAGATCGTCCCGTCTGGAATTCTTCAGCAACTGATGCGACATGCCAGCATCGAAACGACAATGAGTTTTTACGTGAACATTACGGCAAAGGACACGCTTGCCGAAGTCCGGCGGCACGTTCGAAAGAACGGCGACATGTCTCAAGCGGTGCCTGAATCTGAAGTCGATTGCGAAAGTCAGGGTTTAGGTGACAGAAAAGGTGACAAGGGCGAAAACTGATCGACTGCCGAACGTTACCCTAGAGCGCTTTCGGCAGGTTTTCCTGGCGTTTTGCAATACCCCCGACAGGAGTCGAACCTGTGGCCTGCGCTTTAGGAAAGCGCCGCTCTATCCTGCTGAGCTACGAGGGCGATGCACTGAGTGTACTCATTTTTCGGCCAGAACACCTCTTAAGTATGTTCAACTATTGGCGAGAAAGTCGTGTTCTCGCCAAAAATCGTGTCTCTTCAGCTTCGGTGCCTTTTGACTTCGCTTGCCTGGCGGTTTGTGACGTACAACCTGCCACCGCGACGAATTTCTCAGATACTGGCGAGTTTTGACTGATGCTGGAGTTCTTAATTGCAGGATTTCTGACCGCTGCCGCATTGTCCTGCGCGATTGCTCCGCTCATTCGTAAGTGGGCACCGGCTCTGGGGCTGATCGATTTGCCGGGTGATCGCAAAGTGCATGTCCGTCCTACGCCGCGCGGAGGCGGGATCGCGATCTTTATGGGCTTCATGATCCCGACTGTGACGGTCGTGCTCGCTTGCGTGATGGGAGGATCAAAATACCTGGCGGGCATTGATCCGGTCGTCGAGGCGATTCAGCAGACGCCCGAGCGGCTGGCTCAGTTTCTGGCAATTGGCATCGGTGCGTGTGCTTTGTTTCTGACAGGGCTGGCGGATGATCGCTGGAATCTGTCATGGAAATTTCGACTGGGGCTGCAATTGTTGGTGGCAGTCGGAGTCGTCGCGGCAGGCGTGCGAGCGACCGTGTTTGTCAGTCAGCCGTGGTTCGGGTTTATCGCAACGACCCTGTGGATTTTGGTCCTCACAAATGCGATGAATTTCCTGGACAATATGGACGGCCTGTCGGCGGGGATTGGTGTGATTACCTCATTGATCTTTGCGGCCATCCTGATTGTGATGGTCAGGACACCTGCATGGTCGGTTGCCGTTCCGTTATTATTGCTGGCAGGTTCGCTGATGGGATTTTTGGTCTGGAACAAGCCGCCCGCGAGTATCTTTATGGGCGACTGCGGCAGTAATCTGATCGGGTTTCTGCTGGCGACATTGACTGTCACGGGCACGTTTTACGAAAGCACGGGGAGTCGATACGTGATGCTGGCTCCGTTGTGTGTGATGGCGGTGCCGTTATACGACTTCTGTTCGGTGATTTTGATTCGTCTCAGCCAGAGGCGGAGCCCATTTCATGGTGACAAGAGTCATTTTTCGCATCGACTTGTCGAACTTGGCATGAAACCATCGCATGCGGTCCTGACGATTCATCTGACAACGATGATGACCGGACTCGGCGGACTGCTGTTGTACAAAGTGCCGGACTGGATCGGAGCGATACTGGTCCTGGCATTGATCTTCTGTGTGCTGGCGGTGATTGCAATATTGGAAACAGTGGGGCGACGTTCGGTGAACGAGATCCAGGAGAAGCAGAGGCGGTAGCGAATGCGTCTGTCGATTTCCATGCTGGCGTTCGCTCTGCTGACTGCAGGATATCTGTGGCCAACCGAAGAAGCGATCAGTGGTCTCGGGCTGCATCTGGTGGTGCTCTGGATGCTGCTGGGGCTGCTGCACGAAATGCCGCAGTGGTGCGCCACGGATGAAATGCGTGCACGCCGGCCTCGGTTTGACGGCGTCGATCTTGGCGTGTTGCTGCTGGCCATCGGCCACGTGATTTCAACGCTGGCTGTATTTCAACTCGAAGGTGATCGTCGAGCGGCATTGAATCTGACGTTTGAATGGATCGGGTTGTTGATCGCCTGGCGAATCTTTCGCTCGCTGTTTCAGAATCAGCAGACCACGGCGCAGGGGATCGGGGTTGTGATCGCCGTCTGCGTCGGACTCAGTTGCTTCGGAATCTGGCAGCATCATGTGTTCTATGCGGAACAGTCGGAATGGTATCGCAGCCTGCGAACTGAACTTGACCAGGCGTTGGCCAGTGGCGAATCGTCGCACTTCTCACGCGTGAATGAGATCACTCAGCAGTTTCAGCAACACGAAATCCCTGTGTTTGGTTCGGCGCGAATCGCATGGGAAAATCGGCTGTTGAGCAGTTCGGAACCGTTTGCGACGTTCTCGCTGGCGAATACGCTGGCCGGAATTCTGGCAACAGGCCTCGTGCTGTTGATCGGGCAGGCGTCATCGACAGTTGGCGAGCGAGGCAGGGCTTCGTTGCTGAACACGATGTTGCTGGTGATTCAGGTTTGTCTGATCGCATATTGCCTGATTCTGACGAAGAGTCGATCGGCATGGCTGGGGACATGCTTCGGACTGGGCATTCTGCTGTTCAGACGAATTCGCCTGTCAGCCGTTCAGAATGTGTTCCGTTGGGTTGTTGCCGGAAGCCTCATTACGGCAATGGCGGTCGGGATTGGCGTCGCGGCAGGAGGACTGGACAAAGAAGTGGTTCTGGAATCACCCCGATCGCTGCAATTCAGGTTGCTGTACTGGACCGGCACGTTGAACATGCTTCGAGATCAGCCGTTGACCGGCGCGGGGCCGGGAAATTTTCGGCAGGTTTACCTGCAGTACAAGGCGGATGAATCAAGTGAAGAGATTCGTGATCCACATAACTTTGTGCTCGATGCGTGGTCTTCGAGCGGTATGATCGGTCTCGCGGGGCTGTTGTTGATCATCGGTTGGACAGGTTGGCGTTTAATGCAGCGTCCGACAGAACAGTGTCCGCAGGAAATACGGGGTGAACAGAAGATGCGGGCCGTTCCGCGTGTCCGGCCACTGAGAATCGTGGTCGGCGGAATCCTGAGTGGATTTCTGCTGCACATTGCCTGGACCTGGTTCAACGGTTCCGATGAGTGGACTTCCAACCCGATTCGCATGCTTTTACTCGGTGGGGTTTCACTGCTGATTTCGCGTGGTAAGGCTTCGTTTCGGCCTGTGGATTCCGCAGCCTGCCTGGCTGCTGCGATGGCGATGATGGTCAATCTGCTGGCGGCGGGCGGATTTGAAATGCCGGCGGTGATGATCACGCTCCTGCTTTGCCTGGCGGCGGGGATTACCTGCAACCACCCTCAATCGGATACCTGTGGGAAAAAACTCAGTCGCTTGTGTGCCGGAGCGTGTCTGGTGGCATTCATAGTGATTATGCGCTACGGTCTGCTGCCGGTCACAGCCGCGGGAAATCATATTGCGATTGGTAATTCACTGCTCAACAACGCTCAGTTTCCGTCGAGGGCACTTGACCAGTTTCAGCAAGCCCTTCAGGCAGATCCTCAAAGTGTGATTCCGCGCCAACGAATTGCGGAGGTTTTGGCGTATCGTCTCTCCGAAGCTGCAGCTTTACGCGCAGCGGAGACTGAGGATACCGGAACCGAAATGGCGGCGAGGGTTGGACGCAGCAAAGGGGATGAGGACTATCGCAAACTGGCCGATGAAGCGTTGCAGGCCTGCGAAAATCTGATTTCCGCCGATCGCCGCAACAGTTTCAGTTATCGATTGCGGGCGGAAGTGCGATGGAATGCCGGTCTGCTGGACAACAATGATCAGCTCCGGAATCTGGCGATCCAGGATCTGCAGATGGGCACAATTCTGTATCCTTCGTCGGTTGATGCATGGTATCGTCTGGCCGAGCAGCTGGATGCGGCAGGCAGCGAGCATGTCGCGGCGGCAAAGGGAGCAGCCGAGAGAGTAATTCAACTGGAAAAGCTCAATCGCGCATGGGGCCATGCTGATCGTTTTCTGAAGGAAGAACAGCTGGCTAAAATACACAGGCTTGAAAAAGGGGACAGGTAGGACTTGGAAAAGGGGTCCGGAACCAATCGCCAAATGGCCGGAAGGGTGCTGCTCTGCAGACGGTGAGAGTTGATTAATCCTGAGAAGATTTTTGGCAACGCATCACTTTGAGGCCGGCTAAATGTAGGCCGACTTCGCCGAAGTCGGCACAGCAGATTTCAGCGAAATCTGCTTACTTGTTTCGGTTGCGGGCGAAGCCCGCGCCAAGCATTCATTATCAGAGATTGTTAAAATGAAAAACCCACTGTTAGTCGCCGGACTCATGCTGGCAGCCTGTGTGGCTGTGGCCGGCGCTGTCGTTGTGCTCGGAAATCACGCACCGGACGATCCTCGCGACACCACAAAGGGATTGAAAGTGCCCGTCACATTTCCGACGCAGGATTTGGAGAGCGACGCGCACACGACGCCGGTGGACCTTCCGGTGGTCTCAAAAACCGGCCCGTGGCCAAAGATCGTGTTTGACGAAACCACGTATTCGTTCGGTCGGATGGCAGTGGATTCGCACAAAGAGCACACCTTTATCATCCGAAATGAAGGTGAAGCGGACCTGATCATGAAGGAGGGTAAAACCACCTGCAAGTGTACCAAATTTGCGGTCGAATCCAAAGTTTTGAAACCGGGTGAAGAAACAAGACTTGTGATTGACTGGAAGGCAGGCAACGCGCCCGATCGGGCATTCCGACACGGTGGTCCGGTTTATACAAACGATCCGAAGAATACCGAAGTGAATTTCGCCGTGGAAGGTGCGATCGATATGCCGGTCGAGCTGTTACCCAACCTCTGGTCCGTTGGCAACATCGCTCTGGACAAAGCAGGAACGTTTCGTGCCGCGATCGCATCGCGTTTGACGGATCAACTGGAAGTGGAGTCTGTGGAAAGCCCATCTGGCAAAGTGACGGTCAAGGTCAACCCGATGAGTGTTGATGAAATGGCACCAGAAAAATGGCTAAAGGGGTTTCGCCTGGATGTCGAAATTGCGGGTGACATTCCTGTGGGCAAGTTCGAAGAGAATATCAAAATCCACATCAAAGGAGTGGATCAGGTTCCGTTTGTGACGGCAAAACTGACGGCTCGCAAGTACGGCAGTTTCATCCTGCAACCGCTGGAGGGCGCGTTGTTTGCCCCCGACAAAATGATCCTGCAGTTAGGTCAGTTTCCGTCGTCCGAAGGACGGCATGTCAAACTCCTGCTCATTGTTAATGAAAAAGACATGAGCGATCCTTTTCAGATCACCGACATCGAAGCCGATCCACCGTTTCTGAAAGCCTCAATAGAACCACTCGGCGGTTCCACGGGCTCGGTGCATCGTTATGCCCTGGAAATCTCGGTCCCACCCGGTCGTCCTCATGTCCAGAAAACCCCATCGAAAAGCGGACAGATCACGATCCACACCAATCATCCGTCAAAAGAATCCATCCATACGGAAGTCTTGATGCACTCGCATTGAGATCTGGAGTGATGTGGAGAAGACCCAGCGCAAAAAAAGCTGAGGTACCTTGCAGGATACCTCAGCTTTGTGTGTTTATTCGTGCGACGATCGATCGCTTAGTTCAGGATCTTCGCAGTGTCTTCGATGACCTTTGCGATGGCTTCATCTGACAGGTCACCGGCAGCGAAGGCATGATTCACCTTAACGTTGCTGTCAACCCACATCATCACTGTGACGTTCGCTTTTTCGTCGATCTTGTACTTCGTCGGCCCGACAGCGTTTTCAAACACTGTCAACGGCGTGTGCGTGATTTTCTGATCTTCCGCAGTCTTCTTCAACGCGGCTTCCTGAGCATCCGGATCATCCGACAGCACGGTCACAAAGGCTGCCATTTTCTTTTCTTCCTGCTTGCCGACGACTTCGTCGATCTGCTTCAGCAGTTTCGCAGTATTCTCGTCCATCTTGCGCACAAAAACGCTCACAACCGGACGGGCACCGTACTGACAACGGTAGCACAGTTTCTTTCCGGCAAGTGGCCCGGTAACGTCCGTGACATTGAACGCATCCGGATACGCATCAACCTGCAAACCTGACTTCAGATCGGCCGCAGACGCGAACTGGCACGCTGACACCATCAGCCCCATCACACACAGCACCACAAACTTCTTCATACTGTCAACTCCCTTGTTTAGGTCACTTAACAAAAGACACCCCGAAAAATTCGTGATGTCGTACCACAATCGATTTCGATCCGAAAAGCGTC
Organism: uncultured Chitinophaga sp.; assembly: GCA_964517865.1. Taxonomy (GTDB): domain Bacteria; phylum Planctomycetota; class Planctomycetia; order Planctomycetales; family Planctomycetaceae; genus SXXK01. The sequence continues at coordinate 7,193 of CAZFDW010000092.1, forward strand.
CATCGCGAGGATTTGTTGCGAAAAGGACGGGAGACTATTCTGTCTGAGCGGTCAATCATTGAACGATTTCCAGGATATCCAGGAATCCTGCTTGGCATCGACCGCCGTATTTTTATGCACAACCCTTCGGTCTGTGTCAATCAGCAACGCCTGGCGACTCGCACTTACGCCTCGAACGAGGAATCGTTCCACGCCGTCCACCATTGGCGTGATTGTAGCGCCTTCCTGGACCGGAACACCAAAAGCTTTTGATATTTTCCGTCTTCATCGGCGAAATCATCAGGCTACCCAACACCAGACAACGCATTGAATCCTCCGGCGATTTCGGGAGAGAATCCGTTCCATCATCAAGCGTCGGTCCATCAACGCAACAAAGTGGGCTGTCGATTCGGTCCACAGGGATGCCAGAAACAGGCAGCCAAACCGTAAACGCACTTTATTTCAAGTCGTGACAGTAAAGACTGATTTGAGGCAGGATCTGAAACAGGCAGGACAATCACGCAGCGTGCGGATTATACGAAATTCAAACCCCTGCGTCAAATCGGGGAGTTTTTCGTGCGGCAACTGAACAATCGAGATTTTGATTGTCGTTTGATCATCACGACGATCACCGCCCTGGCGTTCTGGCAGGAGCGATCAGACATCGCCATTCGGGGTGAGTGTCAATTCGCTCACAACGAAGCACGACGACTGGCTTCATTCTGGCAGAATTTGCCGAAAACTGACATCGGCTGCGAAGTTGTCACGTTTTGTGGCAGCGCAACGCCATGAATCTCATTGAGTCGCAAATCCGTCCGCTGTTATACAACGACTGCGATCTGTTGTTGCAGGCAGTGCAGCACCGAACTCGGGATGTGTTTTTCCTGCGTTGCTGACTGCTGGATCACAACCGCGGGAGAATTTTCATGGCATTTCGGTGCATCCTGCTCTTGTCAATCCTGAGTCCTGGGTCTGTCTGCTTTGGACAGGGCCTGCGGATTTCCACGCATGTTTACGATCTGGAAAAAGCGGCTGCACCAGGAGAGATATTGAGCAGCAGCCTGAGCCTGTGTCACAATGGGCGGATTTATGACTATGTGAATGCCGCCGATGAAGTGGTGATCTTTGATCCGGTCGAGCGACGATTCACGATCCTGAACAATTCCCGCGGCTTATCCACCACACAGACGTTCGATGAAATTCGCGGCAAGATAGATTCCCTTGAACCCAGAACCACGGAGTACATCCAGGAATTGCGAGCGAAAGGAACACCTTCTGCAGAACGTGCGGCAGACGCGATTGCCTTCCAGCTGCATCCAAAGTTTGCGCAGTCGTACGACCCGATGAAGGAGACACTGGTGTTGTCGTCGCCGTCATTCACGTATCGCGTTGAGACGCGCAAGTGGGCCGAAACAGATCAGGTGGAACACTATCTGGCGTATGCCGACTGGATGGCGCGGCTCAACTTCATTCTGCATCCGAACAGTCTGCTTCCCGAACCGCGAATCGCTCTCAACGAAGCGCTCCGAGGCCTGAACGGTCGCATGCCGGTCAGCGTTGAACTGGATCTGCGCCCGGGTGACAATCTGCATCTGCGAGCCGCTCATCAATTGACTCGCACTCTGAGCGAAGACGACCATCGTTTGATTGCGAAATGGGAAGAGGATCTGAAATCGAAAAGAGTTCAAAGAGTTCCGTTTCTCAGCTATCAGCAGTCCGTCCTGGTTTCGAAATCGCGCTGAGCACATCGGGTGCTTTGCTGGCGTGGAATTATTGATACTTCGGCACGTTTCGCCGCTTGAACTACGCACTGCCGATATGCGGTGCCGTTTCGCATCAATTGTGTTGTTGAAACGACACGCAATCCTTGTCGGCTGCAGACTGCGGCATGGCAATTGCCTTGTTTCTCCAAAGCCCCGTTTGTCTGCCGACATCAGCCATGAAACAGAGGTTTTTCCGACCGCAGGCGCGGCATTGACCATGCTTTATCTGATCCAATACACTTGGCGGGCTTTGACTTACGACAAAACTGCGATTTTTCGATCCGGGTTGATCGTGCTGCCGATGCGGCAGTCCGTTCATTTCTTCCCGGATCAAGGATCTCTCACCTAGAATCTCAGGACGATCGCGCGACATGGAGTTTCTGGAAAAGGTAGGCGACTTCTTCGAAGTTGCCAGCGGGAAGCTGGTACGCGGCATTACGACGCTGTTTGGTTCGTCGAACGAACGTCACATCAGGCGTCTGGGCTTTGTGCGCGACAAACAGGGAAATACAACGATTGTTCCCGGTTCGATGCTTGACCGCATCAACTCGCTGGAATCTGAATGGCAAAAACTCTCCGACGACGAGCTTCGCCAGACTGCCGCGCGTTTTCGCGCGCGGATACTCAAGGGCGAAACGCTGGACGACTTAATGCCGGAAGCTTTCGCTGCAGTCCGCGAATCCAGCCGTCGTTTTCTGAAGATGCGTCACTACGAAGTGCAGATGATTGGTGGCTATATTCTGCACAGAGGCATGATTTCGGAAATGGTCACCGGAGAAGGCAAGACACTGGTGTCATCGCTGCCAGCCTTTCTGAATGCGCTTGTCGGCAAAGTCCACGTCGTCACAGTCAACGATTACCTGGCTCAGCGCGATATGGAATGGATGGGACCCATCCATTTGAATCTGGGGCTTACGGTCGGTGCAATTCAGTCCAACATGTCATCTTCACAAAGACAGGTGCATTACGCCTGCGACATCACCTACGGCACCAGCAATCAGTTTGGCTTCGACTACCTGCGCGACAACATGAAGCCGACAAAGGATCAGCAGGTTCAGGGGCCGATGGACTACGCCATTGTCGATGAAATTGACAACATCCTGATTGACGAAGCACGTACGCCGCTGATCATCTCCGGACCAGCCCACGACAACCTCGAAAAATACCCGCGCGCCGATGCCATTGCGCGGCAACTGAAAAGAGATACGGACTTCGAAGTCAAAGAAAAAGAACACACGTGCCACCTGACGGAAGAAGGCGTCCGCCGGGCAGAACAACTGGCAGGTGTGGAAAGCTTCTACACCGCCGGCAATATGGAATGGCCGCACCTCCTGGACAATTCACTGAAAGCGCATTTTCTTTATAAGCGTGATGTGAACTACGTGGTTGAAAAGGGTGAGGTCGTCATCGTTGACGAAAACACCGGTCGTAAAATGGAAGGTCGCCAGTGGAGCGACGGACTGCACCAGGCGGTTGAAGCAAAAGAAGGCGTCAAGATCAAGGAGGAGTCACAGACTCTGGCCACGATCACGCTGCAGAACTATTTCAAGCTGTACAAGAAACTGGCAGGAATGACCGGTACGGCAATGACCGAATCGGAAGAGTTTCTTAAGATTTATAATCTGGACGTCGTGGCCATTCCCACCAACCGCCCGATGCAGCGGAAAAATTATCCTGACAACATCTACGGCACAGAGAAAGAAAAGTGGGATGCCGTCATTCAGGAGATCCTCGAGGTTCACGCGACAGGTCGTCCGCTGCTGGTCGGGACAACATCGATTGAATTATCAGAGATGCTCAGTCATCGCCTGGTCCGCAAGGGTGTTCCTCACAATGTGCTGAACGCAAAGTTTCACGAACGTGAGGCGGAAATTGTGGCTCAGGCGGGCCGTAAGGGTGGCGTAACGATCGCGACCAACATGGCGGGCCGCGGCACAGACATCATTCTCGGAGGCAACCCGGAACATGCGGCATGGGAAGAACTGAAGGCGAAATTTTCGTCGCGGCTGGACGTGCCAAAATCCGAATGGGATGCGCTCACCAGACAAATCGCCGAACGCGAAGGCATGGTGGCTGAGTCTCAGGTCGTTACGGAAATCGGTGGCCTGCATGTCGTCGGCACGGAACGACATGACTCCCGCCGGATCGACCTGCAGCTGCGTGGTCGAGCGGGACGTCAGGGGGATCCTGGTTCCAGTCGCTTCTTCATCTCGCTGGACGACAAACTGATGCGTCTGTTTGCCGGCGACGCGGTGAAACGCATCATGCAGTGGGCCGGACTGAAGGAAGGCGAGCCGATTGTCAGTTCCATGGTCACCCGTCGTATCGAAGGGGCTCAGAAGAAACGCGAAGAGCAGCACTTCGACCAGCGCAAAAATCTGCTGGAATACGACGAAGTGATGGACGAACAGCGCAAGCGCACGTACTCGTATCGTCAGAAAATTCTGGACGGCGTCGATTGTCGTAGTCTGTTGCTGGGCATGATCAACGACGAAATTGCACGCTGGACCGGTCAGTTTTTGGCAAAGGATTATCGCTGGGAAACGATTGTTGGCTGGGTGAATCAGAATCTGAATCTGGAAATTGAGGTGGCGGATGTGCGTGACATGGCGCGTCCGGAACTGGAACAGTACCTGCGCGATGAAAGCGAGCGTCAGGGCGAAATTCTGATCTACGAACAGATCGATGTGGATTTGCCCGAAGACGCAGAAAGCAAACTCGACTGGAACTGGCTGGCACTCAGCAAGTGGGCAAATCGCCACTTCGGCCTCTCACTTCAGGACAGAGATCTTCGCAAGCACGATCGCGAAGCACTGGCTCCGGCGATGCTGCAACTGGCAAAGGAAGCCATGGCTCGCCGGGACTTCGCTCCATTGGACGATTTTCTGGATCCACATTTTCCATACAAGTCCCTGACTGGCTGGGCGAACTTTAACTTCCTGTTGGGAGTGAAGCCCGACGAGTTGCTCGGAAAAGAACAACCGGACATCGTCAAACTGTTGCAGGAGCGAGTCCGTTCACGCTACGACGACAAAGAGGTTACGTTTCCGGTCTCGGTCGGGATGCACAATTTTTTGTCCGGCGACGGCAAGGAAAACGAACGCTTCAACCGCGAAAAACTTGCGCGATGGGCGAATACGCGATTTCGTTCTGAGTTTAATCCGGAGCAGTTTTCTGAATTGCAGTCGGCGCAGATTTATGAAACGCTCGTCGCCACCAGCCGAGAGTTTCTGTCGCGACGACCGGATCCGGAAAAGGTCGCGGCACGGCTCAATGAGATTCTCGGGCCGGAGTCTGCAGAAACCCATCTGATCAGCGAACAGCAGATTCAGGATTTGCTGAAATGGGCCGATGCGGAACATAGTTTAACTCTGAATGATGCGAATCTGCGTAAGATGAATGCGGCGCAGGTCAGACTCGAACTCCTGCAGGGGCTTGATCAGGTTTTCAGACCGGAAATGCGGCAGACTGAGCGATCTGTTCTGCTGGAATTCCTGGACACAGCATGGAAGGATCATCTGTACTTCATGGGGCATCTGAAGCAGGGCATCGGCTTCATGGGTTATGCTCAGAAAGATCCGCGCACAGAGTACAAACGCGAAGGACGACGGGCCTTCCTCGCGATGTGGGATCGAATTGCGGAGCAGGTGACTCAGGCAGTGTTCCGGATTGAACACGAGAGTCCGGCCTTTGTCGGATCACTGTGGCGCATCTCCGCGACCGAACACGACGTGGCTGCTCCGTTGCTGCCAGTGAACAAGGTCGATGAACTGCAGACCAACGCTCCGGAAGCCGGCGAAGAAGGCAGGACGATCGCTCCGATCGTCAATGACTCGCCTCGTGTCGGTCGCAACGATGATTGCCCCTGTGGCAGTGGCAAAAAGTATAAGAAGTGCTGCGGCAAGTAATTCTGCAACGGGAAAAGGATTTCGAAACCGTTCACGCCTCAGAACGAAACCTGCGCAAGCAACCACAGATAAACACAAATTCACACAGATAGAAATCAACAGTCAATTTGTGTTCATCCGTGTCCATCTGTGGTTTAAACTGGCATTCTCGAAATTTCGTGAACGGTTACAGGATTTCCTCATGCGTTGGCTGCTCAATATAGTCTATCTACTGCTGTTGACGGTGCTGTCGCCGTTCATCATGTGGAGGATTGTGCGGCATGGACGGTATCGCAGAGGCATCGCGGAGAAACTCCTCGGGCGGCTTCCGCCATCGAATGACGCGCGGGACGTTGTCTGGTTTCACGCGGTGAGCGTTGGGGAAGTCATCCAGCTTCAGAAAGTTGTGCATGAGTTTCGGCATCAGACCAACGATCGTTTCCGTGTCCTTGTTTCAACATCAACCGATACCGGATTTGACCTCGCGCTGAAGCGGTTCCCCGATTGTCAGGTGACCTGGTTCCCGCTCGACTTTTCGTGGGCGGTGAGCAATGCCGTGCGTTTTGTGCAACCCCGCATGGTCGTGTTGATGGAACTGGAGCTGTGGCCGAATTTTCTGGGTGAGTGCCATCGTCAACAAATTCCGGTCAGCGTGATCAACGCCAGAATGAGTGAACGCAGTCATCGCGGATACGCACGCATTCGAAGTCTCATGGCACCGCTGTTCGGGCGCCTGGCATTGGTCGCCGCTCAGTCGCAATCGAATGCAGACCGCCTGCAATCGCTGGGGGTCTCGCACGATCGACTGCTCGTAACGGGGTCCATCAAGTTTGATGGCGTCGCGACTGATCGCCGCAATCCTGCGACCAGGGACCTGAGAAGACTGTTTAACCTGTCGCACACGGAAACCGTATTCATGGCGGGCAGTACGCAGGAACCGGAAGAACGACTGGCACTTCAGACGTGGCTTGAGTGCCGCAAAGAATGTCCTTCGCTCCGCTTGATCCTTGTCCCTCGGCATCGCGAACGATTTAACGACGTCGCAAGGCTGGTCCACGACGCCGGGGCAGACCTCGTGCGAAGGTCGTCCCTCGAGACATCGAAACGCCCGACCTCCGACGCCGTGGTTCTACTCGACACGATCGGTGAACTGTCTGCCTGCTGGGGCCTGGCTGATATTGCGCTTGTGGGAGGCAGTTTCGGAAAACGCGGCGGTCAGAATATGATCGAGCCTGCGGCATTCGGTGCGGCCGTGTTGTTTGGCCCGAACACCTGGAATTTCCGCGACGTTGTGCAGACATTCAAAGAAGCCCATGCCTGTGTGCAATTGGATTCACCGGAACAATTGACATCAGTCGTTGCTCGACTGCTGACGAATCCGACGGAAAGGCAATCGCTGGGCGATGCCGCTCTGAGAGCCGTGAAATCCCAATCCGGAGCGACCACGACCACAGCGACGTTGCTCGTGGAGATCCTTGAATCACAACCAGCGAACCTTGCGATCCGTAAAACTCAGAAAGCCGCATAGTTCGATTGCAGCACCCATTGTACGCTCCTTTGATAGACTTCCTGATTCGTGCTTCGTCCTGGATTAAGATTCTGGTCGAATCTGTAGGCCGGACCAAGCGCAGCGCCGTTCCGGCAATTGCCAGACACCTGCCGGAACGGCGCTGCGCTTGGTCCGGCCTACCTCCAAAGCCAGGCATCGCCCGCCGACCAATCAAAAGATCGACATCCGGCAGATTCTGCCGCTGTAAATCCTGTGGTGACTGTGGTTTATGGCACCGATTCCGGCCTTGATCGGATTGCGAAAAAAAACGTATGATCCGGCGCCTGTCGCAAACTGATTCTACCGTGCCAACTGCACGCCTCGTTCTCAATGATATCCAACCCACACCCGATAAATTGCCTCTCTGGGTGAATTTCTTGGCCTCACGCTTTCCAACATCAGCGATTCTGACCCCTGCATTGCGGACGGGACAGGCACGCATGTGGATCGTGTTTGCGGGATTGATGTCGTTCGGGCTGAGCTTCGGGTGCCAGGGGACGACCGTCAAGGAAGACAATCCTGTTTTCACGTCAGCCCCGCCGCGACGATCTCTCGTCAATCATGCCGCTGATGCTGAAGAACAACGATTGGCTCAACAGGCTGACCTGAAACAAAGTGGCATTGTACCGGTGGCCTTCCATGAAATCGGAGTCGCACCGTTGACAGGTTCCAGTGTCGTGGCCACGGTCAATGGGAAGCCAGTGTTCGTCGATGACGTTCTGGGCGGCGTCCGTCGCAGAATCGAATCAGATCCAAATCTGACCGATGAACAACGGCAACTGATTCTCATGCAGTCACTCCGCGCTCGTACGCGGGAATATGCTGAGGATTCACTTGTCGTTCAGGCGCTTGAGGCAACCATCCCGGAAGACAAAAGAGAAATCATCCGTGATTCACTGGAACCAGCGTTCCAGGAAGTTTGCGAGAAGATGATGAAGGATAATAACCTGGCGTCGGATGAGGACCTGAATCGTTGGCTTGAAGACCAGGGTTTCACACGCCGCGAAATGAAAGACACTTTCATTCGCCGACAGTTTGTTGTCGGTTATGTGCAGTCAAAAATTCAGGTGCCGAAGCAGATTGATCGAGCTGTTCTGGTTAAACACTATCAGCAGCATATCGACGAATATACTCCGGAAGAAGAAGTTCGGTTTTCCGAAATTGTCGTGCGATTCCGGGATCACGAAGGTCGCGAAGGTGCGGAAGAAGTGATGAAACACGCGGTGGAACGTCTTGGGGAGAAAGAAGATTTCGGCACGGTGGCTGAGGAATTGTCGGACGCCCTGAGCAGCGAAAAACGTGGCGACATCGGCTGGATCAAACGCGGGTCGCTCGCGGACAAAGAGTTGGAAGCGATGCTGTTTGAAATGTCAGTCGGTGAAATGACAAAAGTTCAGGTTCACGAGGATCGTTTTGAGGTCTATAAAGTCGTTGACCATCGTCACCCGAAGACTGTTGAGTTTCAGGCCGTGCAGAAAGAGATCGAGGCCCAAAAGTTAACGGAACTCCGTGAAGCGTCTCAAAAGCAGGTTCTGGACGAGCTCCGCGCCAAAGGCGTCATCGTCACAATTTTCGACGGTGAGAAGCCCGCTGATAAACCAGTGCGCCAATGACATACTATCCTCCGCGCGGTCATGAATGAGACAATTGGCGAGCGGCATGGGTCAGCTTGCTGGTACAAAAACGAGGTACCGGAGGGCTCACGCCGCTCCGCTCGCCGGACTCATTTCTGGC
>CAZFDW010000093.1:0-10229 GCA_964517865.1 uncultured Chitinophaga sp.
TGATCTCCTGGCATGTCACCGGCGAACAGTGGCATCCGATCAGGATCATGAGTGTCAGTAGTTTAAGTCGCATTAGCCCTCATCCTGCATCGAGGCAGCTTCAGCAAACACCCCGAGAAGTGTCGCCTCATCCGCTTTCATTGCCTCAATCAGTTTGTGTTCCGCGATCTCGTAGACTTCCGATCGGCTGTAGCGGGGGAATGTTTTTCGCTCCGCTGGAGTCGCGTTCCGCCATGCCTTTCGAATCGCCTGCCGTGTCGCCGGAATCGCGGAACGAACGAGGCCTTCATCCATCCGGCTTGTCGCTGGATTGTACGCTTCCCGCAGAATTGCCTGCGGATCTTCGCTTGAGGTGTCCTGCTGGCATTTCGCCAGAAGTGGCCCGAGCAATGTGCTAATAATCGCAATCCATTCCACAGATCACCGCCTTCCTGTTAGGGTTTCGTTTTCGTAGCCAATCCTTCTTCGACCATCAACGCACCGAGGTCTCTCCCGTCCTCAAGCCACACATGGCCAAGAAACCGACCGAGCGTCGTTGAATCCGTCAAATCACCCGTGAGCGGGATCGACACCCTCAACGGCTTGCCGTCTGCCAGTTGCACCATGCGGGCTTTTGATCGCAACCCACGCTGCTTTTCCGCCACGTTCGATGTGCGGCTCTCAGGTGCCCAACAGTCGAGAATACGAATCTGATACCTGACGGTCGATTCAACGACGAGAGTGTCCCCGTCTATCACGCGGATGCACTTCGCGTCGAGCGTCAAACTGTTCGCCGGTGGTGGTTCAATCGACGCCATCCCGAGCGAGGCACAAAATAACACTGAAAAGATAATCTGCATTCGGATCATGTATCGTTTTTACCTTAAGAAATCTACTCCAGTCAGCATTAGATATTTGCCCCGGCAATGAATCCATCGTACGTTCCAACGCCGGTACACATGATCACAATCACGTCCCGTTTGTTTAACGTGGTGGTCAGTGTCGGAGCGGCACCACCTGCCCATTTGATGGTCGAAAACCACGTCACCGTGCGACTGCCGACACCGTCCTGCGTGATTGCAATATGAATGGCCTGTCCATCAGTGATTGAGTCCAGGGCGATCGTAATGTTGCCAGCTGGCATCGTGATTCGATGGACGTCACCAAGCGCACACAGAAGCGTTGCCGTGCCTGCGCCTGCTGGTGAATAGGACTGCGGTACTTTGACGATTGCCCCGAATGTCGCTTTGGCTGTTGCTGTGATCGTCTTGTTGGTCAACGCCTCAGTTCCAGCCAGCGTTGCCAGGGTGCCTGTCGTTGGCAGTGTGACGTTCGTTGTTGCGGTGGACGTTAAGGTGACAGCGAACGCCCCGGCAGTGATCAGTGAGGAACCGGTGATCAGCGTCAGGGTTGCGGCAGTGGCTGGAGCCGTGATCGTGACTTTATTGAACGTCGTGGAACCAAGCGATCCTGTGCTTGCATCGAATGTCAATGCCGTATTGTTCAATGGCTGAAGTGACTGCGTTCCAGATGCGGATATGAACAGCGGGAAGCACGTCGTGTCGGCGGCTTCGTTCACGGACTGGATTGTTTGAGGAACAATGTTCGCAGTACCATCAAACGAAACCCCACCAATGGTTCGGGCGGTTGCAAGGGCTGTCGCAGTCCCCGCAGTCAAGCTCGCTGCGGTTCCGGTGCAGTTCGTCAGAATTCCGCTCGCAGGCGTGCCGAGAGCAGGAGCAGTCAGTGTCGGACTTGTCAGCGTCTTGAACGTAAATGTCTCTGTACCGGCGAGCGTTGCCAACGTGCTGGTGACTGCCGGAAGCGTAATGACGGTTGCGGTCCCTGCCACCGCCGCTGGCTGAATCGTCGCGTCCCCGGACGTGTTGCCGAAAAACTTGATCTTTCCTATGGTCGTCGCATTGACGCCAAGCGTGATGACAGACGTGCCGTCGGTGATAATTCCCGCTACAACTTTCGTGTCGGTCGTACCGGCCCCGAGGACGATCGCGTTAGCTGTCAGTGATCCAGCAGTTGCTGTGAGGGTGCCAGCGCCGCCTGTCGCGTTGATTGTGATTGTGTCCGTGGCGGCGTCGGTTGTGATCGTGACATTCGTGCCTGCAACCAACGTCAGTGTGTCGGTGACAGCATCGGCGATGACGCTGGATTGACCAGAAACCGCGATTATTGAGAAGAGGAGTTGATCCCCGGTGTTCGTGCCGGTATTCGTCCCGGTGATATCTGACGTTAAGGCCAGTGTGCCCGCAGTCAGGGGGAGTGTCAGGATTCTGTCAGCCAGGATCGCTGCGGCTGTGAAGGTGTACTTGAACGTGTCCCCCGGATTCCTGATCGTCAGGCCAGAGCTTGTCACAAGGATCGCGTTCAAGCCGGTCATCGTTTTGACGCCGGTGATCGTGTCTGTTGAATCATGGTAGACGACGCTGCCGTCAGATACTGCGGTGTCCAGTTGGGCTTTTGTGAACGAACCGAGGATCGCCGCATTCCCCGTGCTGGTAATGTGCCCGGTCAGATTTGCATTGGTTGTTACGTTCCCGGCAGTCAGGCCGGATGCCGTCCCTGTACAATTCGTCAGGACACCAGACGCAGGCGTCCCAAGCACTGGTCCTGTCAGTGTGGGACTTGTCATCGTCTTGTTCGTCATCGTCTGCGTAGACGTCAACGTCACAAGTGTGTCAGTCACGTCTGGAAGCGTGTAGACTCGGTTTGCTGTGTTCGTGTTGACGAATGAGCCATTGAACGTATTGCCCACATTTCGCATCAGCAGCGTTGTGTCGTTGAACGTCTTGGCGGCGGTGTTTGTCTGGGCCGACGCCAGAATCATATCCCCTGTACCGGAAGCCGTTGACCACTCCAATGCGGTCGCACCTGCATTGACTCGCAGCACTTGCAACGCCGTTCCGATCACCAGTTTCGCCGCAGTGTTCGCACCCGTTCCGACGGCCAAGTCTCCAGCAACATCCCATATCGCATCGGTTGCGACGGACCCTGTTCCAGTCGCGGACCACGTCATCGTCACAACACCACCGCTCGGCGCGGAAGCAGTCAGCACAGTGGACGCCCCAGGATCTGCACTTGGCCAAACATACGTGTTCGCCGCTGCAGGCGTTGTTGCTGCTCGAATTGTGTGAGCATTTGCCCCACCTGTGCCGTACAAAACCAAAGAACCCTGCGTTGTGCTCGCTGCCCCGAGCGTCATTGCGGCGAACGTCGGGGACGATGTTGTTGCGATACTTTGCGGCAATGACAGGACAACCGTTGATCCGGCACCGTTGTCTGTGATGACAACCTGGCTGGTTGTGCCGGTCAGCACTCGTTCTGCAGACAGGCTCGCGTCTGCAGCCAGTGTGATGTATGAGGCATCTGTTGGAGCCCCGATCGTGTCGGAAGCGTTCAGCAGTTCCAGTGTGGCGAATCGTCTCACAAGCGTCTGAGTGGCAGTTGCAGCAGAAAATGTGACCGTCACTACAAAGCTGAGGGCACCTGTTGAAACTTCAGCGGCCACTCCCCTGTCTGACATAGACACTGTAGTATCGGCACCGCTTTCGAAGGCTGCCTCCATATACGCCCCTTGAATCGCAGTCGAATTCTGGGCCGCCATTACCCCTGCAATGTAGAATGAACCTGTCGCTGCATTGCTCGATATTGTACCTGTCGTTTTGTCTAAAAGCGTCGTCGCGCCATATTTGACGCGGACACGGATGGTTCTGTTGCCCGAGTCATTCAGGTACGTGCCGTTCAGCGTGAATCGCAACGCCTTGTTGGTGCTCAGTGTGTTGGCCGGAACCGAATAGGTGTAAATCGCGGTTTCTGTCACAGTGTTCGTCACGGTAACAGCAGTGACGTTCGTGTCCTGCATCTTCGTGTAGTTGATCGTCGCCACGCCGGTGGACAGTCCGGATGGAACGGCATACGTCCCGTCGCCTCGCAGGAAGTTGGCAGAACTCGGCGTTCCTGAACCGAGGTTGGCAACAGGAACGATTCCGGCACCTACCGGAATGGAAGCCAGTCCCGTGAGCGCCAAACCCGACACGGTATTCGCAGATGTGATCTGATTCAGTTTCGTGTCGGCTATGCTTCCGGCCAGCATCGCGTTGGTGATGCCAAGTGCCTTGACCGCCAGCAGGTTCGACGAAATGCCGATCGACGAATTGTCGTACGCTACTGTCAGAGAATTCGCCGACAGCGCGAGCCCGTCGTTGGTGACGAAGTTTGCCCGAAAGTCAGCCCCGACAAGCTGAACACCCGCCGTCGCGGTGTAAACAGTTGGTGAAGAGAGCTGAGTATAAACAAGGCTGCTGCTTCCCAGCGTTGGACTTACGGTGGTCTGCACAAATTGCTTGTTGGCGTTCGCTGTCCCAAGAAGAACCAACATGAACGTGCCCTGAACCACTTCTGCCGATGTGTCTGAGTCTATGGCTCGTGTTGGTGCCCCAGAAGCATTGACCGTGTAGACGCCGTTTTCGGCACCGGCCGCCTGGTTCTTGATCAGAATTCTGTCACTTGTCGCCAAGACAACACCATCGACCGTATCGCCGTTTTCAAACGACGTAGCCAGTGTTCCGGCAACCGTTGTCGCGACTCGCACGGCTTCCTTGACAGTGAGTCCTGCGGCGAACGTGTCAACGTACGTTTTATTGACCAGATCCGACCCAGTCGAAGGCACGGCGGATGATTGCGGCAAAGCAGTGAATGTCAAACTTCCGGAATTGATCTGAGCAATCGTGTAGACGGAAAGCAACGTCACCGCTTGTGCGCTGGTCAGTAATTCCGTCGCTCCCGTGCCAGCCGTGATACGTCCCAGTATCCGGTCAGCCGAAACGCCGCGAACATTTCGATAGTTTGTGATCTTCGACGGCATGGTTGTCGCCAGTTTCTTCCATCAAGAATTACCGAACGTAGACGATGACTGTTTCCAGCATCAAAATTCGCATGGCCTCCACAAACAGTTCACCGAGGTTGGCGTCACCAACAGGTCAACATCGAACTTGATGTACCGGCAACCGCGAGTGTTTAGAATGATGCTCGCCACGCTGTCGTCTGCCGGACTGATGACCGACAGCCATTGCCCGTTATCGGCCGGCCCCTTGGTCACAGCGATCGTGTCTGTGAAGAACGCCGACGCCGTGTGGTCCGAGAAGGTTCTGGCACCTGCCGTCAGCGTCAAGTGAGCCAACAGTTGTGGAACGTACAGTGCCGTGTCGGTCACGAGGTCGGTCGGGATCGTGGGCGTGTAGCCGTAGATTTTCAGACCGGCAGTGTCGTTGTCGGCACCGACGATGAACGGCACCAGTTGCAGGTAAGACGGGACGTAAATCCCTGCCCCGACTCCAGGGCTTGCGGATAGCAAATCTACGACTCCGGCACCGCTTGGCTCAGTAGACGTCCCGTTCTGGACGGTGAACGAAGTCGATGTCGCGTTCGTGGAAAAGGCGTAGCGGAACGGCAATGCTTGAGCCATGATGAACTCCTGTATTGAAAACAAAGCCGCCGCGATGCGGCACCACGGCGGCTTTGCTGGGGATTCGAAATCGGCAGTTGACGCGAATTATACAGGAAGCAACAGGATTGAAACGATTCCGCGAGCTGCAGTGGCCACACCCGTGATGTCCAAACCAACGGCATCACCTGACGCCAACAGGATGTCTGCGGCTGTCGTGCTGAGAGTCAGTGTCTGGTTAGTGTTGACTGTTCCAACCAAATCCGCCGTCGAGGCGTGCAATATGGTTCCGCTCGCGATTGCCGTTGCACTTGCCGCTTTTTTGATTTCACCAGTGCAAGCACCGCCTGTTCCAGCAACCAGCGGCCGAAAAATGATCGACTGAACTTGATACGCGCGACTGGCAACGAAGAACACCAGGTCGGTTGGTGCCGTCAATTCGCCGTACATACCACTGACAACAATCGCACCAGTCGTGCCATCAGAAACGAACGATGGCGATGCTTTTGTTCCCACGTTGACATAGGAGACAGTCGCTGCTGTTGTGCCGTTTGTCTTGATGAAAATGCAACCGGGAGCGTAGGTGTTCGCTGTCGTCGGGACGGTGCTCCCATAGGCCAGCAGAACACCAAGACCCGGATCGGTGATCGCAATGCCGGTTCCGTCGTGAAGATTGATTGCATGACTCATGGAACACCTTGTCTTTCGTAATGGTTAAAACGGTGGACCCTTGTACGTGGGCCTCTGAAAGGAACGATCCAACTTTTCATCCAGAATACGCTGTTGCGCCTAGTCCAATGTGACTGACTCGCGGGCCATTCCTCAACCAGTTGCGACGCGCAGCACTGTAGTCGAGGTTTTGCCCAATTATGCCGGGGTTACTCATCTGTCGATCATAGGAAACAGCAGCCTGCAATCGACGCTGGAACATTTGCATGTGGATTCCAGCTTCCCCCTTGAATTCAATCTCAACGGCCCCCAGAACAGCTTCTCGCAAGCATTCCGACAACGGCAGTCCGCCCATCGGATACGGAAGTGCGGAAGTAAGCTGATATGGGTTGATCGTGTAGAAACCGGACAGCGTGTAGGCCGCGTCCGCTGTTGGCCAGAGCGTGATCATCCAGCGTTGACCAGCTGCGCCGGTCTGGTCCTGTGTGAACACTGCGAACCGTGCCGGCTGCGCAGCAAAATCAGCAATGCCGCTTTTCTGATACCCCAGCAGTTCCTGCTTGTCCGCTCGCTGCAATACCTGGCCGAGCGAGCTTGACGATTGATCGAGAAACAAATCCCCGCGAAAGCCGCCGAACAGATCCGGCAGAACGTAATCGATTTGCTGCAGCGTGTAGGTGGATAGTGCCGCCGCCGTGACGGCCGTGTCGTCCAGCGTCAGTGAAGTGGTGCTCGCTCGTGATGCCACTGAGTAACTGACGCCGCCCACCACGAATTCAGCGTCAGCTGCCCAGCTTGGGAACGTCGTGCCTACTCCCGTGACAACTCCAGCCACCACAGTGACCGTCCCGGTCGAGTATGGGGCGTTCAAATCGAACGACGTCAGCTTCGGCTGCATGAAGGACCAAAGATGCACCTGTGCCTCGTTGGGAAGCAAGTCTGGCTCGTAAACCCAGCGACAGCCGATATCCACGCACATGTTGACCCGAGTGGTGAAATCCGGATCATCCCACGCCGTTACGTCAATGCCCCGGCCAAGCATGTTGCCAGCGGCCTTGAGCAAATCGGTACGGCTGAGTGATAATGTGGATTCGGCCACGAAATTACGCTCCGGCTAATTGCACTTGATTGGCACGGTACTGTTTCTTCTCGCCGCCCACCAGAACGTCGATCCAGCCTCCACGCCGACCAACGAACTTGCCGGTAATCGTCTTCTGATTCACCGACACAGTAACGATGGCGTCTGCCGGGAGACCCTCCCAATCCACTACTGATGGCAGATCACCCGGAACAGCTTCAGGGTCAGCGGCTTGCACATCTTCAGCGAACAATTCCCCAATGGTGGTGTGTTCCATCGCGAACGCACGGCCCTCTTTCGTGGAACTCATCCACGTCGTCGCCACACACAATGCCGCCTGTTTCGAGATGATGCTTCCGGCTCCCATCGCCTGAAACCGCTTGAACGCCCATGCGTGCAGCAGAACCAGTGTCGGAGGAATCGGGCGGCTGTCCTGGCTATCACGAAACAGGATAGCCCGGTAGTAACTGGCGGTCATTGGATCCATCGAACGAAACACCTTCTGAAGGAAGAGAGAAGGACGGCACGACAATGGCCGTGCCGTCCTCGAAGATCATGTGAACAACTGACAGCAGGTCCAGCGATCGATCGTGACCACGCCAGCAGCAGTTGCTACCAGTTTCTGGCCAAACAGCAGTCCGAGTCGAACGTCCGCAGGGAAGTCCGTTCCGGTTGCGTTCGGAACGGCTTTCGTGTTTGCACACGGAACGCCATTCACGTAGTAGGAAAGAAGTCCGGTTCTTTTTTGGAACTTCATTCCGAGCTTCACGTAAGTGTCAGCAACCAAAGTCGCACAAGCTGTGTTCACGGTCTGGCCAGCGACAACGGCAACGCCGTCCGCCTTGTAGATCGCATCAACAGCCGCCGCGCCTTCCAGCATACGGAAGCCGACAAAGTTGCCAGTCGTCGCCATGATGGGTGGATCTGCCGCAGACAGCGGAATATCGACTGTGTTGGCAACAGCGTCCCACAAGCCGACGATCATTCCCAAGTTTGTGATCGAAGACACCTTGACTCGCGCCTCGAACCACAAATCGCCCAATTGGGACGAAATCTGGAACGGATAAACATACGAACGAATGAAGTTCGCTTCGTTGGCCGTCGCTTCCGTCAAGGCCAATACACCACCTGTCACATCCGGTTGCGTGTGGGTTCCACCAGACGAGTTGAAGCCGAAGTACGGCAAACCAACCAGCGTAGAATCGGTTGTCACTGCGGTAATCGCAGTGCTAATGAGGAAGTCATCATCAACGATGATTCCGTTGACGTCCCCATTGCGAATGCCCTGCAAAGGGCAGTCAGCCCAAACGCCCGGTGACAGACCTCGCGACGTGTCCGCTGTTCGGCCTACATATTGAACAGAATTTCCCATGATAACGCCCCTTGGAGCAAACTCAGCATCGCCACTTAACCCCTCAAGTGGTCATTCGTTGCCTTTAGGACCAATCCTCGCGGACAACTGGGGTCCGCGTCCCGTGCGGCACTCCTTACCAATCAACAAGATTGGATGGGACAAACAAACGAACAAAGAAGACCGGGCGGAACAATGTCCCGCCCAGTCAGGCACTCATCATGCGGTGGCGAAGACAGCATTTCGTCGCCTGTTAACGCATATGAAATTATAAGTTAAATCCATGAAAGTCCGGTACATGTTGTGCTGATTTGGAGCAACAACAGGACCGGTCTCGCGGAGGTAGTCACCCTTGAGGCAGTACGGATAGAACACGCCATGGTCGATCTGGTAGATCGGATTCGTGCAGGCGATGAACACGGTCGTGTCGTCCAGCTGCGGAACCCAAACCAACGGATTCTTTTTGAACGTCAGCGTTCCATCAATTTCCTGAACGCCGCCATGGCCTGATCCAGCGGTGAACGGTGCCAGGTCACGGCCAATGTTCTCGTTCTGAGCTTCACCCAGAGTTTCAAACGAACTGGCAGTCGCTTCGTTGATGTAGTACCGACGATCGTTTCCGCGAGGCGTGCTCATGTCTTCCTTGGTGACAGGGCTGCGGAAGTTCGTCTTACGCAACGCGGTACGCATTTTCGGCAGCAAGTCGGTCTTGCTGACGGTCGAGTAGTTCGCCGTGTAGTTCTTGAACTTCGGCGACTCAGTCAGGTTCAGACCGGCAATCGTCGTGTGCGCAACAGCGTCAGGGCCGGTTGGGTAACCGCCGTTGAAGCCAGTCGTTGCGTTGTACACAACCCAGTACGGAAGCCCGTAAGGATTCAGTTTGTCGGTCGTGTTTGGAACCTGCCATGCTTTGGCTTCCAACTCTTCCGCCAGATCGATCATCGCGGCCACTCGGCGAGGCTTGACGGTGTCGTTGATCGTGGACTTGCCACGGTTCATCAGGATGTCGGTCTGGTAGTGGTATCCCCACTTCGTTTGAGCGTGACGCCACGGCACCTGGATGTCGTCCATCAGATCCGGGATATCCACGTCGTCGGTGTCGGTCATGCCGGTATGCGAAGCCGCACCGGACAATTGAGACATCAGGTTCTTCTTGATGTACAACCCGTCGCCGAAGACGATCTTATCGTCCTTCAGCCAGTGGGACATCATTTCGTAGTCTTGGAGGTTTGAAGCGATTTGTTCCCAATTCATTCTGTCCAAGTCGGGCAGAATACTGGCGACCAAATCGGCAACATCCTGGGGGGTAACAACTGCGGGCATGGTCAATCTTCCTTAGTGTGAAGGCCACAAACGCTCACGAATGCTTCTTCCAAAAGTCCTGTTCCTTCGCTGTCGCGAGTGCGTGACCAGACAGGGGTTTTGCCCCTGATGAATGCGGTCGTGACAGTGCCTGGGAACCAGCCTTTTTGATGTCGCTCTTGAGTTTGTCGCGGGCCGTGGTTTGAGTATGTTTTGAAAAGGAAGCCATTGCAGCCGCCTCGATAAGTTCTGCTTCGGCTGGGACTTTCACTCCAGCCTCTTCGTAGCCACGCTTCAGGATCTGCATTGTCGTGAAGACCTTTTGTCGGTTTGCGGCATGTTCAGGTGATCCCTTTTCGAGTTCACCCTTCCGTCCGTTTCCGAGGATCTTC
>CAZFDW010000093.1:10329-16089 GCA_964517865.1 uncultured Chitinophaga sp.
GGAAACCTTTGATCTCGTCAAGCGTGTACCCAAGCTCTGTCGCTCGGTCTAACAGTTCATCGCTGATGTCGTTCGACTCAGCGGTTTCGGCAGGCGACTCTTCAGTCTCCCCTTCAGTGTCGCTTTCGGCTTCACTGGCATCATCCTCCGTCGAGGATGGTTTGGTTTCGTTTTCAGCCTTGAGTGATTCAAGGGTAACGTCAGATTCAGATTCGCCTGAGTAGTAGCCTGGATCAGTTGCGGAATACTCGCTCTTTGATTCCGACGGTGCCTCGGTAGTCGAAACACTCTCGGATACTTCCGCAGAACCGGCGCTCTCCAGACTCATCACATCGGCCTAAAAAAATGGGAGCGCGGGTTTTTCAACCCGGCTCCCACAGAGGGCCGTGATGTTCTGTGGACATCTATGTGAGGGATGGTAGCTATCCATCGATCTCACTATGTCCTTCTGCTCGTTGCCAGGCTTACTTATGCCCGGCTCCCATGTACTCGTTTTGTTCCTAAACCATGTCCCTGAGGAAAACTACATCCAAACATTAGAGGAACATGCTGGATGTGTCAATGCTGAATCGCTCAACGGAGAAACGACTTGCAGTTTTTGGTGCGATGAACTGGCGCAGGATCGCTGTACCCAGAATTTCTGTCGAACATCCCCATAGCGGTTAGTGCCTCTCGCCGATGCGATTTATCTTCGAAGATCGGGTCGCCGCCTTTCGTGTATTGAGTTGTTCGAACGCCAGCCGCCTTCAATACCGCCTGTTGTTCTCGTACCTGCGCCGGGTGAACTCCGGCGCTGGTGCAGACCATGGGGTAATTTCCGGGAGTCGTCGCCACAGAACGATGCCTGAGAGACTCACCACCGCCCCAGACTCGCTTCGCAGGCCGACCATCGTCCAATAAAATCCAGTCGTCCTTGACTCGCTTGTCATGCTGCGCAAAGGTCAAGAAGACCTCTTCGACGTCGCCGCTCTTTGTCTTAAATTCGTAAACTGGCATTTCAGATCCCCACAAGTGCTTGACGAAACTTTTTGGCACACTCCACGGCTTCTTCAACCACTTCATCCGACAGCTTCTCGCCCGGACCTACAACAACCCATGCCTTGACCGCACGAAGCGGAAGCGGAGCACCAGAGCCCATGCCGAACGGACTAAAGCATGTCTTGGCGTCTGGCCGTTCTTCCAAGAGACGCAGCATAACTTCTACGACATCATCGGCTTCCTCTCTCGTTGCGTAACTATTGAAATGTCCTGCAACGCCTCCGTGAGTCACCACAGCCAGATTGAACGGCTTCTCTGTCATCGATCAGGCTCCTTCTTCCCCGCCACCGGCGAGTGCCATCATTTCTCGCTGCTGGTCCATGCCACGGTCGGTCATGCCCTGCGACACATTGTTGCGAGTGTAATTTCCATTCGGCTTTCCTGGCCGAGGACCGCCGCCTCCGCCGATTCTTTCCTGAGGGGGCACTGACTCCTGTGCCATCGGAACGATCTGCAATAATTCAGGTAAATCGAGATATTTTGAGAGTTGTGCGATGTATTTGTAAACGTCTGGTTGCACTCCCATTTGCGTCATCGGCAAGATGTCTTGCGCCCAAATGCTGCGCAACATTTCAGCCCGCTGTCCGGGGGACACTGCCACCATCGAGTATGGTTCAATGCTGATGGCGTACTCTTCGTACTCGCCGGTTCGAACATCCATTTCCTCGCCGAATCCGTTGTCGCGACGTGGCCACTTGATTGGCAGCTTCATGTCGGTACCTGGTATCTCCCGCGTCAGATTGAATTCCTGAGTCGGGTGATAGTGCAGATAGAACGCAAGGTCTTCGAGAATAGCTTCCGTGGCTGTCAGCAAAACCCCTTGCATCGAACCGATTCGAACGCTCGCCGCCTGCTTGATCAGTTGTTCCTGCCCGAGCGTGCTGGCTGACACTCCAAGCCCCATTTGGGCACTCAGGTTACCCATGATGAAATCCGCCATCGACTTCACGTTCAGGGCAAAGCCCAGCGTCTGTTGATTGACGCCACCGAAACTGGCTTCTTTGAACGCATTCGGGTTTCCTACGGCAATGACGTCGCCATCGCTTGTCTTGATGATCGTCTGGCCGTCGGTGACGCCCTGCAAATCGGTGATGCCGATTGTCTTCTGCCGGGACGCCTGCTCACCGAGTTTCGTGTACAGCTTGTTTTCCAGATCGTCGAGCGCAATCCAGTTCGCCACCGGCGCGAGCGGCATGATGTTGTTCAAAACCGGGTTGAATCCGATCATGTGATACGGGCCATGCTTCGGGCCATGCCACTCGACCGTCTTCAGGGGCTTGTCGCCGCCATCGACAGAGAAGGTCAACACTTCGTTTTCTTCCGGGACGAAGATCTGCCAAATCTCGCACATCTCGGTGAACGGATCACTGTTGCTGTTTCCATCAGGCTTTGAGATTTTCGACATGCCGTCCTTGCTGGAATCAGTCTTCTCAACCCCCTTCAGTGCTTCGCGAGCCTCTTGGTCAAAGCTCTTGTCCTTCTTGGCTTCTGCCAGACTCATCCGGTATTTGTGGCCCCAGAACGAAACCTGCCGCCGATTCCATTTCGTCGCGGACGTATCGAACACGAAGTCGTCGAACATGATCGTTTCGCAGAAGACTTCAGTGATCGGAAGATCTTCGCCGTCAATCTCAGGGGAATCAACGATGTCCAGTCCGACTTCCATGATCCCAACACAGAAGATTGCCGACAAAACCCACAACCTGTGCTCCTGCTCAAACTTCATTTTCTTCAGCGCGAGGTTCAACGCCAGTTCCAGTTCGATTGCCGCCGATTGCAGTTCAGGCCGGTGCGTGAAACACAACGCTTGCGGAGCCCGAGACGACAACTGCTGGAGTAGTGACTCGACGGAAAGCTGCAGCATGTTGATTGGGCGGTCGTCGCTCGCCTGTTTTCCGTAGTGCGGGCCGGTGTAGGCTTTCAGGGCGTCGGCCAATTCTTCGCGAAACGGCTGGAGCTGCTTTTGCGCTGGCTCGATCGCGTCTTTCAGAGCCTTGAATCGTTTGTAGTCCATGATTAGTGTCCTGTGCCGTGTTTTGTCTCGTGTGTGTTTTCTCGCTGCTCGCCAGACCGATTTGAGTTCCACGGCTTTGGCGTCAAGTAGCCCGATTCCTTCATCTGCCGCAACCGAATTTTCTTGCAATACTTACAGAACCGCTCGCCAGTGATTGCATCCACGCTGCATGTTTCGCATTTTTTTACCATGCAATCACATCTCCGGTTTCCAGTAAGACTTCTGCCCGGCCTTCAATTTCAGCTTGTCAAACTGCTGACGTCGCCACAAAAACGACTGGTACGGGGCGTCTGATTTCACTTCCGCCTCACGCTTCACGGGAGCATCGTCAACACCCAACACAGCACATCCTAACGCAATTGCCGCATCGCCGTGCGCTAATCCCATTCCAGCGCCGTCTTCCGTGACTTCCGCCGCCGAGTGAACCAGCTTGCCGTTCTTCAAAAAGTACCGGCCGCATTCCTTCAAAGCCAACAGCGAGTGCAGCTTGACTCGCCCGCTTCGAACTGCTGACTCCATGTGTTTCAGCAGCGCGATACCTTTGTCGTTGTTGACGTATCCTATCCGTTCCGTCGTCTGGCGATACGCAACCTTCTGCTTGATCTCGTGGTAGACGTTTCCGTACTTCAGATCTTTGGCGGCTTTATTGATGAACAATTGCCCTAAAGGACCGTTCACTTCCGGCACAAGATACGCCCCCCAGAACCATTTGCAAACCCAAACGGCCAGTTCGGCGAACTGAATCGGATCCAAGCGGTTCGATCGCCATTCGAAAACCTGCTCGCCGGTTTTCTTGTCGATTCCCTCGAGCGCGGAATAGCTCGACCACTCGCCGCCCGTTCCGGCCGCCACGTCAGCACCGATTGAGTATTCGCTTTTCGGCGGTCGTCCAAGATCGTCCAAGACGCACCAAAGCGACGTCAATCCGCCCATCGCCATTTTTTCGAACAGCCACTCATCCTTATTTTCCGGGTGTCGAACCATGTCACCGCGAGCCGTAACCGCTTTCGCCTTTTCGATGGTTGCTGCCAGCAGCGTCGGATTGAAGATCTGCGCAGTCGCGCCGCCGAAGTTCCTGTCCAGTTCCGCAGAGATGGATTGTGGGGTTGAACCCGGTCGCATCCAAACATGATCGTAATAAAGCGACCGCGTACGCTCGTCCACAATAAACGGGTAGTTCTCGCCGGGCTTCGTCGGGTGCCGATAGGTCTTCCCGTCGAAATTGCTGTGATTGATCCAGAAGTCCATGTCGTCGATGACAAGGCGGTAAGTATCGGATCCTGGTATGATCTCACCATGGTAAAGCCCTCGCCTCTTGTCGGGATCATCCTTCCAATCGACCACGACTCTGATACCGTTTCGGCTGTCGTCGGTCATGACGTCGTAAAACGCGCCTGCCATCCCGCGATCGCGGTTCGCCGTGGAAACGAACACGCGGCAGGGCGTTACGTGGACCGTCGAGTCCATGGCTGAATAATCAACACCGTGATCGAAGAAATGGAACTCGTCAAGCAACATAAAGCTCTTGCGGCCCCCTCGCGCGAGGTCTCCGTTCGCTGGGTATGCCGTGAGTGACGAATCGTTCTTCAAATTCTTGAAGGTGTTCTTTGTGATGTTTCGCTCGTAGTCCAATGGTGACATCAGCCAGAACGGCAAACGATCCAGAAGGAACTGAAACTTTGAGAACAGAGCGTCCGGGTCGGAAGGGTTGTTCGCGGACAGAAGATCCTTCGACACGAAACCGATATGTGTTTGATCGTGGAAAATCCAATCCCACGCCGAAAGCGCGCACATGATCCAACTGATTCCAGTTTCGCGAGACTTTGGAACGACGATGTCTTGTCGCCCCAGGTTCTCTACACATTTCAGGATGAGGGAGTCCTGGTATCCCCTTGTGATGAATGGAATTGCCTTGCTGGTTCCGTAGCCCGGCGAAGTGTTCCAGTCCTGCTTCGCTCGCGTCTCCAAAAGCCAGCACATCACGTTGAAGAAGAACAACGGATCGCGAGCACAAAGCATCCAGATCTCGCGGGCGTTTTCGTCACTCTCATAACCCAGATCGAGAACCATCTTTCTAAACTGCATGTTCAGAACCGGATTCTTCAACGAAACCGTGGAATACATCGCCACGTCACGGTCTGGCACACCGAGGAATCTCAGGGTATCGGCTGCTGACTTGATGCTCGTGGTCATGGATGTTCTTCTGCGAAAAACGCTTTCCACGATTCGGTATGCTTTCGGCACTCACGCGCCACATCCTCGGGAAACTTCTCCATAAGTTCTTTGATAATCGCCGTCACGTCCAGTGTCAATTCCTTTTCTATCCTGTCGATCACGGCAAACTGGTTGCGCCTATCGTCGCTCATCCGCTGGTTCGTGATCGTGCCCGCCATCTTCGACTTGTTGTCTTCACGCTTGGCACAGATCTCCAGAAACTTTTCCGGCGTGTTTCTGGCGTAAATGTACCACGACCAGCCGGAAATACTCGGTGCCATCGACGGAGTCACTGTCGGCAAAGCCATGTTCCGATACGCGAAGTCAATGTCCCCGTCCGCGTCAGTGGGATTGTTCCGGGTACGTTGTTCCAACAAACGTAGCTGATTGTGCATCTCCGCTTCGGCATTCTCCTCGCGCTGTGACAGGACTGCCTCTTGAGCGTCTTGCCTCCTGCGGTTACGGCTTTTGCTTTCCTGCGCGCGGTTTCGTTT
>CAZFDW010000094.1:0-16086 GCA_964517865.1 uncultured Chitinophaga sp.
TGACCCCTTTTTTAAAGCGTCAACCCAAAGACTTAACGTTGACAAAGCACTAGCCAGGATCTCGGACATGAATGACCATGCTACAGGAATCGCAGTGAACGGAACTACTTCCCAGGTGTTGCCAGTTCGGGATCTTTTATGGCATCTTCCAGATAGTACAGGCTCGACGGAATCAGGATTTCTGCCGGAGGTTTCTCACCGTCAAAATACTTGACGATCATTTCGATCGTGGTCCGGCCCATTTTGTCCGGAAACTGAATCGGATCACACACGATTTTCCCCGCCAGAATGGCCTGCTTGCCTTCAAGGGTTCCGTCGAAGCCGATGATGCGAACCTGATCCGCCTTGCCTGCGGCCTCCAACGCCACACGCGCTCCGATCGCCGACAGATCGTTGATCGCGAAAATCGCTGCCAGATCCGGATGGGATTCGATGGCATCCCTGGCGACAGCAGAGCCCGCTTCACGAGCCCCCTGACCGTTGAGTGTCGTGGCGATCTCGATCTTTGCCGTACCGTCCTTGGCGTTATGTGCATCGATCACTTCCGTAAATCCCTTGACTCGCAACTGGCAGGATTCAACATCCGGATAATGCAGCACCGCGACCTTGCCGCCGGATTCACCAATCAGCTCGACCATCGCTTCACCCGCCAGTCGTCCACCCTGGTAGTTATCGGTCGCGATATGACATTCGACACGTCCCTCGGTGCCGTCGTATTTAATATCGTTGGTAAAGACGGGAATTCCAGCATCGTTGGCTTTGCGAATGGCGGTACCGATTGCCTTGGAATCGCAAGGGTTGAGCACAATCGCGGACACCCCTTTGACAATGAAGTCCTCGATCTGCGCTGTCTGCCGGTTGACGTCCTGATCACCGGAGACAACCACCACTTCGTAACCGTGTTTCCTGGCTTCTTCAGTCATCGTATCGGCGATAATTTTGAAAAATGGATTGGTCAGTGTGAGGGTTGAAAAACCAATCGTGCCTTTCTTCGGTACGGTAACCGCTGGCTTTTCCCCACTGGTGCCAGACGGTGTGCTTATGCCTGGACTGTCCGAGCAACCCGTCAATGATGTCAGCAAGAGAAGAACCAAAGTGAATTGAAGTCGAGAATGCATAGTGGAATCTCCGATGGTGGAATACGGATCTAAGAGCGGCACTGCCAATTCACCGGATTGCAACAACTTACTATGCAAAAGTAAAATCACGCGATCCATGTCACAACAGCGATTCGACAACACCTGATCTTGCAGATTTTAACAGGGCATCACAGACCTGCTGCGTATGCAGCGACAGAGTCAACCAGTCGTGGTTGATGTTTCCAGAGCGAATCAACTGGCAGAACGCATCGATCAGACAGCGTTCAACGGGCGGGTGAGTCACGATGTTCTGATGAGAAGTGCCGTCGGTGTTATGAATCCAGAAACGAGGTTTGTCGGCGTTCCAGGGCCTCGTAAAATCGTCGCAGACGAGGGCCGCGTTTGTCCCCGCCACTTCCATCCAGCGCCGACGGACTGCGTCGAAACCCGATTCAAACGATGCCATCTGACCCTGTGGAAACCACAGGATTCCGTTCATCCGCAGATCTATATCGTTGCGCCATTGAGCCGTCGCAAACACGCGTTCCGGCATTCGCTGAAGCATCCAGAGACTCATGCCGATGCAGTACCAGCCGATATCCAGCAGGGAACCGCCCCCCAGAGGGGCAGAAAATCGCAGGTTGTCTTCACCCAGTGCATTCCCCGGAAACGTAAACGCCGATGTCACCTGTCGCACTTCGCCCAGTTGACCGCTGAGGACAATAGCCCGCATCACTTCTGCCCGAGCCGTGTGATACCACATGACCGCGTCCAGCAGCACGATCTGATGTCGGACTGCTGCATCAATCATGAGTTGTGCCTGTGGTGCATTGATCGCCAGCGGCTTTTCGCACAGGACATGCTTTCCTGCTGCCGCAGCTTTCATCGTCCATTCACAATGCATCGACGGTGGCAGCGGAATGTAGACGGCATCCACGGAGTCGTCGGACAACAGATTTTCGTACGATCCGTATGCGGTTTGAAGTTCGAATTCTCCTGCGAACTTCTGTGCCTTGTCCAGCGAACGACTGGCGACTGCAACCACATCGGCATGTTCGGATGCTGTCATCTGCGGAACCACGGTCCTCGCGACCCGTGCGGTGCCCATGATTCCGATGCGAACTGGTGCCGTCATATCCAATGCTATTCCGTCACGAGCACAATCTGGCGTTCAAACTCAACCAGATTTTTATCGATGAGTTCTTTGTTGTCAGGCTTTGCCCTGGCAATTTTCAGCAGGCAATTTGTCGCCGCCAGACACGCAGCTCCACTCCGAGTTGCCCCGGCTTGAGTGTAAACAGTGTTAAAAAACGGCGTCAATTCCTTCTTTGTCTTGTCGGAAAAGTCTGTCCATTCGGATTCCGACGGACTGTCGCCCATCGCCTTGTATAGATCGACTTTAGCCTGCAGCATCTTGACAGCTCCGGCGGTGTTAAAAGTCCCATTGCTGTTGCCTGAGCCGCCCGGAATGCCATACTGCCACACGTACCAGCCGCCCGCCGCGACCAACATTACAGCCACCAGAATCCCGATTGTTGCAGGATTCGCTTCGAACGAACTTCCGGAACTCTTCGATTTTGGCCGAGCCGCCATTGCTGCCGCCATTGCTGCCGCCGTAAGACGAGCATTGGCGGCACGTGATGACTCCTGCGATGCTGAGGCTGAGTATGCCGCTGACATTGAATTCTGAGGACTCATGGTCGGCGGCGCTGGCTGTCCCGGAGCATCAGTATTCATTGACGACCCGGCAGTTGCTGTCGCTGATGGCGCTACTGGAATTGATGGCGTTGCCAGGGACTGCGAGGCCGTATTTGAGCGTACAGGCGGACTGTCATCGTTGAACACGTCGTCAAAGATTTCATCCAGCATTTCTTCTTCGCCTTTCGCATTCCTGCGACGTTTGGGGCGAGGATTCTTGCCTCTGGATTTTGTGGATGTGGTTTCTGGAACCTGCGGTTGAACGGCGGCGGCTGGCTCGACCGGTGCGGCTGACAATTCAAACTGTGGCTCATCCGCTGTTGACTGCTGTGGCTGCTCAACCATCGGTTCAACCGTCCCACGCATCGCGTTTGCAGGTTTCGCAGATGCTGCGTCACCAGAACGTTTCTGGTTGGTCACGGACACCACGGCCGGATCAACTTCGATTGCGCGCCCAACGGCCACAGCCTTCATCACCCGTGGCAGACAATCCACCGTCTTCCAGATTCCACGGACTCCGCACCGCACACGATCATTCGCATCAAGTGCCCCGGATTCCCCCAGCTGGATTAACTCGTCAAACGACATCGGGCCCAGAACCTGCCCGAAGGATTCACAGAACCATTCCTCCGCGGGTTGTTCACTGTGCTCTAACGGCGGCGCAGCCACGCGAGGTGTCGCAACAGGTGAGACAGCATTTGGCGAGTTTGGAGTCGGACTTTGCATCGGCCGCCCGGAAACAGGTTCCATTGAAACCTGTGGGGCATCTTCCGTCGATCCCTGTGTATAGGCCCCGCGACGAGCTGTCGGCCCGGAATCTTCGAATTCAAACGCCAGCTCCGAAAGATCCCCGATCTCTTCCATCGCTCGCGCAGAGAGCTCACCTGCAAAAAGTGACGGTTTCACTGCAGCAACCGTCGTCCAGACCTCGTCAGTTTCACGGCGCACCAGATCAGCTTCACTCAACGTGCCCTCTTCGAACAATTCGCGAAGCTGTGCAACCGTGATCGGACCGAATTCTTCCATCAGCATCTGGTAATACCATCGCGGCGCCATTGTTGCTCCGAACTCCTCTGAATTGAAAATAAAAGTGCACTCATTATCACAATGCACGGTCAGCAATTTTGCTTAACCCTGAGCCGCAGGCGACGGCTTCCGGTGACGCCGTCGCCTGCGGCTCAGGGTTAAACGATTACATCAACAGACCGCCACCGCGTCGTGGCCGATCCGGCAGCGGAGGAATAACATCCGGCTGCATGATAACGGGCGTTTATCTCAACACAAATTGAAACTCCAAAGTTGTACGCCGGTTCGCTGGGAGCGGGCGGTGTCTTTCGCAATAATAGAACGGTGTTATCAATGTCCGCCTGGTCCTGACCGAATTCGATCCTTCTCAGGAGTTTCCCGCTATGACACGTCCGACCAATGCATCTGTTCCCGTGATTGCCTACCGATCTGCAAGAAATCCAACCGGTACTAACGTCGCTCGCCGGTCCTTTCTGGCCACTGCTGCCGCGACACTCACCGCCGCAAGACTGCTGCGTGGCGACGAGTTTGACGACGATGCCGCGCCTGTTCGTTATCCCGATCCTCGCCTGATCACACTCGATGATCGCTTCGACAAACTAAAACTCGGCAACACTCCAATCCAGCGAATCTATCACAGTAAAGACACCCTGTGGACGGAAGGCCCTGCATGGAACGGCGTCGGTCGGTATCTGATCTGGAGCGACATTCCGAACAACATTCAGCAGCGATGGCTGGAAGACGACGGGCATGTGAGCACCATTCGACACTCCGCGAACAACAGCAACGGCAACACCTTTGACTTCCAGGGTCGCCAGATTTCATTCGAACATCTGACCCGCAGCGTGGCACGCTACGAATACGACGGCACGCGGACGGTGCTCGCCGATTCGTTCGAAGGCAAACCGCTGAATGCTCCGAACGACGGCGTTGTGCATCCGAACGGAGACATCTGGTTCACAGATCCCGGTTACGGTGCGCTGATGGATTACGAAGGTGAACTGTCGACAACCGGTTCGCCGCAGCCAAATCAGAAAGAAGCAATTTATCGGATCGAAGCCAGCACAGGAAAACTCTTCAAAGTCGCCGATGAACTGTATAAGCCAAACGGACTTTGCTTTTCGCCCGACTACAAGAAGATCTATGCCGCCGACACGGGATGGTCGCACTACAAAGAAGCGTCGAAGTACATTCAGGTCTGGGACGTCGTCGATGCAAAAAAACTGACCGGTGGCCGTGAGTTCGCATCCATGAATCTGGAAATGACCGATTTGATGAAGTCCGGTTTCCCGAAGGTGATGAAGTCCGGTTTCGCGGACGGTATCCGTTGCGACGTCCACGGCAACATCTGGGCCAGTGCGGGCTGGGTCGGGGCAGGTTACGACGGAGTCCATATCTTCGCCGCCGAAGACGGTGCTCGGATCGGACAAATCCATCTTCCTGAAATCTGCAGCAACGTCTGCTTTGGCGGAACCAAACGCAATCGCCTGTTCATGACAGCCAGCCAGTCAGTCTATGCCGTCTACGTGAACTGCAAGGGTGCACATCACTGCTGAGGCCGTCGTGCCGCTCGTCACGATCGTCATGCCAGGTCAGCTTTGGCTGGTCGTCCAGGATTGCCTGACCTGGCTGACGCGGGAATCTGATCCTGCCGATCCCCGAATCTCCGTAGTAAAGTAACTTAGAACTCCGGAATCTGATGGTGCATGATAGCTTTCAGCCAGGAATGGTTCGAGCTGTGGTGTCACAGATGCCTACTGTTCAAAAAACTCCGGTGATCAAAGGGTTCTTCCAATGAGCAGACGATTCTGCAGTCTGGTGCTGTCCGGACTGGCATGTCTGACGGCTGGTCTATCCGCACATGCATCTGGTTGCGATTGCCCGACGGTGCATGTCATCAGCATGTCCTTACCAGGCTATGGCGGCTTTACCGCAGCGTCTCAGATGATGCATCCAATGGTGACTGACGAGGGTCTCGGCGACGCTGACCTGGTATTCGTACCGGCCGGCACACTGGGTCAGACATACACTCGAGTTTCACACCCGATACCGATCGACAAACATCCTCGGACTGCGATGCTGGCCGTGAAAGACGACGTTGCTGTTCCGTATCTCACTGTGGGCGTCATGGGTGGCGTCAAGATGAAGAACGGAATCTGGCTGTTCGAATCAACTCGGCCACTTGATCCAGGCGCCTGTCAAATCGTCCGTGTCGAAGCTCGCCAGGCACCACAGGATGTTGAACCCAGCGCGACCCGATTCGTGCGGCTCATCCCTGGCCGCATTGTGTATCTGGACTTTTGATTTGCCCTTTCATCAGATTCGGTATCCCCTGGAGACTGTCTGAATTCCGCTGTCTCTGAGCGGCTTGGAAAAGGTGTCAGGAACCAATAGTGCGGAGCACCCTTTGGGCCATGTGGCTATTGATTCCTGACCCCTTTTCCAAGCTGTGACCGGAATCGCGGCGTTTTCAGGAGAGTGCCAATGAGTGTTCTAGCTTAACGCGGCTTGACGTTTGAAAACGTGGCCGAGTGGATTGGTGTGGCCGGGATGACCTCAAGGGGGGCGTCCTGGGACGGTGATAGCCCCGAAGATACGGCAGAAATTCCTGCGCGCTGTCGCTTCAGGGCCGACAGTTCCTGCTGCACTTCCTGCAGTTGCGTCTGTGCGTCAGTCAGGGACGGATCGGCTGCGACCGCCTCGCGGAAATAATTGGCACAGGATCGAAGATTGTTTTCGTATTCAATCAGGCCCAGGTTGTAACTGGCTGCCGCTTCACCAATGGCCTGAGTCAAATGCGTTTTGGCAGCGTCCGGGTCACCCGAACGAGCGAGTGCGATTCCGAGGGCAAGCTGAACTGGCTGCAGCTGAGGATCTGCTGTGGCGGCAGCGGCAAGGATGCGTACAGCCTGCGGCCACTGTTCGCGGCACGAATACACAGACGCCAGATGCTCGGCAAGTTGAGGTTGCCTTCCGGCGAGGTCAACGAGTTGTTCCAACTGCGAATCGGAATTTGCGGGAACGTCAGGGAACGCGACGCCACTCTGTGTCGGCACAGGCTGTAAGCGGTCCACCGCCGCCGATGGACTCAATTCATTTTCGACTTTAGTCACGATCAGACAGTCTGGCAGCCCTTCTTTCAGCAATCGAGTGCCTTCTGCCGTGACGCTCGTATTCAGTAGACTTAAACCCTTCAGCGTCCTGATGGATGTCAGATGCGGAATCGAAATATCAGTGACTGCAGTATTGTTCAGTGAGAGGTATCTCAGACTGGTCCATTGTGACGCCTGTGCCAGTCCGTCGTCTGTGACGGCCGTGTAGGAAGCATCCAACAGAACCAGTGAAGCAACCTGACCGAGTGACGTCAATCCGGCATTGGAAATTCGCGTGCCCTTGAGTTTCAAGGACTGAAGATTCGGAAGTTGCTGCAAAACGGCAAGTGATTCATCGTGGACATCAGTCCCCGTCAGATCCAATTCCTTGATCTGTTGAAAGATGCTAATCGAAATCAATGCTTCGTCAGTGATATCACTGTATGAAAAGTCGGCTTCCACGACTGCGCCATTGTCGTCAGCACGAAGTTTCCCGCGTAATCGACGAAACATTTCAGCGACGTCGGTCTCCGAAGGGACGACGGGACTCGCATTTTGGGCGGCAGTTAATTGCGCTCCAGTCGGTTCGTCGGAACTGAATTGCGATCTTTCCGACGCAGATGCAGTCAATTCAGACTGGGCAATGCTCCCTGCTACACATGACTGAGTCGCACTGGAATACGTTTGACATGATCGCTGTGGATGTCTGCGATACGTCGCCGTCTGACAGCCCATGATTGTGATAGCGCCCACAGCAATCAGAAAGTGCCGGGAATACCAGGACTGCGTGCGATAGTTTTGCGGGCCGGACATCCTTGTCACCTTTTGTTAATTCCATTCCTCGCGAATCAGGCATTCTGTGATCCCAATCGCAAGCCTGAATTTTTTCGACAGCCAGTCTTTGAATCGGCCAGAATTGTCGGCAGCAACAGACGGAACGGTGCAAAGCCGTCAAAGATGGCATGCCAGAGCCAGATCAACCACATAAATGAATTGGCTGCAACAGAACGATTGTGCAGTTCGTATTGAAGCAAGTGATCATGGCCCTACAGGACTTCGCGCAGCACAGGCACAAATCGGCATTTTCGGATAAGGCGTTTCAACCGATCGCCATCAGCAAGACCCGTGCAACCGGAATAGACTCGCAGTGTGTTGCGATTTGGCAATCGCTCAGGAGCATCACTTCGGGCCATTTTGCAACGTGTGACATAGGGTGTTGCAGGAGCCTCTCACTCCCAGTACCACAAAGATCCGCGACTGCACCCGTTCGGTTCCTGCATCGAATAACTCCCACGTGGTTCCATGAGACTTCACCGTTGACAGGCAAGCAATCAAATGTCGCAGTCATCATTTCTTCAATTGGGCGTCCCTGCCAAAATGCGTGTGGCTGCTGCTATCACTACTTCGCTGCTGACCATGCTGACGACGACGTTCATGCGGGCCCTGCAAGCTGAAGATGCAGCAACCCTTTCAAACCGCCGTGTTTTCGCAACGTACGACGTGCATGAGAACCTCCCGACAGGAACTCGTGTCGCACGATTACTGGACCACAATCTGACGCTGAATAATTTCCGGATTGCCGAGCCACAGGAGAGTCCGGTGTTCACCGTGGACGCGCACGATGGTTCCGTGTGCATCAATCGTGACGATCAGTTAGATTTCGAGAGGCAACGCAGAATTCGGCTCCTCGTCCTGGCAGATGAAGACCTGGCGGAGCAGGATCATTTTCTGGAAGATTTCTCGGCCGGCCTGCTGGAAGACGGATTGCCAACCGGGGCGTTCAGATCGCTTTCGACGGGCACCGTGACGATTGACATCACGATCCGTGTACGTGACGTGCCGGAGCCACCCGAACTTCTTGACGCAAATCTGGCAGTTCAGTTGCTCGATGATTCTGAAACAGCGTTCGGAACTGTCGCTGCCTCCAATCGTCAATCCAACGAAAATCTGCATTACTTTATCGCGAGCGGCGATGAAGACGACGTCTTCCGAATCAATACCGACACGGGCACTTTGAGTCTGCGGGGTGCTGCAGCTCGGCACTTTGACATGATTTCAACGCACGAACTTGTGATCCTGGCTGAAAACCCGGCTGGGCTTTCAGCGACAGCAAACGTCGTCGTGTCAGTCTTCAACGAGACTCCGCAACCTCGTCCAATGCCTGTCACCGCACAGGCATCGATTCCACGAGAAAACTCCACACGAAGTAACACACAACACATCGCGGTCACAAGCACCGATGCAAATTCGGTCATCACAAGACCTGCCGGATCGATCCTGAATCTGGACACAATTGACGTCGTCGAAGTCGGGAACTGGCTCGCTGCAACGGACTCAATTGAGGACATCGATGCAAAGCCTGCCGACGTATCGCCTGCCACAAAGACTGAATCAACGCCAGCACCGCTGCCAGCTGCAAAAATCCAGTCTGCGTCGCGAGGAATCCTGTTGTCGCTCCTCGCCCTGATTGTCTTTGTGATGTCCTGCATTGCCGCCGCCGTTACATTGTCGCGTGCCTCAGCAACTCGGAAAGCAGTCCTTGAAGAAAAAACTGCGAAGCCTGCCGTGAATCCGTCGCTGCCGCTCAAGGCAGAGTCTGACCACAAAGTCAGATCCATTCAGTCGATAACTCAGTCGCCCGAATCCGATGCCGCTGCTGATCAGGGCGGCTTGATCCGTGAGCTGCAAGACCAACTGGCTTCCTATGATCGATCGATCGAGCAGCTGAAAAATGAACTCTGCGAATTCAATCGAAGTTGCAACAAGTCGACAGTTTCCGGTGATAGCACTGACTACGAAGAGTCTGTCGATTCATGTGACAATTTCGCAACCCCCGCCGGGCACGATCGTCAACCAAAGCACAACGCCACGTTGCAGCCGCAGATTTCACAGGACAGTAAATCTCAGCCAGACGTGCGTTCCGGTTTGATGACAGCTCAAGAGCGGCTCGAACGGGAATTGATTGGCAACACACCGATGCTGACAGCCTGCAACAGCAACGCTGCATCCGCAGCGGGCCTGGGATATGAGCCAACAGCCTCAGCCGTTGAGACCACGGATGAATCTGAAAATTTGCGGGGCGAACTGGCCGACTTGTTTGCCATGCAGGCGGTTGAAAAAGACGAATTTACCGCACGTCGGTCTGAGATTGCAGTCGATCCAGCGACTGCGGAATCTGAAGATACCGATCAGGAAGCCGAAGATTCACATCTTGATTCGATCCAACGTTACCTTTCGCAACTGCTCGAACGATCACCGGACGTCCCGTCACCGGACGACATTCTGCTCGATCGGCGCAAGACCAACGACCAGAATCGCGGCTCGGATCGACGACCGACTCCTGAGCCCGCGCGCAAACCGGTTAAGTCATTCCTCGACTCCTACATGGAAAAGCACGGCGGAGAGCTTGCAGGAAACCCCGACAGCAGCCATGAACGGACTCCGGCGGACAAGGCTGAAAATCCGCCGCTGCCGGCCAAGCCACGCACGCCGGTCGATGTCAAATCCATTCGAGAATCCATGAACTCGTTCCGAGCCGTAGCGATCCAGTCGGTTGAAAATGCGGTGCTCTCACACGATCGGCGGCAGGCCAAAGGAAAAGTTGCTGTTCGGACAATGCTGATCGCGGGACTTGTCGCAGTGACGATCCTTGTCTTTCTCGCCAATCTGATGCAGGCAATTCAGTTCAGTATGCTCAACTGGCTGATGGTGACCTGCGTCGCACTGGCATTGATTGAACTGTGTCTGCGAATCCACAGCATTCGCAGACAGCGTAAAAGCCGTACTGCGGCCATCCTGAAGCCTCGCTCGGCAACGCAGTCGGTCGGGAGATCCGACGATTGCGATACGCTGGTTGAGTCGTGACTGGATGGCAACGTTGACCTGACCTCAGTATGCTGCGCCGATTCGCTCTGTCGAGTCTGCCTGAAATTCAACCATGGCGTTGATGCAGAGTGCCGGAGCGTGGAACAGAGGCGGTTCAGTGATGACAGACGGAATAACGTGGCTTAGTCGATGTTTGAAGAACAAATATTCGATCCTGCTCTCCTGTCTGATCGCGACTATTCTCACGAGCAACGTTTGTGATCAGGCGATTGCGGTAGATTCTTCGATCACGATCACAACTCCGGCTCCCTGGCAGGTCATTCAAAGAGTTGGATTTGACCCGAAGATCGCGGTGAACGCAGATCCCGGCGACGCAGTTTTTGGCTACGCTCAGATCACCGTCCAGGGAACTCTGCCCGCAGAAATGCCCGCCACCGCCATGCTTCAGTATCGAATCGTGCTGATGGAAGTCGGACAAGGAAAGTCTTCAGACTGGATACCGATGTCTGCGGCTGGATTGAATCGGCAGGACGGCACGTTCCATTTCCCGGTCATCGTCCCTGCGGGCGGCTGGTATCGCCTGGAAATGGCCACGACTGAAGACTTTGCCGGACATCGCGTGTTCGGCATGGTGCAGCCGTTCGGAGTCGGCGAGGTTTTCATCGTGGCGGGGCAATCTTATGCCACCAACACCAACGAAGAACGCCTTCGAATCAGCGATCCACAGGGAAGAGTGTCCGCTCTGAATGTTGCGAATTCTGCCTGGGCTGTGGCACACGATCCGCAACCTGCACCTGATGGCAGTGATGGCGGTTCGATCTGGCCCGCGCTGGGTGATTCACTGCTGCAGCAGTTTCGTGTGCCGATTGGATTTGCCAACGTCGCCGTCGGCGGAACATCATCTCAACAATGGATGCCGGACGGAACATTGCATCCACGTCTGAAGCAAGCCGGTCAGGCGCTCGGTCGATTCCGCGCGGTGCTCTGGCAGCAGGGCGAATCAGACGTCATTGCAAAAACAGCGATTGAAAAGTACGTCGCGAATCTGCAGGCCATCCGCAAAGCTGCCGTTCGAAGCTGGGGATTTGAACCCGTCTGGCTGCTCGCGAAATCTACACATCATCCAACGGTTTACCATGATCCCGAAGGCGAAGGTCGCATTCGGCAGGCGACCGAACAACTTTGGGCCATGCAGGGATTCGGAACTGGCCCAGACACTGATACGCTCATCGGGGACAACCGTGGTGATCAGAAGTCCCGCCGACACTTCAGCGCCCTCGGGCAACGTCGAGCTGCTGCGTTGTGGTACGATGTCCTCACCAGCCGACTGCACGAAACACCTTCGGGCATCAACGCAGCGTCCTTTCTGCTCCCTGATCTGCACCTGTTGTCACCCGTCTGGAACTCAGACATCGTCCATCGCGAAAGCTGCATTCTTCGGCGTCCTGCGGACGGTGGGCCGATCGACGTGAATCTCGCATTCTTTCACAAAAACATTCTGCAAATCACAACTGCTGACGGGAGACATCAGTTTGCTCCGCCTGCCGTCTCGTATGCCGCAGCAGGAACACGCACGATACGCTTTGAACATCCGGAACCCGTCGAAGTCATCAATGAAACCGATCTGTTTCCGCCCACCGATTCGCCGCACAGCTACAAACATCGCGTCGGACATCCGGAACAGAATCTGCTCTACCGACCAGGGCGCTGGTTCCACGATCGTGATGTGGAAATCACTTACCTCCGACAGCATACCGACAATGAAGTGGCAATTGAAGGACCATGCTACGGAAGTCTCCCACTCACCATCGCCAGACTCAAAGCCGGATCTCCACTGATGATCGGTATCAGCGGCGACAGTATCTCAACGGGCCTGGATGCGTCTGTGATGACGGCCGCACCGCCCTTTCAGCCAGGCTATCCGGATCTGGTGACCGCTCAGTTGCGCG
The DNA here is from genome assembly GCA_964517865.1 of uncultured Chitinophaga sp. Classification (GTDB taxonomy): domain Bacteria; phylum Planctomycetota; class Planctomycetia; order Planctomycetales; family Planctomycetaceae; genus SXXK01. The sequence goes on from CAZFDW010000094.1 coordinate 12,670, forward strand.
TCCTGTCTGACAGCGACGTCACACTCAGAAATCGCGCAGTCGCTGGCTGGAGCGTCACGAATGGTGTCACGGATCTTGACAACCTGCTGCTGGAAAAGCCTGACCTGATCATCGTCGCCTACGGCATGAACGATGTCGGACGCAAAGATCCGGATTGGTATTCCGATCAAACACGCATGATCATCGAACGTGCGCAGACCGTAAATCCGGAAATCGAAATCCTGCTCGTCGCCACGATGCTGGGTAACCGCGAATGGATTCACACCCCGCGCGAAATGTTTCCTCTCTACCGTGACAAGCTGAAAGCCCTCGTCGCACCCGGCGTCGCGTTGGCCGACGTCACTGCCGTCTGGGACTACTTAAGTCAGCACAAGCACGAGCTGGATCTTACCGGTAACGGGCTCAACCATCCCAACGACTTCGGGCATCGTCTCTATGCCCAGGCAATCCTGCAGCTGCTGAATCCGTCGGGCGACTGAAAATTATCCGCCGCAGCTGGCCAGCCGTGACGATATTGCTCAACTGGTTCGACAAGTACCTTGCAAAATAAGAAGATGCAAAATAGTCTGACACAGCATTTTTCAGGTTGCCCGCAGACGTGAGTGAGCGGCGAAATGCGGTGATGAATGACAATCCATCAGACCATGCGAAGGTACAGCACACGTGACTCAGAAAATCATCATCGATGCTGATCCAGGAATCGCCGATGCCCTTGCGATCCTGGTGGCGTTGGCGGATCCTTCAATCGATGTTCTGGGGCTCACAGCCGTTTCGGGGAGCGTCTCCGGCGTCCAGGCAACACGCAATCTGCACTACCTGATCGGGCTGGCAGATCCGTTACGACATCCGCGGGTAGGACAGTCCGATATCGCAGAATCGCCAGCCGATCATATTCCCACGGGCATGCCTTTGCAGCAATCGTTGAACGGAAGGATGGGACTTGGCGAAGTTGATCCATTGGTACCGGACCTGCATAATCGTCGAGAATCCCCGAAGCTCATTGTCGAACTGGTACGAGAGCATCCTCAGGAGATTCGGATCCTCACATTGGGTCCCTTGACGAATGTGGCAATGGCATTCGATCTGGACCCCGATCTTCCGCTGCTGCTGAACGGCCTGATCTGTCTGGGCGGAGTCATGCGACGCAGCGGCGATGTGACGGCCACGGCGGAATTCAACATGTGGTCAGATCCCCAGGCCGCGCGCGCTGTCATGCGGTCACCGATTGGAAAGATTATCGTCCCGCTCGATGTCAGCAATGATCCGGGCCTGACGTTTGACGACATTGACCGCTTAAGCGGGCTCATTCCATCCACACCCGTCGGTGAATTTGTGATTGGCCTGTTGCAATTCGCGGTTCGTGCCAATCGTCAGTTCCTGCCACGCGAGGAGGTCCCGATCGCTGCGGCCGCCGCCCTCGCGATTACCGCGCATGCCACGAAGTTTGTGACGGAAACAGTTGCACTGGATGTCGAAACCACCGGTGAACTTACCGCCGGCATGACGATCGTCGATCGCCGCCCGTTCGGATCGCGACAGACCAACGCCGAGATCGTCACACAGTTCGACGTGCCATCCGTGATCGATTACTTCTGCCGCGGCCTGCGACGAATTGCAGTTTCCTCAGACGGTCGGGCCGCTTAATGTCCTCACGTCTCATGTCGCACAGGTAATCGATTCAGCATCTGTCGGCAATGTTGCCACTTCGGCATGAATTGGTTCATCAGACCGATCATCGGTCCGATCGGACTGATCCGTCCGATATTCTTCAGTTCTTCAACCGTCCAGCGGCCGCGTGCCTTTGCATTCCGGGTAGCCGGTACATCCCCAGAACTGCGAACCTGCACGGGCGCCCTTTTTAGCCGTCCGCAGCGCAAGGAACTTCCCGCACAGCGGGCACTTGGGAATTTTATCCGTCGGATCAGTCTGATCCGACGGATGCTTCTGTTGTCGCTCGGCCATGCGCGCAGTGGCCAGTTGTTCGCTGTAGCCGCCGTCATGGACAAAACTGCGTTCGAGCGCGCTGATTTGCTGGTCCAGCAGGTAATTGGTCTGGTGAATCAGGCAAATTAGCGTGTTGGCAACCACCGCTGGATCGGCATGTTCCAGCCAGCGGGCATAGGTTTTCCAGTGCGTGACCGGATCCGACCGATCGGACTGATCCGTCGGATGTTGCTGATCCGTCGGATTAACCTGACGACCCGCAGCCCGCACGGCTAGGGCTTCTGAATCATTCTTCGCCCAGGTTCGTAACTTCCGCTGACGAAGAAAATCTTCGTAATCCAGCAGCAGTTCTTCAAGGCTGGCGCGAGCCACATTGACCAGTCGGAGTTCGGTCTGGCTGGTTGTAGCCGCCGCGCGGCTGCCTTCGGCGATATTCTGGCGACCACTGCGAGCTGCCTGAACCATTTGATCATTTGTGCGGGAACGTTTGTCAATGAAGCGGTCGCAGAATGACACGGTGGCATCGTAGATTACGGTCGCCACCTGATAGCTGCGCAACTTGCGGTAACCCCCACTGGGCCGCAGCCGCCGCTGGCCTTCCTGGTTGAACCCGTCGGATCGGTCCGATCCGACGGATGATCCTTCGGATCTTAGCTCTCGCATGCGGGCGTCGCCGATTCGTTGAAGGTCATGAATTCCGCATGACTGAAGATTCAGGAAATCTGTTTGAATTGGCATTCCTGTCCGGATTCAGCGATCAAGTCTCTCACGGATTCACCCTGGAATCGATACACTTGTCCTGATCATCGAACACACGAGACCTGATAAAGACCTCATGCGCGAACTTCACAAGTTTACTGACCAACGCCATGCCAATCTGCTGGCGAATGTGCTGCAATCTCGTTCCATGCCTGCCGAAGTCGCTCAGGAAGAAAACTCCTGGGTCGTCTGGGTTCTGAGTGACGATCATCGCGACAAGGCGCGTGAAGTCCTTGCCGAGTTCCAACAAAACCCCGATGCACCGGAATTCAAGACGGCCACGCGGACGCTCAGACAACAGCAGGTGGACGCTCGAGCCGAAGAGAAAAAGACACGGAAGTTGCAGGTTCGAATTCAGGATCGCTGGTCCGGAGTGTGGTGGAAGTGCTATCCCGCAACCATGGTCCTGATCGGAATCTCGGTTCTCGTTGTGCTGATCTGCACTGACTGGCAAAGGACGGGGCAGGGCAGAAGCATGATTCCGCCGACCTGCAATAATGAATTGTCTGCGTTGCGGAACGCGCTGTTTATCCAACCGCCCACACTTGCAGTCGCGACGCCATTTGGAGATATCGCACTGTTCGATACACCGTCATTAACTGCCATCGTGCAAAGCGGTCAAATCTGGCGGTTCATCACACCTATCTTCCTCCACTTCAGCGTGCTGCATATTCTCTTCAACATGATGTGGCTGAGGAATCTTGGACGAGGCAT
>CAZFDW010000095.1:0-15870 GCA_964517865.1 uncultured Chitinophaga sp.
AACCCCAACGGGGTTCCACAGCAACGATTTCATTCAGGTTCAGGTATCGCTATATCCCAGCAGCAGATTGTGGAACCCCGTTGGGGTTCTGGACATTTCCTATTCCGGTACCTGGGGTGCGCCGCAAGGCGGCGACCCCAGGCTTTGTTGTAAAACCCGTACCGGGTTGAATCGCAGGATTTCCCAGGCTGGATTCTTCACGGTCTCAACGACAAACGGCCGATTCCTCAACAAAGATGTGGGTAACGAGAAGGCGTGAAGCCGGGTGCGGCCGGCGCGGGCTGATGACTTCAATTTACGGCGGGGTCGGTTGGTGGTAATGCCCGGTCGGTTTCAGCGGGAAGCCTCGTTGGAAAATCGCGGAATGGCTTACGTTCCCGGCACAACTGAAGCCGCGATTCGTGTTCCGCACACTCGCCAGGCGGCAACATCGCGGCCAGCGCTTCTGTTGACTGGCCAAGCCGGAAGTGGACCAGTCCTCGCGTGCTTCAGTAAAATCGGGAACGCGTACGCCGAGCAACGCTCTACCGGACGCAGTCTCCAGGACCTGGATTTGCCCCAGCTTCATGTGATGGCTAAGAATTCGTGAACCGTCAACGCTGAAATTGACGCTCCCGAAATACTGATGAGTGGTGCTCCACAAAAGGGTTCCAACAACTGCGCATTTTGCGCGCATCTTTTCGGCCGTAGTTCTTTGGGATTTCGAAATTCGGACTTCGGATTTGCGGCTTCGCCGCGCTAGGGGTTCTAAATGCACACTTCAACTCAGGGCCGCCCGGATGCGATCGACTAACTTATTGTCGGCGGCGCTCGTGCCCTTGAGGTTATACATGCTGGCAGCCATGAACTGGTTTCGCACGACCGGGCTGATCTTGTAGTAGTCTTCCAGTGCTGCCGTGCTGAATTTGTAGTCGTGCGCGTCCGTGCCTTTCAGAAAGATCAACCGGCGCGCAGCGTTCATCAGACTTTCTGCACTGTGGTCGAATGACAGGAAGTTCATCGCGTGTTCTGCCGCCTGCAGCGGTTGCCGGCCAACGGCATCAAAGACCATTTCGACAGTGACGGGTTCCTTTGTTTCGACAGCAACCAACGAATCGATCGTCAAATCTCCGACGTCACCCCGCGCCCGCATTGCTTCCCGGAACAGCGGCAGAAATGCAGCATTCTGCAGCAACAGCAGTTTGCGCGTCTGCGGTGTCCCGACATGGTCGAACAGGAATCGAAGAGCATTGGTCGTCGTCGCTGCATGCAGCGGCACGATGCCGGACTGACGCATCAGTAATTCGCCTGCAGCCAGATGCATGGCATCGTAGATGGATTGAGGAGACACCTGCCGGTTTACTAAATCGACGACCAGCATCGCGGCTTCATCAGCGGAACCTGTCCGCAGTGTCGTCAATAAGTCTCTTGTTGCGGCAGTATCCGGCGTGCCGGATTCCCAGCCGTCCCGGAACTTTAAAGCCAATTGTTGATTTGTCTTCCACGAACGATCCGGAGCCAGATCACTGGTTGCCGGATTCGGTTCGCCGTTGTGGTTCAGCATCGCACAGGCCAGCGACCGCAGCACGGGCTCCGCGTGTTCCCAACCAATCGTCTGCAGCGTTCGCCACGCATTGGCCAGGAAGATGGCCTTATGGCCGATGCTGCGAAAATCACGAGCGGCATATTCAGCAAATAATTCGAGCGCCTCAGCTGCTCCCAGGTATCTTGCGATACCTGCAGTCGCGACGTCCGCCTGTGCCACATCCCATTGCAGCATTGACTTATGGAACGAATCGCGAACCTGACCGGCTGAAGGAACTCCGGCTTCATCAACCGGCGACATCGTCCAGTTCCCCTCAGTCACATCCTTTGCCTGAGAACTCTTGAATTCATCGAGTGCCCAGAGAATGGGAAGCCACCGATCCGCATCCGGCGACGCGAGACTCGCCAGGTGTGCTGAATTCACCACCAGCACAGCGTGAAACTTGAATCCCACCGCAGGTCGCGGCTCGACATTGCGGACTCCAGCCAGCAGCAATGCAGCCAGAAGCTCGCGATAGCTGAGTCCGCCCCGAATGCGACTGCCGATTTCTTCGAGCAGCCGTTGGCGCGGCGTGTCTTCGATCAATTTTACCAGAGGCTCGATCTCAGGCCGCAGTCGTACAATGCCACCTGCCGCTCCCCGCAACTGTTCATCACTGACGGGTGTCAATCCCGCCACAAGCTGCCTGGCCGTCAGGATTGAAACACCGGCCGAAGCCGACGACAGGAAACTGCGACGTGAAAAATGATGGCTCACCGGGATCCCTTTCGAAAGTGCGAAGCATAGCGCAGGCTTTCACATTCTCACCGGTTTCAGGTCCAGATGCAATCGGGCAGGAGGACCGACCGCTATGGCGGTGGTACAAGGCCCGGTGTCGCGGAGGCTTTGCGTTCGGCGGACTTGCGAAGTTGTTCCAGTTCCTGTGCTTCGCGAATCTTGTTGTCGCTGCTGTAAAACGCCGTCAGCGATTCTTCCATCGCCAGACACAGTTTTTCAATCTTGCGTTTGACACCGGAATTGCGCTGCAGGTCGGCTTTTTCAGTCGCTGGTGTTTTAATTGTGTTCAGGCGGGACATAAATACCTTCTGCCCCGGCAGTTCATCCAGTTGAACAATCAACTTATCGACTTCTTCCAGCTTGCCTTCTGCCGATGCCTTTTTCGCCAGACTCATCAACACCGCCTTCTGAGCCACAGTGTCCACAAGCGCATCGCGGAACAGATACAGTTCTCCCTCCACTCCCAGTCGCAACCCGTCGTCCGGAAGTTTGATTGTATCCTGCGGGAGAAGTCCGGGAGCATACGGCACACGCGCCAGCAACGAACTTCCGCTGTACACATACAGCCAAAACGTGGGATTCTCCGGATCGACCTCAATCTCAATCTCGCCGTTCCGGTCACTCAGAACGCGCTCGCTCGGTGCGTCGTTCGAATCGGTGTGTCGCAGCTTGGAGACTTTGTCCACGCGAAAGCAAATCAGCGGTCGATCGGTGCGCGTCTGCAGCACCAGCTTGACTCGACTACTGGTCGCAGCCGGGCGCTGGCGCAGTGCCATCTGCTGCACACTCCGACCAGCCCCGCCGTACGGCACCGGGCCATGTGAAATCAGCACGCCACGCACATGGCCGGAATCGAGATAGACGGCAGAAGTGTCGCGTGTGACGCCTTCAACCGAGACGGGCGCATCTTCCGGGAATGCAACATCGGCGCGCAGTTCGGTGTTGAAGCCGGTCACGCGCACGTAACACAGATCCAGTCGCTGCAGGACTTTGAGTTTATCCGGATTGCGGCGTTCCATCTGTCTCAGAAACGTTCGCAGTACATCACCATCCCGGATGAAAGCGGCGGTCGGGTCGGGGACAGTCAGTTCGCCGGCCTGAAGCAGGAACTCCAGTTCGCCACCAACAACGGCTGGTTTCGCAAACAACAGTACCGGCCTGAATGAATCACGCGCCAGTCGCGTGGCCACGTTCGCAACATTCTGTTCTGCATCCGTGTGTTCGGTCAACAGGGGCGACATTTCCTGAACGCGCGTGTCAAATTCCCGGCAACTGATCTGAAAAGTACCGTTAGACTCTTCGATCCCGATCAACACAACTTTCTGAGCCGACGATTCCGGATACCTGAGCAGGAGCGATTCCGCCGTTAATCGATTCAGTCGTACCTGTCCGCCGGGAATCAGCCAATCACTTGCTTGAACCTGCGCGTTCCATGCAGCGCCGTACATGCGATCCAGACCTTTGCGAATCTGATCAACCAAACCCTGTCGCAACGTTGGTTGCTGAGTCGCAATGCCGCTAAACCCGACTTCCACGACCACGCGATACGCTTCCCGAGCAAATGGAATCACAACCTTAGGCGACACCTTGATTGCCGCTGTTTTCTTTGGCGTTTCCGCCGTAGACGAGGCCGCTTCGGCTGACGCAGGCGCAGCATCCCGCGCCGGCGCTGCGTCCTGTGCATCAGCCGGGATACTCGTCATGACGATCAGTCCCAGCGCCGCAATGTGCAGGAAATCGGCAATCAGTTTTCTCATGGGCGCACGATCCAGCGTTCAACGTTTTGATAAGGAGACATCGGGCTTTCGGGAATTCCCAGAGTCGATTTTTTCCAGACTGCAAACTCATCCACTTCCCAAAGCGGAATGATGAACGCTTCAGCCGACATGTGACGGTGAATTGTGAACAGCCGATCCTGAGCGTCCACGAAACTGGCTGAGTAGTCAAGGTTGACCAGTTCCTGCCGCATCCAGTCAGGAAACAGTTTCAGGCGGTTCATATCAAACGAAGAATCATTTGTCAGCAGCGGCCAGAGTTCCAGCAACGGTTCTTCCATGCGAATGCGACGATAACACAGATCCCAGTCAGCGTCCTGCAGCGGTGTCCCCGGCTGATCGCCTGGAATCAGATCGATTTCAAACAGAATCTTTTTCCAGTACTCCGCCATCCGCTGTGCAGCTTCCATAGCTGTCGGATCCGGATCAACGACCATCCGCAGACGCGGCAACCTGATGTAATCGACATTGGTGTTTTTGCGGAATTCTTCACTTTCAAACTTATCACCCGTCTCTTTTGCTTTGGCCTTTGCTGCTGTTTCCAGTTTTGTCAGTTCAGCCAACTGCAACTGTCGCTCCGCTGCGTAGCGTAATGCGTATGCCAGTCGCAGATTGAATTCAGGCGGTTTTTCCAATGGATTCGTCGCATAGCTTTTCAGATGCCACGGAGCACTTGTCGGCCGACCATAACGCATTGACTGGTCGCGCAGTACGATCGATTTAAGAATCGCTTCACGATTCAAAGCAAATGACAGCGCACGCCGCATTTGAGCATTCACGATGCGTTCGGACAGTGGGTTGAAGGTAATCACATGCGTGATCGGCAGAGCATACTGACGGACCTGAAACGCGGGTGTCGCTTTGAATGCATCGACTTCCCACGGCAACAGATTCGGCAGATAGTCAATCTCGCCGCGAATCACAGTCTTCAGCAATTCGCTGCGATCTGTGAAATTCTTCTCGCGGATCTCTGCAACATGATACTTGCCGGGATCCAATCCATCCGGTTCCGGACGTTCACGAAGATACGATGTTCCTGTAGTGTCGGCTTCGACCAGCTTAAACCTCGTCGATAACAGCGTGACGCTGGTGGCGTCCGCCGTCGTGACTTCAGCAGCGGTGCCTTCTGGAGTCTGGCCGGGCGTCGCAGTCGCATCTGAATTGCCAACATCCGCGATACTCGCCGCCCCAATGATGGGAAATCGCAACAGTGATTCGATACTCAATGGAACTCGTGAAAACCTGATCTTCATTTCGCCGGGGGAACGTACCGAGACTTCCCGCACAAACGACGCCAGTCGGGAATTAAACAGGGGGTTGGTCGGGTCCATGCGCCGTCCCAGTGCATCGGCGATCTGATTGGCGGTCAGCAATGGCTGAGACTGCCATGTCGGGCGCGTCTCCCGCAGTGTGAACACGACTTCGCGCCCCAGATCGGTCGGGTCCCAGATCTCAAAGTAGCTGGAGCGGAAATAAGTCAGTTCATCAGCGCTCGTCGGTTCGAACAGTGGCACTTCGACCAGTTCCAGTTGCCGTTCGTCAGATTCTCGCGGTGAGGGAAATACGATCTCTGCCGATCTGGAATCATCAATCGCCACATGCAGTACCTGATGCCGCGCCACGGTCTGTGCAAAGATCGCACGGGAATTGCCGGATGTTGGCCAGATCGCTTCGGCTTTCCATGCCAGATCCGCCGCAGCGGCAAACTCTCGCTGACTGGTTTTTTGTTTCGCATCGTTGAGCAGGCTGTCGGCCATCGACTGCATCCGATTTTGCCCGGCTCTCGCCGTTTCATGCCCTGGAAAAACTCTTTCAATTCTCGAAATCAGATAACGGGCTTTATGGAAGTCTGCGGCTGCCACCGCAGTCTCGATCATCGGTGCGACAAGTTCTCCGAAGCGAGGTTGCAGTTCGGGATTGTCCATATTGCGATTCGCCAGTTCGTCCAGCAACGCCAACGCGGCATAAATATCCCCGTCTCGGGCACGCAATCCTGATTCCACCAGAAGCAGATTTTCAAAACGCGGCTTTGAGAGTTCCCATGCAGGAAATTCCTTTTCGACGCGCAACAAAAGTTCATACGCTTTGCGGATATCACCTTCCGTAAGCAATTCGTCGGCTCGGCGGAGCATCAGTTCTTCAAACAGAATGATATGATCGATCTGTGAAATCGGCAGTGCGTATTCTGCAACTGCGTTGCCCGGCAGCTTGACGATCAATTGCTTCAAATTCTTCAATCGCGCCGTACGTTCGTTGCGTTCTTCTTCGTTTTTTGGCTTTGTCGCTTCGACTTTGACGTACGTTTCAGCCATCGTGTTGAGCGTATCCGGACGTATTTCCAGGGGACTGACAACAAGGACTGTACGGTCCGCCTCAAGGGATGCTTTCAGCACGATCCAGTCAAACGCTTTGCCATTACTGTCATCGGCACGCAACAAATCATCGGCTGTCGGCAACTGGATCTCTGTCAGTTTCGGCAGTTCCGACTTTTCGACCTTCTCATCGGCCATCGCAGCATGCGCGCTGAACAACAGCCCGATCGCCAGGCCGATGGCCGCAGACCAACATGGCGTGCAAATCATGAACTTGACGAACGTGATATTAAGGCTCATTGAATTGCCGAACAGATCGTTTAAAAAGGGTTGAGTCTACAAAAATCCATTGTGCTACTTCCCAATGGTCTCGGCCAACGGATGCAGACTTCCATCCTTGCCGATCACGATAATCTGACCATTCATGCTGAGCGGGCCCTGTTGAATCGACTGGCCAAGCTGCACCACGGAGTCTGAAATTGCGCCGTCGGAGTTGAGACGCATCATCGCTCCATCCGTGCGTGCAATCAGATAACTTTTATCGGACAGCAGCAGCGGGTCACCGGCCAGGGCGTGGCCATCCAGCGGAAATGACGCTGCCGGCGACAGGCCGTCTGCGACATTGAACACGCGGACTTCTTTATTTGCCAGTTCTACAAACACAAGGCCGCCAGCCACTTTTGGTACAGCGCTGGGAATTATGCCGAGGTCAGTTTCGGCCAAAACTTCCAGCGTGGCCGCCTGCATCATCACGAGCCTTCCATCGGTGGTGGCCAGAAACAGAAATTCACCTGAAACCGCCGGTGGCAGTTCAATCACATACGGCACATTCGTGACACTCAGTTCCGCAAGCTGCGGACGCGGAGTCGCGCGGAATTCGACGCGGAAAAATTGATTGTCTGCATTCACGGCGAGGACCTGAGTCGGTGAAATTGCTGTCAGAGATTTCCATGGCTGTTGCTGATCCTGCGTCTGAGCGGCTCGATAATCTTCTGCCGCTTGTCCGCCAGCGGTGGCTGAAATATGCAGCCGTCCCGGCATGGCGAACACGACACCGCCATCCAGAGCAACCGGTGGCAACTGAGGTCCGTCAGGCAGAGTCCATTTGCGTTCCAACTGCCCTGTCGGAGTGAATGTCCACATTGAAGGTTCGGGAGCCCCGCACCATGCCGCCACTCGACCATCCTTCAATGCCACACCGCCAACCGATGAAGTGAGTTTATCCGGGAGGCGGAATCGGCTGGTGGATTCGAGTTGAAATCCACCCTTTGCGATATCGGCCATCGACACACGGTACGCTTCACCGTAATCCCCCACCGCCAGTATTGAATCTCCCCCGGCAGCAGGCCCCACAGCCACCAGTTTCGAACCAAGCACGGTACGCCATGTTCCCTTCATTTCTTCACGATTGGCACGAGTGAAAAACACTGATGACGACTGCGGGTTGCGCGTCGTCAGAAATACTGCTTCATCTGACGACTGCGGGTTGCGCGTCGTCAGAAATACTGCTTCATCGACAAACTGAATCGGCTGGAGATGAATGCCTTCCGCCGTGATGCCGGAGTCAAGCAGAATCGTATTGGTGCGCGTCTGAAACTTTCGCAGATCGCGTCCCGCCAGCCACAATTGACCACTGGGGCCAGCCAGCAGAAACATGCGAGTCTGCACACCATCTTCAAGTTGATTTGCACCGACGCGGGAAAGCGGCGGCTGTCCTATTTCTTCTGCCACTCGAAACGCGGTGACGCGCTGCGGTGTCGAAGGTACAAATAAATCGTAGCCACGCAACAGGCACGGATCATTGATCTGTCCATCGATGGGATCTGAGGTCTCAACCTTGAGGACTCCGTTGTCGTCAATATTCAACGTCTGAATACGAGCCTTCTCAGCGGATACGTTATCGCACATCAGGAAATATTTCCCGGCTGCTAACATAGGCGTTTTCACGCTGCCGGCTTTGTGCGGGATCTGTGACACCGCAATGCAACTCAGCGGATTCAGGCTCAGTGTATAGACAAGCGTCTCATCGCCCGGGATCACCAGTTTTGAGCCATCGCTGGCCAGCGCTGGCGGGCCAATGATCGGCTGCGAAAACTTCAGACGCGACAGCGCGCGACCATTCGCGACGGCGACCTGCCATATTTCATTGTTTTGTGTGGTGATGAAGATGTTATCTGAAACGACAAGCGGCATAGCGCTGGGACGCCCCTCGAGCGGTTGCCGCCACAACAGATGCCCGTCTTTCTGCGACAGAAGCTGCAATTCGCCGGAAAGCGTGCTGAAAACCAGCACTCCGGGTTCTGTCCCTTTGACTGCGATCGGAGCGAATGGCGAATCCACGCCAACCGGTTGTCGCCAGATCGGATCACCGGTATCGGCATCCAGAGCAAAGACGCTGTCAATACCGATTGCAAATACGGACCTTCCCTGCGAGGATAAATCCGTAGCCGCCTGTGTCCTGAGTGCCAGCGAAAGTGATTTGAAGTCTGCAGCGCTGTCATCTGTCGTGAGAGCATCTGCGCCTTCACTTCGTACGACAAGCTCCTTTTCCTTTCCCAGGATTTCGGTTTGGATAGCGTTCAGATCTTTGTCGTCACTTAGGCCCGGATAGGCCTCAATCAATCGGTCGCGCACGCCGATCGCGTCAATTGTCTTACCGGTTTCCAGCAGCCCGCGAATCTCAGTCACGCGAGACTGGAATTCAGTCTTCTTCGCGACTGCGGCCGATGCCAGTCGCTGTAAACGCTCCAATTCCTGCTGCCGCGCCGGCGGAATGCCCGCATCGCCGGCGTACCGCTTCATGATTTCCATCGCTGCCGTACTGACCTCCAGGGCTTTCTGGTCCTGAGTCACCTCAGCCACCCGCGCTGCAGCGAACGTCAAACGATCCGCATAACGTTTGATGTGATCCCTGATGTCTTCAAATCCAGGCAGGTCGCGGCAGACGGTCAACAGCTGGTTGAGTTCCTCCAGCCCTTTGACCACGTCCGGATATTCCGTCATGATATTCTTTTCGACGCGCGTACGGTGCAGGCCGATTCTTGCCGGATCCGCCGAAGCAGACTGTGAATAGCTTGCCAGAAAATTCAGAAACTGACCGTCGGCATCGATATATCGCTGCTGTTCCAGCGACGCTACGGCCTCTTTGAGCTGTCGTTCTTCGCGCGTGCTCGCAGTCATCAACCAGAAAATGCCTGAGAGCAGAAGTGCTCCCAGCGTCACAAAGGTCAGCCCCAGGACAATGGGTGACCGGCCAATCTTCTGTTCACCTGGTCGTTCTGGTCCGCCCGTCAGTTTCTCGGTGATTTGTGCGAATCGCCCGCGAGACAACTGTCGTCTCGCTGTGGCTGCCTGGTGCGCACGGGCCGCTTCTTCGGCAGCATCCACTTCGTCTTCGTCGTATTCTTTCTGAGCCACGTTTGTATCCGATCAAATTTCACTGAAGCCATCGCGATCCGAAAAGGGGTCTGACCCTTTGGAGGCAGGCAATTGTATTAAGTTTAACTCCCGGAGAGGGTCAGACCCCTTTTCGGATACTGTCACAACTCCTGAATCCTGTTTTTCACCCGCAGAAAACCGGCCTGCATGGCTGCATCAATCACCGTCAGCCGAATTTCGTGCGTGGAATCCGGATCCAGAATCAGATCCACATCATTGACGCTGCTGTTTAATGATTTTTCTGCCGTCAGTAATTCCAGAATCTCTTTGTAGGTCTGTGCCTTCTTGTCGCCGACAAACACTGTGTTTTCGCGATCCACTTCTATTCGTACGCCTGAGTCCGGCATTTCTACCTGAACATTCATTGAAATTCCGTCCGAGTTTTTGGCAGGCGGGACATCAAACGACTTCTGCAGACTGAACGACGCCGTGATCATGAAAAAGATGAGCAACTGAAACGTCACATCCACGGCTGGCGTCAGGTCAATGTTCGCTTCCTGGCTGACCCGTTTCTTTCTCGGAATCGGCGGCAAATCATCAATCGCGTTCAATGCCTGAGTTCCGGATGTAAGCAACGATTGCGTATCTGATGGATCACTGACCTCTTCGAAATCGACCAGTTGCCCAGGCATTACCGTGGTCACCCCGACCGCGACATCGGGACCGAGCAGCATTTCCTCAGCGTCCGGACTGGCGACGGATCCGGCGGCGCGCGGACCACCTTGCTTCCTGCGTTCAAGCTCAGCCAGCCGCTCCAGCTCCTCAAGGCGTGGCAATCGCACCAGATCCAGAGATCGTCCCTGTTTTTGCGCTACGATCAACTTTTTGAGATCTTCCAGTACCTCATCCGCAGACTGATATCGCAGCGACCGACGCTTTGCCATCATGCGATGCACCAGACGGCACAGGACATCGGGCAGAGCCGGGTTTTTTTCTTTCAGCGGCGGCGGAGAATTCTTCAGATGCTGCATCGCGATCGCGACGGGACTGTTGCCTTTGAAAGGTGTCTCGCCGCAGAGCAACTGATAAGCCGTGACACCAAAGGAATACACATCCGAGCGAGGATCCAGTTCACGTCCGCTGACCTGTTCGGGGCTCATGTAAAGCGGCGTCCCCATCGTGACGCCCTTCTTTTCAGTGTTTGATTCACCCAGCTGAGCCAGTCCAAAGTCCGCGACTTTGACTTCGCCCTTCTTCGTGACCATGATGTTCTCAGGCTTGATATCGCGATGCACAATGCCTGCGTGACCCGACGCCTTCAGTGCTGAGGCAACCTGTCGCATCACATGCAGAGCCGACGCGACGTCCGGTTTGCCGCGACCCTTCATGATCGTCGCCAGATCTTTGCCCTGCACGAATTCCTGAGCGATGTAGTGCAGGCCGTCTTCCTGACCAATTGTATAGACCTGCACAATGTTCGGATGATTGAGCCCGGCAGCCATCATCGCTTCCTGTTTGAAGCGGGCCACCATGTCCTGTCCCGAATGCGCCATCAGTGAGGGCTTCATGACCTTCACCGCCACGTAACGCTGCAGCGTCGTCTGTTCCGCAAGGTACACATCGGCCATGCCGCCGCTGCCCAGCGGCCGAAGTAACTGAAACTCACCCAGTTTTTTTTCTGTCAGATCGGCCATAAATCACCTGTTGAATTCAAGCCTCTGGAGTCTGTAGGCCGGATCAAGCGCAGCGCCGTTCCGGCAATTGCCAGACACCTGCCGGAACGGCGCTGCGCTTGGTCCGGCCTACCCAAAAAATCAAGCATTGACATTGAACTAGTCGCGTCGATCCTGTACCCCAAAATGATAAGTCACGCCGGAAATCTCAGACAGCAGCACTTCGATCTCATTCAAATCACCATTCTTCATCGTGCGATCGGCCAGAATCATCACATGAATCCCATCCGTCCGCGCACCTGCCCGTTCTTCGAGCGCCAGTTTGAGTTCGTCCAGATTGACCGCCTCTTTGTTGATCTCTATCTGAGGTGCTTCGCCGGAAACTGCCGCCGGTTTTACCACCACGTTGATGACCTTTGCGACTTCAATTGACCCGCCCGACTTTGCCGGTGGCAGATCCGCAGGCGGATTGCCCTGCATTGTCGATGTCACCATAAAGAAGATCAGCAACTGAAACGTCACGTCAATCATCGGTGTGATATCGATTTCGGTGTCCGGCAGTGAACGATTCCTGCGGACGTAGACTTCGTCATCATTTTCGGCAGATTCGGACATACGGGAATCCCAATTTCAAGCACTGGTCAGCCATGTTCAATGCAGTTTGCTGAAAGATAGATTTGAAATGCCATGGTGCAGACGATCGCGGACGATTACGTCATTGATCCCCCGCTTCGTTGCGATGCTGCAAGATCTTCCAGTAACGGTCCCAGTCCTTCATCGACAGACTCCTGCAGGCCGTTGATTCTGTTTTGGGCCGCAGAGTTCAGCACAATCAAGGGAATCGAAATCGCCATTCCAGCGGCAGTTGTCCAGAGGGCGAAACTGATGTCTGCCGCCAACTCTTTTGGTTCAACACCAGAATTCGATGCACCGGCAATTTTTGAAAATGCATTGATCATCCCGAGTACAGTGCCAAGGAGTCCCAACTGCGGCGCAGTCTTGATGCTGGTGGAAACCCAATTGTTGAGTCGATCCAGCCCCGTCATGATGTCGCGTTCAAATCGTTCCATCAGCATCTGACGGACTTTTCCGATCGGGCGGTCACGTTGCTGCACTGCCAGCGTCGCCAACTGTGGCAAAGCGCGATTCCACAATGCCGGAGTATCGCACAGCGCCAGCGCTCCGTCGAAGTCATTGCGTTCAAAGCATTCACCAATATCATTCAGAAACGCCTGCTCAGCTTCCACGCCCGGGAATGATTTTTGCTTAATCCTGCGAAACAACAGATAGCCACAAAATGCGCCCACCATGGCGCACGCAGCAATCGCGATCCAGATGGAGTTCTCTACCACCTTCATCATGAAAGAGGCTTCAACTTTTTGACCTTGAGCCAGCATGAAGACAAAGCCAGCACCGTTCTGAAACCAGTTCATAGGACATTCCGACAAGGCGAAAGTGGAGAAATGGAAAGGTAAAAGAAGATTCAAAGTACCAACGCTGCACGGGGTTGAGAAATGGGGTCAGGATTCAATAGTGCGAAGCACCCAGCGGGCCATTTGGTTATTGGTTCCTGACCGCGTTTCCCGACCACTACTTTAACAACTGCTTCTGGACAAAAAACTCAAAGCCACTCCCGGCTCTGCGAACTCGAAAATACGTTTTTCGGATTTCGTCGACAGTGTGGCCTCCGAATTCCTGTTCAATCGTGGCCATCAGCGTTTCTGTTTCTGACGTGTAGAAGTGCAGCACCGCCGCCGCTGATGCATCAATGCCCGCTTTCTGAAACAGTTCGACGTCCGCCACACGACGATCTTCACTGCCGTCAGCCCAGTTCATAAACAATCTCTGCTCCGCTCCAGCGGCACCTTCCTTGATTTCACGCGTTGGAGGTTTGTCGGCACTCATGTTGCTCATGTAGACCAGGCGACTTTCCGCAGGGAACATCGCCCCCAATTCGATTCCGAAAAAATCCAGTTGAGCGGCGTAACTTGTCAAATCGCCCTTGTCGGCGAACTCGACGATCCACCGCTGCTCCCGTTTCGTGCCGCCCCGACCACCACCACCTGTCCCCAATGGTCGACCACCGGTACCGTCAGCACTGCCGGGAATTCCTGTATTTTTTGAACCCGTGAATTCGTTCGGAGCCACAATGGCTGCTGCATTATCAGAAACCTCAACAATCTGCTCGACGACTTCTTCCAGTTCGGTTACGTCGGTTTCTTCGTTCGCGAGTGACGGATCGAGAGAGACATCTTCGGGCGATTCCACGTCTGGCGTTGCGTTTGGATCACCGTCTTCCCAGCCACCGTCACCCGGAGGGAGCATGACGACCTGTTTTTTTTGCGGCGTTGGAAGCAGATTCGACAGCCAGATGAAGATCATGACGATCAGCGTCAACATGGCGCACAGAGCGGAAGTTGAAAGTGCCGAAACTGTGATATCGTACTTTGTGAGCTTGATATGTGGCGAACGGACCGAATGTGTCGCGCGGGTGCTGGGTTGTTCAGCAATTGACATGGGACGACCTTTCAGTACGCGCGATCCGAAAAGGGGTCTGACCCTTTGGAGGCGATGATGTTGTGTTTCCGCATGCCGGAGAGGGTCAGACCCCTTTTCGGATCGCCGTGTTTTATCGAATCGTGAGCATTCTGACAAAGAACTCAATGCTATCCACGAAAAAACTTTACGCAATCACCATATGCATCCGTCAGAGGGTGGGATTGAGCTGCGGAAAGGTCGCCTTAATCGTTTAACGGCAAGCCGCAGGCGTCGGTGCCAGGTTGCGCCTACGCCTGCGGCTCGCCGTTAAACGAAAATGCGGAAAACATGACCTGCTCCATGGCGATCATTGATGGCAATGGTCGTCCGGTGCTCGCAAAGCATGGTGGTTCCACCCTATAATACAGCCTGTTGGATGCGTCTCACCTTTGTCCTCTGAATCATGCCAGTGTCCGTCCAGATTTCAAATCTCAATCCCGCTCTCGACGTCCTCACCACTTTGGCAGTATTTGAGGATGAACAATTTGTGCTGCTCTTTGACAGCGCCGCCCGACATCGGGAACGCGACGCGCGGTATACGATATTGACGGCCGATCCGGTTGCTGTGACTCGGCTCGACAAAGCCGTGTTCGGAGACGATCCCTTTGGCGTACTCCGAGCGTGGCAGAAACGTCTCCCTGCGCTGTCTGATGAGGAACGAGAAACGCTACCGCCATTTTGCGGGGGAATCGCGGGCTTGTTGTCGTACGAACTCGGTCAGGCTTTCGAGAGAATTCCAAATCCTGCACTCGATGATTTCAAAACTCCGGCAATGCTGGTCGGACTGTTCGATTGGGCGATCGTCTGGGATCACATCGCAGGCACCGTTCGTCGTTACGTATTGCAACTTCAGGACGCTCAGTCGCCGCAACCTCCGACGCCGTTCTTCGACCGCGTCGCATGGACTGAAGAACGACTGCAGCGCGACATCGATCACAATCCCACAGCCGTATCCGAAGCCGTTTCAAATTCGCAGTCAATCACGATCGCTGAGCGGCATCATCGGATCGAGCCAACCTCCGGGATTTATTCCGACTTCACTCGCGATCAATATACCACCGCCGTGGCCCGAGTCATCGAATACATCCGGGCAGGCGACATCTTTCAGGCTAACCTCTCGCAGCAACTGTTGTCACCATGGGCAGGAACGGCCACACAACTTTACGGCAGCGTCCGAGCAAATAACCCCGCGCCGTTCTGCGGCTTGCTCAAGGCCGACGACTTTTCCATCGTCAGCGCGTCACCGGAACGATTTCTGAAAGTCGATCGGTCTCGGCAGGTGGAAACTCGTCCGATTAAAGGCACGCGCCGCAGACCGCGTTCCCCGATCGCCGACTTGTACGCCGGTGATGAACTTTCGACGAGCGAAAAGGACCGAGCGGAAAACGTCATGATCGTTGATCTGCTGCGGAACGACATTTCCAGGTCATGTCAGCGAGGCACAGTTCGCGTCACAGGACTCTGTGAAGTCGAACGCTTTGAAACGGTCCTGCATCTGGTCTCAACCGTCGTGGGAACCCTGCGTGATGACTGTGATGTCTGGGATCTGATGGCCGGTTGTTTTCCCGGCGGCTCGATTACCGGTGCTCCCAAAATCCGCGCGATGGAGATTATTGCCGGACTGGAACCAACGGTTCGCGGAGCCTACTGCGGAAGTCTGTTCTTCCTCGGACCATGTGGCGACTTCGACAGCAGCATCCTCATTCGCACGTTCACACTCAAACATGGCTGGGTCCGGTTCCCTGTCGGCGGAGGCATCGTCGCCGATTCCGACCCGCTCGATGAATACCGAGAGACGCTCCACAAAGCGTCCGGCATGATCCGCTCGCTGAGGATGACTTGAGAATGGCAGATTCGTTTAACCGCGTGGGCATCGCCCCGCGTTTTGTGTT